>CADCWN010000425.1 GCA_902806415.1 uncultured Thermomicrobiales bacterium | reverse complement strand
TACTGCACGCGCCGCCAGCTCGACCGCGCCGAGATCGGGGCCGTGCTGGATGACGAGCACAATTTGCTCTGGCTCGATCTGGAGGCACCAACCCCCGAGGAGGTGCGGCTGCTCGGCGAGGAGTTCAATTTCCACGAACTGGCGCTCGAGGACGCCACCCGCCCGCACCAGCGCCCGAAGATCGACCGCTACGACGACTTCTACTTCCTCGTCTTCTACGACCTCGACTACGATGAGTTGACCGCGCGCGTCGAGGAGCACGAGCTCGACGTCTTCCTCGGCAAGAACTACCTGATCACCGTACACAGCGCCCCGATCGCCGAGATCGACGAGGTGGCGACGCGGCTCGGGCGCAACCTGACGGTGATCGAGCGCGGGGTCGGGGTCCTGCTCTATTCGCTGCTCGACACGATCGTGGACCACTACTTCCCGACCGTCGAGCGCCTCGGAGGGGAGATCGAGGATCTGGAGCGGCGGATCGTCACGACCCGCGACCCGCGCGGGCGCGAGCGGTTGCAGGAGGAGATTTTCGCGCTGCGCCGCCAGTTGCTGGACCTGCGCCAACTCCTCGTCCCCGAGCGCGATGTGCTGACGGCGCTGGTGCGCCGCGACCTGCCGATCGTCAGCAAGAAGGCGACCGCTTACTTCCAGGATGTCCACGACCATCTGCTGCGCGCGGCCGACGCGGTCGATGTCTACCGCGATCTGGTCAGCGGGGCGCTGGAGTCGTACCACGCGACGAACTCGAACGGACTTAACCAGACGATGCGCATCCTCACCGCCACCTCGATCATCCTGATGAGCGTGACCCTGATCGCCGGCATCTACGGGATGAACTTCAACCCCGACGCCTCCCCGTTCAACATGCCGGAACTGAACGCGCGCTACGGCTACGTGGGGACCTTGCTGGCGATGGTCGCGGTCGCCGGGGTCCTCGCCTGGTTCTTCCGCCGCAAGGGCTACCTGTAGAGCGTGCGGCTGTACTGCACGACGGGGGTGCCGCGATGAGGAGTCGCGGCACCCCCGTCGTGCGGGCGAGCGGGGCTTACGTCCCCCTCTCGCCCCCCCGCCCCGCGCCGTGGAAACCTTTGCCCTTCGCATGGGCGTGACCGTACCCGCCGTGATTGTGCCAGACCGGCTGGGTGTCGCGCGGGTCGGCTTTGAAGAGGAGGCGCGGGGCGCTGAAGACGCGGCGTGCCTCCCCGCCACAGAATGGGCAGGGGGCCGGTTGCCCCGCCTCCGCGACCGCGCGCGCCAGGTCGAAGCGGGTGGCGCAGGCGCGGCACTCGTAGTCGTAACGGCGCTTGCCGCCGTCCGCGACCGCCGGGTCGGTCCCGACGATCGGCGGCTCGGTCGCCGCCGGGGCCGGCGCGGGCGGCGGCGACCCGTCCTCGGCGGTCAGCGCGGCGATGTGCTCGGTCCAGTAGTGGTGAGTTTTGGCGACGGCGGTGATCACGTTCTTGATCTCGTACTTCAGCCGGAAGGCCGGCCCGGCGGGGAGGAAGAGGGTGATCCCTTCGCGCCGGGCGACCACGTTCTCGGCCAGGACGGCGCGGAGAATCCAGACGGTCGCCTCCTCGTCCGGGCAGACGATCCCGATCCAGCCGGGCGCGGCGTCACGGATGATCGGCCAGCCGGTGATCAGCCGCAGCCCGCGCGACAGCTCGTCGAGGGCGCGCTCGTAGCCCTCCGGGTTGGCCAGCACCTCCTCGCGACCCGGTGCCTCAAGGAGCGCGCCGCGATGCGGCGGGCCACCGGCGATGGCGAGATCGCAGAAGTCGCCCCAGATATTGCCCCAGACCACCTGCCCGGCCTCGTCGTAGACGAGGTCCGCCGCGCCATCCATCGGGGCGCTGTTCACCGCCGCCCCGCCCTGATAGCGCGGCGGCAGGATCGGTAGCAGCGCTGCCAATCCGCCGTGGCCGCCGTCGGCGCCGTGGCCGTGGCCGTGCGCCGCGTCGCCGACCGGTAGGCCGCTGGCCTCGCGATAGCGCTCCCAGGCGATCGCGGCGAACCCTTCCGCCGTGCCGGGCGGGCGGGCCAGGGTGAACGGGTGGGTCGGGGCCGCGGCCCGCGCCTCCCCGACCGCCGCCGTCAGGCGCGCATAGGCCGGTCCGTCGAGCGCGAGGAGGGGCAGGGCGATCGTCGCCCGCGCGCCGAGGCCCTGGCAGCGGGCGAGCCCCCCGGCAATCGTCGGCGTGGTCCCATTGGCGAAGGCGACCTCGACCGTGCGCCAGTCGCGCCCTTCCCAGATCAGGCGCGCGAGGCGGTACGCCTCGGCGTTCGCCTCCGGCTCGGCGCTCCCCGGCGCGAGCAGCAGCAGGGCGGTGTCGGCGGGCGTGGGCGGCGCGACCCCCTCCGGGCTGCCGGGCGCGCTCAGGGCGTCTAGCGCTTCGGTCGCGCGACCGGCGAGGCGGTAGGCCAATTGTTTGCCGGTCAGCAGCGGCAGGGCGGGGACGATCTGCACGTCGCGCCAGCGCCCGCGCGCCCAGCGGACGATCCCTGCCAGGCTCTCCTCGATCGCCGGGTCGGCGACCAGGCCGAGGCGCAGGACGACGATCCGCCGCGCGCCGTCGGCGACCGCCGCCTCGATCGCGGCGGTCGCGCGGGGTGGCCCGCCCCCCTCGCGCCCCCCGACGAGGGCGCTGAGGCGTGCGGGCAGGCCGGACCAGGCGGCGGCGAGGGCGGTCAGGCGCTCGTACTCCGGCCCCGCCTCGTCGGCGCGGGGAAGGACGAGGACCAGGGCTCCGGCGATCCCATCGTTGGGAGTCGCCGGGGCGATGGTCGTCTGCCAACTTGTCGCGCCGGGCTCGGCCTCGCCGAGCCAGACGCGCACGGCGGCGGGGTGCGGCCCCGCCGGGTCGTCCGGGCCGAGACCGTAGCCGACCCGCTGCAAGCGCAACGACGCCGGGCGCTCGGTCGCCACGGTGGCGAGGAGCGCCCGCGCGGCGGGGGTGACGGGGCTGCCGGCCACGCTGCGCGGCGGCGCGACTGTCGAGATTTCCGCCACGCCGAGCAGTTCGAGCCCGGCGATCACCCCGATCAGCGCCAGGATCGTGTCGAGCGTGCCGGCCGGGTCGTCGTCGCGCGGCGTGCCCCAGTCGGCGGCGGCGAGCCCGCGCAGCGCACGCTGGCCCTGATCGCGGACGGTCGCCGAGAGGGTGCTCCCGGCGATCAGGGCCAGCGCCTGGCCGAGGGTCCACGGGCTGTCCTGCGCGCCGATCGTGATCGCGACGCGCGTGCCGGTGACGCCGACGGTGGCACGCTCCGCCGCGATCGCCCAGCCGCCGACCGGCAGCTTTGCCAGCTCCGCGCGCAGCGCGTCGAGCGACAGGCCGACGTCGAGCAACGCCCCGAGGGCGGAGGCCGCGCTGATCCCGGCGTACGGGTCGAAATGGAGCGCCACTGGCATCGCTATCCCCCGCTGCTCTCGTGCTGGCGCGGCGTTCGCCCAGGCCACGCCGCCGCTGCCATCGCCGTCAGCCCGCGCTCGCGGCCCCCGGGGCGGTCGCTACGCGATAATAGCCATAGGTGTGCTGCGGCACGAAGCCGCAGGAGCGGTAGAGCCCGAGCGCCGTCGCGTTCTCGGTCTCGACCTCGATGTTGATCGGCGCGACCCCCTCGGCCAGCAGGAGCGCGATCGTGCGCGAGAGGATCGCCCGCCCGTGCCCGCGACCCTGATGCTGCGGCAGGACACCGAACGCGGTGATATCCGCCCCGCCCGCGATGGCGATGACGCGCAGGCTACCGACCGGGACGCCGTGCTCCAGCCCGAGGAACCAGCGGCGGTCGGGCCGGGCCAGATCCTGCGCAATCCATTCGAGCACCGCATCGGGCGGATCGCCGAATGCCGCCGCCGTGATCGCGGCGATCGCCGGGCCATCCGACCCGTGCGCCCGCCGGAAATCGAGGGGCGCGGGATGCCGGTTCGCGGGCGGGACACGCGCCGGGTCGAGGGTCAGGCGGTGCTCGTAAAAGGTGCGCTCGCCGCCGAGCGCGCCGGCGAAGGCCGCCCCGCCCGGAAACGCCTCGTCGCAGGCGAGGAGCCAACTGGTGAGTTCGCGCCGGGCGAGTTCGCGCGCCGCCTCGGTCGCCAACCACCGCCCGAGCCCCCGCCGCCGTCGCGCGGGCTCCACGAGGATCGTCCCCTCGATCTCGCGGTAGCCGACCAGTTCCGCGACGCCGACGAGCGCCCCCGCCTCGCGCGCCAGGAGGTAGAACGGCGTCGTGTCGTCGCCCGCCACCGCCGTTTTCAGCGCGAGGAAGAGTTCCGTCCCGTCATGTGTGTTGCAGCGGGCCAGCAAGGCGCGCACCGGCGCGAGTTCGTCGCGTCGTAGCCCCACCGAGGCGCTGATCGTCACGGTTTCCGTCGGCATCTGCGCTCCTGTTCCCGCGCCCTCCGCGCGAGGCGACCCCAAGTATCGCACGCGGCGGACGCGGACACGCGCCCGCCGCGGCGGTTGCCGCGGCGGGCGCGTGACGGTGAAGGTGCGGTGCGATTGCTGTCGGTCGGCGTCTGCTCGGTCGGTCTTAGTCGGCGATCAGCCGAACGTTCTCGGCGCGCTCGCGATCCGGGTTGCGCGGGTCGACCCCTGCCTCGAATTCGACCCGCTGCCCCTCGCGGAGCTGATCGAACTGGCGATCCTCGACCGCGCTACTGTGGAAGAAAATGTCCTTGGTGCCGCCATCCGGGCGGATGAAGCCGAAGCCCCGGTCGTCGCGGAGGCTCCTGATTGTCCCCTGTGCCATCGTTTCGTCCCCTTTCTGCTGCGCCTTCACGCACGAATACTCTACCATAACTTTTCGCGCGTGTCGTCATGGGGCGGGCAGACGGTTGATGGTTGATGGCGGGCGGTTGAACCCTGTGCCGGGTCACAGGGTTCAACCGCCCGCCAGCGTCAGCACCGGCTGGCGCATAACCCCTGGGGCTCCCGCCCCAGTCATCGCGGGCGTCGCGTCAAGGTCCGACCTCCTGTTCTCCCTCGATAGCACCCGCCTCCGCCGTGGCCGATTCGGCCAGCAGCATCAGCAGGTGGTCGCCAGCAGCGGTGAGGTGGACGCCCATCGCGGCGCGGGCGGCGTCGGGATCGTGGGCGCACAGCGCCTCCACGATCGCCTCGTGCTCGACGATGCCGCCATGCCGCATCGGGTTGTTGATGAAAGTCTTGAACATCCAGACGCGCACGACATGCCGCAGCATGTCGAGGACGTGGTAGATCACGCCATTGCGGGCGGCGGTGGCGATCGCCAGGTGGAATTCCTGATCGGCGCGCGTGAACGCATCCGCGTCGTCGCGCCCGCGCCGCATCGCGTCGAGGTGCGCGCCGATCGCGACCAGATCGTCCTCGGTCGCGCGGGTCGCGGCGAGGGCGCAGAGTTCGGTCTCGACCAGATAGCGCGCCTCGATCACCTCGCGGACCGTGTGCTCGCCGATCAGCAAGCCCCAGGAGAGCGGCTTCGTCAGTGCGGCGCTCTGACCGCTGCCGACGTACATCCCATCCCCTATCTGCACCACCACGATCCCGATCGCGCTGAGGGTCTTGATCGCCTCCCGCAACGAGGAACGCCCCACGCCGAGGCGCACCATCAGTTCCCGCTCGGAGGGGAGTTTGTCGCCGGG
>CADCWN010000424.1 GCA_902806415.1 uncultured Thermomicrobiales bacterium | reverse complement strand
CGGGAGAGCGCGATGTTGCAGGGCGCGGCCTCGTTCCAGCAGGTGGCGACGCCGACGAAGGGCTGGGCGATCTCGGCCTCGGTCAGGCCCATGGCGTAGTAGTAGGAGCGGTGCGGGGCGCGCTCCGGGCCTTGGGTCACGTGGCGGCTCGGGAGGCGTGACTTGTCCCATTCGGCGGTCATGTGGCGGCGTCCCTCGAATCGACTTTCCCGGTTTGTCCCCCGTGGCGGGCAGTTGGGCAAGGGACGGGCGTCCCCTGTGGCGGAGCGCCTGCCGCGCGCCCATACTGGGTTCGCCATGATAGAACCGCTGTGGGTGCCAGATCGCACCATGAACCGAGAGGAGTTCCAGGCCTGGGCGGCCCAGCAGCCGCGGGGACGCTTCGAGCGGGTTGGGGGGCGGGTGGTCGCGATGGCCCCCGAACGGGCCGCGCACGTGCGCGCGAAGAACGCCGTTTGGGCGGCCTTGCGCGACGCCATCGTCGCCAACGGGATCGATTGCGAGGCGTTGGGCGACGGCATGACGGTTTCCGTGGACGCGGACACCGACTACGAACCGGACGCTCCGGTCAACTGCGGCGAGCGCACGGGTGACGACGCCGTTGCCGCGCCCAATCCGGTCGTCGTGGTGGAGGTGGTCTCCCCCAGCAGCCGCGCGATGGATAGCGGGGCCAAGCTGTCCGACTACTTTCGGGTGCCGTCCATCCGCCACTACCTCATCGTACGGACGGACCAGCGGATGGTCATTCACCATCAGCGCCGGCAGGACGGGGTGATTGAGGCACGTCTGGTGGGCCGTGGTCCCATCGCGCTCGATCCGCCGGGCATCACGGTCGAGGCCGAGGCGTTCTTCGCGCCCTAACGCCCGTCGCCTACCCCGCCACCCGCGCCAGCGCCGCGTCCAGCCGTGCGACCTCCGCACGCGCGGCATCCAGGCGCTCCCGGTTCTCCTCCACCACCGCCTCCGGCGCGCGCGCGACGAAATCGGCGTTGCCGAGCTTGGCCGCGATCTTTTCGGCCTCGGCGACCGCCCGGCTGCGGTCCTTCAGTAAGCGGGCCCGCTCGGACGAAAGATCGACCTGATCACCGAAATCGAGGAAGACGTTCGTTCCGCGAATCCCGAGTTGGACCCAACCATACAGGAAAATGCCGTCGTCACTATCGTACACGTTGGTCACGACACGACCTAGCCGCGCGATCTCAGCGCTCCAGCTTGAAGTGCGCTGGATCACTTCTGTCGCAGTATCCGGGATCACCAGCGTAGGCGTAGCAGAAGCAGGCACACTGTATTCAGAACGGGCTGTCCTGATTTCTGACACTAACTCGATCGCATAGCCAACGTCGTCGCGCGCCTCCTCCGCGCCCGCGACCGGCGCCGCCTCCGGCCACGCTGCGCGGATCAGGCTGAGTTCGGGCCCGTAGCCGAAGCGGTCCCACAGCTCCTCCGTGACGAAGGGCGTCGCCGGGTGCAGGAGGCGCAGCACCACGCCGAGCACGTGCTGCGCGGCGCCCCTCACCTCCTCCTTGTCGGCGCCGTCCGGCCCGTTCAGCACCGGCTTGGCGAGCTCCAGGAACCAGTCGCAGAAGTCGCCGCGGGTGAAGCGCAGGCAGGCGCTGGCGTACTCGTCGAAGCGGAACGCTTCCAGCGCCGCCGTCGTCTCCGCCACGGCGCGGTTCGCGGCGTCCAGTATCCAGCG
>CADCWN010000423.1 GCA_902806415.1 uncultured Thermomicrobiales bacterium | reverse complement strand
TTCCCCCCTCCCCAGCGACGCGAGCAGCCTCGCGTCGCGCATCGTTCGGGGGTCGAGCAGATCGCGTTCGACTTCCTGCTGCCGTTCGAGCGCCTCGGAGAGGCGGTCGCGTAGGCTCAGGAGCCCGCCTTCGCGTACTTCTGGCGGAACCGCTCGACGCGGCCGGCAGTGTCGATCAGCTTCTGCTTGCCGGTGAAGAACGGATGGCAGTTCGAGCAGATGTCCGTGCTGATGTTCGCCACCGTCGAGCGCGTGGTGAACGTGTTGCCGCAGGCGCAGTGCACGGTGGCGGCGTAGTACTCAGGATGGATGTCGGTCTTCATGGCAGTGCCCCTCAGGAATTCGCGGATGAAGCTGGGCAATATACGACGCGACGAACTTGAAAGACAAGCGCGTCGACGTTAGTAGTTATCCCGCCGTGGCCACGGGCGTTCCGCCCGAAAGTCGCCCGCACGCGGACGGCGACCCCAACCCGGACCTCCCCTGAGCCTCTTCTCGCGCAACCGGACGGCCGACTTCCTGGCCACCGTCCCCCTGCTGGCCCGGGTGACCTACTCCGAGCTGCAGCGGCTCGCCGAGGTCACGCGCGAGCGGCACTTCGCCAAGGCCGACACGATCCTCATGCGGAACGCGCCGGGCGACGCGCTGTTCATCGTGCAGCGGGGCCGCGTGAAGGTGGTGCTCACCGGCGAGGACGGACGGGAGGTCATCCTCGGGGTCCTCGGCGTGGGCGAGCACTTCGGCGAGCTCTCGCTCATCGACGAGCAGCCGCGCTCGGCGCACGTGATCGCGATGGAAGACACGGCGCTCCTCGTGCTGCGGCGCGAGGACTTCCGCCGCTGGGTGGACGCGAACCCCGCGATCGCCTGGGCGCTGATGGCCGAGCTCTCGCGGCGGCTCCGGCAGGCGGACGGGAAGATCGGGGGGCTGGTGCTGCTGGACGTGCCCGGCCGCGTCGCCCGGCTCCTGCTCGACACGGCGGCGGAGGGCGGCGCGAACAAGATCGAGAAGCGCCTCACGCACCAGACGATCGCGCAGATGATCGGGGCGAGCCGCGAGACGGTGTCGCGCGCGATGGCCGACTTCCAGGACCACGGCTACATCACGGTCGAGAAGCGGGTGATCACGATCGCGAACCCCGCCGCGCTGATGGAGCGCGCCGCGCCGCGGCCGTGACCGGCGGCACCGCCGGCTGATCTCCGTGAGCCTCGCCGTACGGTTCTGGGGCACGCGCGGGTCGGTGCCCACCCCCGGCCCGACCACCGTGCGCTATGGCGGCAACACGCCCTGCGTCGAGGTGCGCACC
>CADCWN010000422.1 GCA_902806415.1 uncultured Thermomicrobiales bacterium | reverse complement strand
GATGAGGTCGCCCCCTTTTCCCCCTCGCCTGCCGAGCCGCCCGCGCGGGCGGCGACGAGGGCCGCGTGGGCCAGCAGGCTGAGGGTGACGTGGCGGTGCCAGCCGTCCCAGCGGCGCACCTCGTAGTCGGCCAGGCCCACCAGCCCCTTCGCCTCCCCGAACGCCGTCTCGATCCGCCAGCGGCACCCCACCGCCCGCACCATCGCTTCCGGCGCGGTGTCCGCCGGGGCGTGGACGCGATAGTAGGCGCGCTCGGCCGGGTCGCCGATGCTGCGGCGCACCAGCAGCCAGTGCGCCCAGCCGTCGGCGGCCTCGTAGGGGAGCGCCAGGCAGGCCCAGTCGTACCAGCGCGGCCCTTCGGCCCCCTCCCCGGCCGACACCCGCGCCCAGGCATCGGCGGGCAGGGCGTCGGCCAGCGCCTGGGCTTCGACCCGTTCCCCGGCGGTCCAGACGCCGTGGGTGCAGGGGACGGCCAGGGCGTAGCGCCGCCCCTGCCCCTCCAGCCAGCGCCGCAGCTCGTCGCCCCCGTAGACGGTGTCGCCCAGCACCCAGGCCGCCGGCACGCCCGCCGCGAACGCCCGTGCCAGCATCTGTCGCGCCAGCTCGGGCTTCGTGGCGAATGCCGTCTCCTCGGGGATGCCCGCCGCCCGGCGGCGCTCCGCGTCGCCCGCCCACTCCTCCGGTAGGTAGAGCGCCCGGTCGAGGAAGGCACACCCCCTCGGGGCGGCGTAGGCCAGGAAGACCCCGACCTGCTGGTTCTCGCGCCGCCCGGCCGTGCCGCTGTACTGGCGCGCCACGCCGGCCGAGGTGACGCCCTTCTTCAGGAAGCCGGTCTCGTCGACGATGAGCACCCCGCCGGCGTCGCCCAGCCGCTCGACCACGAAGGCGCGCAGATCGTCGCGCACCGCCTCGGCGTCCCAGCCCGCGCCCGCCACGAGCCGCTGCATCCCGTAGGGCGTGGCCGCCCCGGCGTGCTCGGCCAGCTGCCACCCGTTCTTCCGCTCGACCTCGCCGCGTAGCCCACGCAGGTAGGCCCGCGCCCGCTGACGGGGCTCCGCCCGGCTGAACCGCGGCCGCAGCCGCGCCTGGAGCGCCTCCAGCGCACCCGCCAGGTCCTCCGCCACCCGCTCCGCGACCGTCTGCACCATCCTCGCCCCTCCCCCTACCGGCGGAGGATCGCACATTGACGGGTAAGTGCAACTGAAGAACTAGAAGCGCGGCCGACAAGGGTGTTATCGTCAAGTTTCGGGACGTCTTGCCGTAGTACGTATGCGCCCATTAGAAGGTACATACTTGACCATAATCCCCTTTCCGGCTGCACTTCTAGGCACTTGTGGTGAGGGCTGCTATGGGGTCGCCTCCGCTTCACGGACACTCGATCATTGGGTTTGATTGAGGGGGTGTCCGCTGCCCCGCACCAATCGACCATATCCGCCGCAGCTCCGTGCCGAGGCCGTGCGCCACGCGCGGCGGTGGCCGGTCGATCCCCGCCTTGGCCGCCGACCCAGGGATCTCGTCCGAGGTGCTGCGCCACAGGAAGTTGCTGTAGTCCTCGGGTTGGCATTTCGGTGCATTCATGCGCGCAGTCTAGCCGATCACCCGGCAACTGCATAAGTCCTATACATTTCAGGGGGGTCTTCCGGATCGGCTGGACAAGCGCCCGGCGCTCGAAGCCGACCTCCGCGACGCGGCCATGCCGTATCTGCTTGAATTGGCCTGCCAATCCCAGAACGCCCGAAATATCGCCATCGGGCGTGAAGCGCTGTGGTCGTTGCCTCGCGAGTGGCTTCTCGCCGGTATCGAGCGCTGCGCCGAATCGCTGCTACAACTCAATGAGGAGTGGGAATATCGACGGCTGGCCGATGTGCACGCGCCGTTGAACGCCGATCTGCCCCAACGCCTGATCAATCGCGGTACGGCGAGCGAAAATCCAGAGATACGGGCAACCGCACGAGAATGTGCCTCCTGGCTGGAGCACCGATAGCGCTTATCCGAACGCTGTGGGCGTAACAAAGAGCCCCCTCTCCCCGCAGGGGGAGAGGGGGTGGCGAGCGCACATTGCCCTGACTTGCAGCAGGCTCAATCCGATTTATCCGGAGCGCGGCGGGGGTGAGGGCCGTCCCGACCCACCCCCGCCTCGTCACTCCTCCCCGTCCTCTGCCGCCTGCCGCCCCCCGCCGGCCACCGCGCCCCCGCCCGTCGCGAAGTCCGCGATGAGCGTCGGCGCGGCGGCGTCGAAGCCGACGACGTCGAGCATCCCGGCGTCGTTCGGGTCGGCGATCGTGAAGTCGTTGGCGACCAGACCGGCCACCACCAGCTTCGCCCCGGGGTTGACCGTGCGGCGGTACTCGCGCAGCGCCTGGGCCGGGTGGGTCGGCCCCGCCCAGGTCTCGTTGTCGGTCAGCACCATGAAGACGTCGGTCTCCAGGCGGCGCGCGGTCGCCCAGCGGATCGGCAGGGAGCAGTCGGTCCCGCCGAGCGGCAGCGCCGCCATCGCCCGCGTCACATCGTCGAGGCGCTGGCGCGGGCTGATCGCCAGCGGCGTGAGCGCCGGGTCGCCCCCGCCCCACTGCCCGCCGTAGCCGCCCTTCGCCGCCGTGAACGCGACCAGCGTGGGGTTGCGCTCGGTCGCCGCCGTCAGCAGCGCCAGCGCCCCCGCCGCCACGCGCGGCGTCAGCCCCGGCACCCCGGCGATCGTGCCGTGGTCCATCGAGCCGGAGATGTCGATCGCGATCGTCCAGCGCTGCCCCGTCGCCGGGACATTGCCGAACGCCGCGTAGAACGCCCCGTCGAGCGCGTCCACGATCGCCCCGACCGGCGCCCAGGTCTGCTTGCCGCGGGCGCCGCGCCCGGCGGCGTAGGTCTTCAGCGCCGCCAGGACCGCGATCGGGTGGACCCGCGCCCGCCGCAGCCGCCCGCCGTCGCCCAGGCGCGCGACGACGAGGCGCGTCGCGTCGCCGCCCGGCGTGAGCAGCCCCAGGCGGGTCATCGTCGCCAGGTTGCGGATAGTCGCGCCAATCGGCATCTCGTGCAGCAGGGCCTCCCAGACGGCCGCATCGCGCAGCCACGCGGTCGGCACCGCCTCGCGCGGCAGCCGGAAGTCGCGGATCAGCCAGACGATCTCCCATACTGAAGTCGCCCGCTTGGCGCGGTCGGCCGCCCAGAGGAGGCGCAGCGCCTCGTCCGGGTGCGGCTCGTCGCCGACCCCCGGCCAGCCCTGCGTCGTCCAGCCATAGAGGATCCGCCGCGCCTCGCTCGTCGGCTTCGGGTGCGACAGGCGCAGCAGGTCGCGGTGCGACCAGCCGTCGCGCCCGCCGTACTTCACCAACTGGTAGGCGAGATCGCGCTCGGCGCGACCCTCGTACCAGGCCGCAACCGCGCGCCGCAGCCCGCGCCCCCAGCCCCGGAATCCCTCGACGAACGCCGCGAAGTGCAGCAGGTGGGTGCCGGTGCGCGCCACGCGCGGCAGGGCGTCCAGCGCCGCCCGGCGCCCGGCGTCGTCGGCGAAGGCCGCCGCCAGCGCCAGCGCGAAGAGCGCGGGGTCGTTCTTCGGCGCGCGACCGCCCTCCGAGACGGCCACGATCCGCCCGACCGCGCGGACCCCGTCGGCCTGGACGCAGCGCCGGACCGCCTCGGCCCCCTCGGCGGTCAGTTGCCGCTCGCTCGCGTAGTACGAGCCATTGGATGAGCCGAGCACAAGAAAGCGATCGAGACGGATCCAGTCATCAACCGGGAAGGCATACCCTCCCGCGCTGTTCCGCACCGTCCCAGGAATCGGCTCATCCTGTCGCGTCCCCGTCGACTGTTTCGCCACCTGACGAAGATAGTTCACCATGCTGCTCTCCTTGTGCGGCCTTACGCCGTGCCCAGGCTCGGAGTTGCCCTGACGGATATTCTCTTTCCACCCCGTGGGTTTGGGCAGTCCTTTTTGCGTGAGTGACCGCTTGCGCCTCTCCTCATCCGGCATACGTCGACCGCGAGTGTGCTGATTCCCTTTCAGGGTAGCGCTGATTTTCGCCTTGGTCGCCTCGTCGTGCGGTTTACCCTTGCGATACTGGTTGCCCCGTAGGCTCTCCGAGATGCGTTGCCGGTGCTGCTCAGTATGCCGACGCCCTGGCTGATTCTGGGGCAACTTCTTGATGTGTTCCGGCGACTTCTTGTGCCCACGGAGAGCTGCGGCAATTTTTGCCCGCCGTTCCGGCGATTGCAGAAATCGGAGCAAGTGCTCCCGCTTCGCGGGATCGTTCCAGGCGGCGGCACGAAGCGCGGCCAATTTCGCGCGCGTCTCAATCGAGGCATTATGCAGACCGTCACCACCATCAGTGAGATTGGTGAGGTCTGCTCCAAGTTCGCGTAAGCGTGTGATCCAGGTCCGCTCGGCGCCTTGCCAACCCTCGTCAGCAACGACATCGAGCACGACTATCTTCGGCTCGAGGCCGCGCTGTCGTAGTTGGCGTATCCAGCGTACCTTACGAGTTTCGCCACTCTCATTCCGATGGGCTTTGAACCGCCTGTCGAGATTCATTGTCTTCCCAACATAGCGGATTTCATCGGTTTCGGGATCGCAGAGCGCATAGATATACACCATCTGCCGATTCTATCCCCTGTAATCTCAATCCGGAAGCTGCTTACGCCAGGAATTAGCTCGCGCTGCGGCATGCGCTATTGAGTGAAACGCTTCAGGTGAGCTACGCCGTCAAGGAAAAGGAGCAGAAGAATCGGGCTGGCTGTAGCCTCGCGCACGCCTTGCGACCCGGCGTTAGCACCATTCTACGCCACCAAACCGGCGCTGGTTTCTCGGGGAAGCGAGGGCGGGGCTCCCAAAGAGGGGGATTATTGGGCCTGTTTCCTGTGCATTATCCGGCACATCGCCAAAACCTCGCACTCGTCACGGTGCATTTGGGGCGGACGACGGGACTCGAACCCGCGACCCTCGATTAACAGTCGATAACCCTCAACAATCGGCCCGGCATCGGCGATGATCGGGCAAGGTGCCGCCAAGGGAAAGTGCTCTGCCGACTGAGCTACGTCCGCCATGCGCGGGCAAAAGGTTGGCTTGGGAATCCCCACCTCGCGGCAGGGTCAGGAGTCGAACCTAAGAAACCGATAACCCAAGCACATCGGCCCGCATCGACAACTATAGGGGCTGCGTCACGCCGCCACACCGATCGAGCGGACAGGGATAGCGACGTATCGTTCGGCCCTGTACTGCGGAAATGAACCGCTCGCAATGGTAATTGGCCTATCCGCTCGGTAAGCGGCCCTTGTACGTGCGAAGGCCGCCGGTTGATGGACATTCACGACTTGATCGCCCTATAGTGGCGGGGTGACATGTGGTCGTGCGTGAAAGAGGCGCGATGCGAGCCCGGACCCTGACGCTGACGGCGGCGCAGCGCGCCGCGCCGATGCGGGCGCACCGGGGCGGTGTCGGGATAGCCCTCTACGCCGACGCGTTCAGCCCGCATCGCCGACCGACCCTCGGCCCGGCCTACGGCCCCTGGGGCGATCAAATCGTCAATCTCCATCAGTGGGCCGTGGTCCTCTGCCTAGTCGGAGGATTCGTGGCCGCAGGCCATCTAGCGCCGGTTTCAACCGGCGGCACCACATCCCGGCGATTGCCGTCTCGCCAACAGCCGTCAGCAATAGCGGCACCAAACAGTCCCCTGCGTCAGCATGACACCCAACAACAAGGCTGAATGACGATGACCGGCACCCCGCTGATCCTGACCCTCGCGCTCGACGCCGACACGCAAGGCCGACTCGATCGCCTGCGCGCCGCGCATTTCCCGCCCGCGCGCAACTACCTCGCCGCGCACCTGACCCTCTTCCACCACCTCCCCGCCGAGGAAAGTGAGGCGATCGCCGCCGATCTGGACGAGGTATGCGTCGCGCGCGGGCCGCTATCCCTCACGGCTAGCGGCGTCCTCTTCTTCGGCCGGGGCGTCGCCTACGCCTTCGACGCGCCCGACCTCGGGACTGTGCGCGCCGAACTCGCGCGGCGCTGGTGGCCCCGGCTCGGCGCGCAGGATCGCCAGCGCTTCCGCCCCCACGTCACCGTGCAGAACAAGGTCACGCCCGAGCAGGCCCGCGCCCTCCACGCCGAACTGGTCGCCGACTTCGCCCCTTTCCCCGCGACCGGCGAGGCACTGCTCCTCTGGCGCTACCTCGGCGGGCCGTGGGAGCCGGTCAGCGCCCACCCGTTCGGGCAGAGCGCCGTTACCGAGACTGACAACAAGTGGGACCGGAGATAATTCTGCGCTCGTCAATCTACCACGGTCAAATATCGGCAGTATGATCCAAATGCGGGTGGGTGTATGCAATACGCCCCTACCCCCGACCGCAATACCTTTCCCCCAGATCTATCGTCCCTCTCGTCCCCGCTCTGCGATCCTCTGCGCCTCCGCGTCTCTGCGGTAAACGTTTCCCCTACCGCCCCGCATGGGCGATCCGGTAGACCGCGCCCGCGAGGTCATCGCTGACGTAGAGCGCGCCGTCCGGCCCGACGATGGCGTCCACCGGGTTCCCCCAGAGGTTGCCGTCCGCGCCGACCCAGCCGATCGCGAAGTCGCGCGGCCCCGCGCCCTGCCGACCGGGCACCATCGAGAGGAAGACGAGGCGATGGCCGTAGCGATACGGCTTGTCGAACGGGCCATGCTCGGTGAGGAAGACGCCGTTGGCGAACGGCGCGGGGAAGCGCGCCCCTTCCGAGAAGGCGAAGCCGAGCGGCGCGCTGCGCGCCGGCAGCGGCACCAGCGGCGTCTCGACCACCGTGCGGCAGAACTCCTCCTTGCCCGCGCCGACGGTCGGATCGGGCGCGGGCGAGATCCCGACGCAGTACGGCCAACCATAGTTGACGCCATCGCGCAGCGGCGTGAAGAAGTCGTTGGGGCGGTCGGGGCCGAGCGTGTTGCGCTCGTTGCCGGTCGCCCAGAGCAGCCCCGTGCGCGGATCGACCCCGAGGCCGACGGCGTTGCGCAGCCCCCTGGCGAAGATTCGCCCGCCGCCGCCATCGGGATCGAATTGCAGGACGGTCGCGCGGCGCTCCTCCGAGCCGATGCAGAGGTCGCAATCGCTGCCGACCGAGACGTACCCCTTGCCATCGGCCCCGAAGACGAGGGTGCGCGTGTCGTGGTTGACATCCCCCACCAGGCCGACGCCGGGGCCGCTCGGCAGGATCGGCACGATCGTCTCGGCGGGGCCTCGCGCCGTCAGGTCGCCGGGCGCATAGGGGAAGCGGATGACCGACGCCTCCTGCGCGACGTAGAGATAGCCGCCCCGGAAGGCCAGGCCGTGCGGCTTGGCGAGCCCCGACGCGAAGGTCTGCGGCGGATCGCTCGTGCCGTCGCGGTCGCGATCGGGCAGGGCGACGATCTCGCCGCTGTCCTTGCGCGAGACGAAGAGATCGCCGTTCGGCGCGAGGGCCAGCATCCGCGCGCCCGGCAGCCCAGCGGCGAAGACGCTGGCGGAGAAATTGGGGGGCAGGGTCAGCGCCCGCTCAGGCGCGAACGGGCCGTTGCGGAACTGCGCGGGGACGGCCAGCGCCGTCCTCACCGACGCGACCGGCGCTTCCGGCGTGCCGGGGTCGCCGACGATCCGGTTGCCGAGCAGCCCGAGCAGCACCTCGTAGGGGGTGCCCTTATTCTCCGGGTGGTACTCGAAGCGGTTGCGCTCGAAATACTGGACGATGTACGGCTTGCCGTCGCCGCCGGTCTCGACGAACTCCTCCGATATCGGGAAGCCGTAGAGGGCCAGCCCGCCGCGCGCCTCCCAGTAGGCTTTGAACGAGTTGCTGAGGGTATGCCCCGTCTCCGGGAAGTAGAGTCGCCCGGCGCTCTGCGGATCGTCCACGCGCGCGAACGGTGCCTCGCCCTCGCGCCCGATGACCGCCTGCGCGCCGAGCAGCCCCAGCAGCACCTCGTGGGGGGTGCCGCGATGCTCCGGGTGCCACTCGAAGCGGTTGCGCTCGAACCACTGCACCGTGTAGACCCGCCCATCCGCCGGGTTGACCTCGCGGATCTCCGGCGTGCGCGGGTAGCCGAACTGGGCCAGCCCGCCGTTCGCCCGCCAGTAACGCAGGAAGCCGTGCTCGTCGGAGAGGGTCAGCCCGATCTCCGGGAAATAGACCTCCTCCGCCGCAGCGGGGCGCGCCGACACCGCGACGGTCGCGAGCGGGGCGAGCAGGAGGGCGAGAATGAGGCAACGCGCGAGGCTGGTACGACGCACAACAAACTCCTCGATCAGTCCCGATGGCACGACCAATGATCAACAGACAACGGTGAAACGAAGGAGCAGGGCGATTGTTTCGCGCGGGGTTGGTGGGGATAGATGACGGCAAAGGCGCAGGCGACCTATCGGGACAATCGGGGTACGCTGGGGCTGCCGATCGGCCCCCGTATCTGCGCGCGGGACGAGTCGGCGCCACTGCGGAATCGCGCGGATCGCCGGGCGGGGGTGGGGCGGGTCAGCGTCGGCACTTTCTCCCGGTATACGGGAGCAAATGCCCCTCTCCTGGCCCGCCGATCAGCTCCGCCCTGACCATCCGGCCCATTCGTGCGGACGCTTTGTGCAGATCGTCACGATCCCTCTTGCCACGCCCGAATCCGACTGCTACTATTGACGTAAAGGTAGGAACGATGCGACGGTGCGATCGTCGCGTTCCCGACAAGGGGGACGCTTTTGAACGCCCAGGTGCTCGTTCTTAATCAGAACTACGAACCCCTCAATGTCTGCAACGTGAAGCGAGCGCTGGTGATGGTGATCACCGGCAAGGCCGAAGTCCTGGAGCAGAACGGCCTCGTCCTGCACACGATCGACGACGACTACCGCGCGCCCTCCGTCATCCGCCTCGCCGCGCTGATCAAGCGCCCGCGCCCGCAGGTCAAGCTGACCCGGCGCGAGGTCTTCATCCGCGACGGCTATGCCTGCCAGTATTGCGGCGTCCGCACGCGCGACCTGACGATCGATCACGTCATGCCGAAGTCGCGCAACGGCCCGCACACCTGGGAGAACCTGGTCAGCGCCTGCAAGACCTGCAACCACCGCAAGGGGGGCAAGACGGCGCAGGAGGCCCGGATGCAACTGCTGCGCGAGCCGTTCCGCCCGCGCGCCGGGGCCTACTACACGATCCAGCGCAAGCTGAATCAGAGCTTGCAGGAGGAGTGGGCCAAGTTCATCCCCGGCTTCGAGCCGCTGAATAGTTACAGTTCGCTGTCCTATGGGGGGGATGATTGACGCCGCGCCCTGCGCCGCGATCGCGTACACTCCCCTCCCGAGGCCCTACCGGCGACGTAGGGCCTTTACTTTGCCCGCCACCGACAGGCAAACACGACGAGCGAACCGATGAGCACGATCTTGGCGACAACCGATGGGTCGGGAACAGCGCGACAGCGCCGCCTTTCCCCGTGTCCGCATTTCCCCAGCACCAGCAGGAGTTCCGGCCCCTCGGGAGGGGGGGCGAGTGCGGGGCGAATGACGGGTGATGAGTGCCGAGCGCCGAGTGCGCTCGTGAGAAAGTGATGGACGATGCTCGATCTGCGCATGATTCGCGAACAGGCGACCGAAGTCCGCGAACGCCTGGCGACCCTGTATACCGACACGCCGCTCGATGAGATCCTGGCGCTTGACGAGCGGCACCGCGCGATCCTCAGCGAGGTCGAGGAGCTGCGCGCACGCCGCAACGCCGGCTCCAAGGCGGTCAGCAAGGAGCGCGACCCGGCGGCCCGCGACCGGCAGATCGCGGAGATGCGCGCGCTCGGCGACCGGATCGGGGCGCTCGACCGCGAGTTGGACGAGATCAAGGGTCGCCTCGACCGCGCGATCCTGGAGATGCCCAACCTGCCCGACCCCGATGTGCCGATCGGCAAGGACGACGCGGAGAATGTGATCCTCCGGCATTGGGGCGAGCGCCGCCGGTTCGACTTCACGCCGCTGCCCCATTGGGAGCTCGCGCCGGACCTCGGGATCGTCGATTTCGAGCGCGGCGTGAAGGTGTCGGGCTCGCGCTTCTACTTCCTCAAAGGTCTGGGCGCGCGGCTCCAACGCGCGACGATCGCCTGGATGCTCGATCTGCACATTGAGCGGCACGGCTACACCGAGATCTACCCGCCCTATCTCGTCCGCTCGGAGGCGCTGGTCGGCACCGGTCAACTGCCGAAGTTCGCCGAGGCCCAATACCACGACGAACCCTCGGATCTCTGGCTGATCCCGACCGCCGAGGTCCCGGTGACGAATATGCACCGCGACGAGATCCTGGAGCCGGGGACGTTGCCGTTGGATTATGTCGCCTACAGCGCCTGCTTCCGGCGCGAGCAGTTCTCCGGCGGGCGCGACACGCGCGGGATCAAGCGCGGCCACCAGTTCGACAAGGTCGAGATGGTCCGCTTCGTCGAGCCGGACGCCAGCGACGCCGCGCTGACCGAGCTCGTGCAACAATCGGCCGACGTGCTGGAAGCGCTGGGGTTGCCCTACCGCGCGGTGCAGATGTGTACCGGCGACCTCTCGTTCACGGCGGCCAAGAAGATCGACCTGGAAGTCTGGGCACCGGGCTGCGACGAGTGGCTGGAGGTGTCGAGCTGCTCGAACTTCCGCGACTTCCAGGCCCGCCGCGCCAACATCCGCTACCGCCCCGAGGCCGGCGCGCGCCCGGTCCACCCGCACACGCTGAACGGCTCGGGCCTGGCCCTGCCGCGCACAATCATCGCGATCATGGAGAACTACCAGCAGGCCGACGGCACCTTCCTCGTGCCAGAAGTCCTGCAACCGTACATGGGCGGGCGCGAGGTCATCGGCCCGGCGCAGTAGTCGGGTTGCAGGGGGTGGCGGGGCGTGGGGGGTGGGACGGCCCTCACCCCCGCCGCCTCCGGATGAACCGGATTGATCCTGCTGCAAGTCAGGACAATGTGCGGGCGGCACCCCCTCTTCCAATTTTAGGAGAGGGGGGAGGGCATTGCGACGCGGTAGCCTCCGCCCTCCCTTTTAGGGGAGGGTCGCCGCCGCAGCGGCGGGGAGGGGTCCCCACCCGCCCCGACACCATCAGCGCGAAGGAGAGACGCTATGGGGACGACCGAGACGGTGGATACAATCATCGAGAACGAGGATCGCCGACACCTGGCGCTCGACGGCACCTACAACGTGCGCGACATCGGCGGCTACGCGACCACCGATGGGCGCACGACCCGCTGGCGCACCCTCATCCGCGCCGACAGCCCCCACCGCCTCGCGCCGGGGGCGCAACAGGAACTGCTCGACCTCGGGCTGCGGACGATCATCGACCTGCGCCGCCCGGCGGAGATCGCGCAATACCCCAATCTCCTCGCCGCCGCGCCGGGGCTGCGCTACCTCCAGATCTCGCTCGACCGCGTCGCGCCCGACGAGCAGGCGACCTTCCCGACCTTGCCCGAGATCTATCGCGCGATCCTCGACACCGCCGCGACGCAGCTCGGCACGATCATCGCCACCCTCGCCGCGCCGGACGCCCTGCCTGGGCTGGTCCACTGCCAGGTCGGCAAAGACCGCACCGGGATCGTCATCGCCCTCGCCCTCGGCGCGGTCGGCGTCCCGGCGGAGACGATCATCGCCGACTACGCCCTCAGCGAGGCGCAACTGGCGGGCGAATTCCTGTCTCGCTTCGAGCAATCGATCCTCGCCAGCGGGGCCGACTGGGAGCCCTATCGCCACCTGCTCACCAGCCCCGCCCCCTTCATGCGCGACGTCCTCACCTACCTCGACGAGCAGCACAGCGGCATCATCGGCTACCTGCGCGCCGCCGGCGTCCGCGACGAACAAATCGCCGCGCTGCGGGACGCGCTGACGGAGTAAACCCGCGCCACCACCTCGTAGCGCGATGGATGGAACACCAACGGCATTACGCCTCAGGACTACCTCCAACGCCTCTCCCCCTCTCCTCGGATGGGGAGAGGGGGTGGCGAGCGCACATTGTCCGGTTCATCCGGAGCGAGCCGGGGGTGAGGGTCGCTTACCCCCGCGCCGTCGGCGGATACAGCGAGAAGTGCGTGTGCGCCGCGCGCCAGCGCCCCCCATCCCGGGTGAGGATGACCGTCATCCGACCGGGGCGAGCGAACGTCGCGCCATCGGGGCCGGTGCCGAGCGAGTCCCAGGGGCAGGCGATCCAGAGCAACTCGCCGTCCCGCCCGGCGCGGACCTCGTCGAGGCGAAAGGTGAAGTCGCGGATCGTCGGCCAGACGTTCGACCACTGCCCCGCGACCAGCGCGTCGAGCCCGTCGAGGACGCCGCCATAGGTGCCGAAGCCGACCACATCCTCGCGAAAGATCGCGCGCGCGCCGTCATAGTCGATCGCGCGCACATACCCCTGCATCTCCGCCAGCCATTCGCGCGCAGTCGCGACCGCCGCATCCCCCCCCATCGTGGCGACCTCCCCTCCTCAGCAATCGAGCAGTCGCGCCGCGCGCGACCGCCGCATCGTACCACGAGATCGGATACTATCCCCCGATAGATCATCGCGCGAGGACTCGTATCACGCCCTACGCGGAGTCCTACGGGTGCGATTCAGGGTATATGTCGTGAGCGAGAGAGGTATCCGTGGGCTGGCCCGATAGTGCCTACGCGCTGCTGCTGATCTTCGCCGCCGTGGCAGTCGGGCTGGCGCTCGGTCGCTGGCTGCGGCTGGCGCGCGGCTTCGATCTCGTCGGCATCAGCCGCCCCCTGATCACGATCGCGCAAGGGCTAGTGCTGCTGGCGATCCTCGGCGGGCTCGATCAGCGCCCGTTCGCCCGCGCCCTCGCCTTCGCCGCGCCGATGGCCGTCGCGTGGGGCCTCCTGGTCGCCCTCGCCCCCGGCGGCGAGCCGGATGACCGCTGGTGGCAGCTCTGGCGCTGGCGCTCCGCCCCGCCGAAGCGTTGAGGTCTTCGTCGCTCAACTCCCGCCCGCGCGCCCGCCTGGAACACGCGCCCCCCCGATCTGCTACCATCCCCACCAGTTCGTACACCACACGCCACAGGAGCCCTCCCCGTGATTCGTGATTCGTCATTCGCCACTCGTCATTCCCCATGACCTTGCGCCTGAAACGCCTCGAAATCCAGGGTTTTAAGAGCTTCGCCAACCGCACCGTCTTCGACCTGGCCGATGGGCTGACGGCGATCGTCGGGCCGAATGGCAGCGGCAAGTCGAATTTCAGCGAGGCGGTCCGCTGGGCGCTCGGCGAGCAGAGCAACACCGCCCTGCGCGGTCGGCGCGGCGAGGATGTGATCTTCGCCGGCAGCGGCGGGCGCGCGGCCCTCGGCATGGCCGAGGTCGCGCTGACCCTCGACAACAGCGACGGCAGCCTGCCCCTCGATTTCAGCGAGGTGACGATCGCCCGCCGGATCTTCCGCGACGGCGAGACCCACTACCTGATCAATGGCGGGCGGGTGCGCCTGCGCGATCTCTTGCAGGTCACCGCGCCGCTCGGGCAGAGCTACACCGTCATCGGGCAGGGGCTGGTGGACGCGGCGCTGAGCGCGCGACCGGAGGAGCGGCGCGGCCTCTTCGAGCACGCCGCCGGGATCGCCCCGTTCCGGATGAAGCGCGCCGAGTCCGAGCGTCGCCTGACCGAGACCGAGGCGAACTGCGCCCGCCTGCTCGATCTCCGCGCCGAATTGGAGCCGCGCCTGCGCTCGCTCGAACGGGCGGCGAAGGGGGCGCAGGAGTGGGGCGAACTGCGCGCCCGGCTGCGCGAGGGCCAGGAAACGCTCTTCGCCGAACTGTGGCAGGAGGCGCGCGCCGCGCTGGCGACCGCCGAGGTCGAGGAAGGGGCGGCGCGGGCGGCGCGCGCGGTGGCCAGCGCGGAGATCGCGCGCCTGACGGCGGCGGTCGACGAGGCGCGGTCGGCGACCGCCGAGCAGGGCCGGGAGCGCCGCGCGCTGGCAGAGCAGGAGGCCGAGCTGACGCGCCGCCTCGAGCCGCTGCGCCGCGAACTGGCGATCGGCGAGGAGCGACTGACCGCCGCGCGCCGCCGCCTGGTCGAGGCGCGCGAGCGGGTCGCGACCCTGGCGGCGCAGCGAGCGGCCCTCGCCGAGGAGGCCGCGACGGCGACGCGCGACGGCGAGCGGATTGCGGCGGCGGTGGCGGCGGCGCGCGGCGAGGCCGAGG
>CADCWN010000421.1 GCA_902806415.1 uncultured Thermomicrobiales bacterium | reverse complement strand
GCCGCCGTCGTGGCCGGCATCGGGCTGCTCATGCAGCAGCTGCTGCTGCGCTGGAACCAGGGCCAGGACCTGCGCCAGGCGCTCATCACGATCGCGATCTCGATCATCCTGGCCGACCTGATTCTCGCGCAGTTCGGCGGGGTCGCGCAGGACATCTCGTGGCCCGGGACGTTCGACAAGTTCGTCGACTTCCAGGTGGGCGATCTGCAGTACACGCTGACGCGGCTCATCATCCTCGCCATCGGCCTGGCGATCGGCGGCGCGCTGTGGTTCTGGCTCAAGCGCACGCGGACCGGGATGGTCATCCGCGCGGGCGTCGACGACCGGGACATGGTCTCCGCCATGGGCATCAACATCCAGCTCACGTTCGCCATCGCCTTCGTCGTCGGCTCGGCCCTCGCGGGCGCCGGCGGCGTGATCGGCGGCTCCTTCGCGAGCCTCGCGCCGGGCGTCGACGCCAACTGGCTGCTCAACTCGCTCGTGGTCGTGATCATCGGCGGGATGGGCTCCCTCGGCGGGGCGGCGATCGGCGCGCTGCTCCTCGGGCTGACCACGAACTTCGCGGCGGCGTACCTGCCGTCGGACTACACCTTCTACTCGATCATCTTCACCTTCGTGCTCCTGGCGATCGTCCTCGCGGTCCGGCCGCTCGGCCTCTTCGGGCGTCCCGCGTGAGCCGCCTGCAGGGCCTGCGCTCGGTGGATCGCGCGACGGGCGCGGTCCTGGTGCTGCTCGCCTTCCTGGCGCCGCTCATCTTCAACGACTACTGGGTCCGGACGCTGCTGACGCAGATGCTCTTCCTGGGCGTGGTCGCCGCGAGCCTGATCTTCCTGTCCGCCTTCGGCGGGATGGTGTCGCTCGCGCAGGTGGCGCTCTACGGCATCGCCGGCTTCACGATGGCGAACCTGAGCACGTCGGGGACCGGCAGCGGCCTGCGCGAGGGCTGGGCGCCGCTCGCGGCGGTGCCCGTGGCGATCCTCGTGACGGTGGTGATCGGCCTGCTCTTCGGGGCGCTGGCCAACCGCAGCGTCGGCATCTACTTCCTGATGATCACGCTGACCTTCTCGGTCATCGCGAACCTCTTCTTCGGGCAGGTCACGTCGCTGTCGGGCTTCGGCGGCATCGGCGGCGTCCCCCGGCCGAGCTTCATCTCCACGCCCGAGCGCCTCTACTACATGTGCCTCGCCGTCGCGGTGGTCGTCTACCTGGGGCTGCGGTACCTGTCGCGCACGCCGTTCGGGCTGACGCTGCAGGGCATCCGCGACGACCCGGTGCGCATGGCGTCCCTGGGCTACAACGTCGCGCTGCACCGCACGCTCGCCTTCGGCGTCGCGGCCTTCGTCGCGGCGCTCGGCGGCATCCTCTTCGTCTGGTGGAACCGGCAGATCTCGCCGTCGACCATCGGGCTGAGCGCGACGATCAACGTGCTGGTCATCGCCGTCATCGGCGGCCTCCTGCGCCTGGAGGGCGCGTGGCTCGGCGCGCTGGTGTTCGTCCTGCTCAACAACTACACCCAGCAGATCGGGTCCATCGCCGACCGCTTCCAGACGGTGATCGGCGTGATCTTCCTCGTGATCGTCCTCG
>CADCWN010000420.1 GCA_902806415.1 uncultured Thermomicrobiales bacterium | reverse complement strand
AGGTTGCCCGGCGCCTGCTCGACCCGTCGATTATCGCCGCAGAAGTGGCAGGGCAGGACACGAAGGTCGACCCGGTGGCCGAGTCGCTGGCTACTATTGATCGATTGCTAGCCGAGATTCGGCGCAAGCAAGGAAACCTGACCGCCGTGCTCGCCCTCGTGGATGATGAGGATGCCCGCGCCCCTTTGGTGGTAGAACTGAAGGCATTGGGGGAGCGTCGACGTGCCCTCGTGTCCGAACGTGAGGGACTGGATGCACGGAGCCAGGAGTGGCAAGTCGGACAAGAGCAGGTGCGCAGCTTGGCCGAGTGGTGCCGAACCGCCGCCGAGAACTTAGCGGGATTCACCTACGAGAACTGGCGGACCGTGCTCGTTGCACTTGGCGTACGAGTGCATGTATTCCCTGACGGTCGAGAGCCGAGGAGATGGGAAATCTATACCGTGCTAGATGAAGCGACGAGTATTGTGTCCAGTTGTTCAAAGACAAGCGCCAGGTGCTGCGCTCGCTCCAGAGCCGCATCCGCGACCAGTTCGGCGTGTCGATCGCCGAGACGGGCGCACAAGACTCGTGGCAAACCGCCGAACTGACCATCGCCTGCGCCGCCAGCGACGCCAATTATGCGCGCGCCACCCTGGAGAAGATCGCCGACTTCATCGAGGACTTCCACCTGCCGGTTACGATCATCGCGGCGGAGAGCGAGCTGGTGTACTTCTGATGGATGGGGTTGAATAACACATGGAGGGCGCAGAAGGAACGGATTGAACCACAGAGAACACAGAGCGCACAGAGAAGGAACGAGAGAAGGATAAGAGACGAGCGGGGGACGAGGAAAAGAGAGACGAGAAAGAGGGATGGTTAGTTGGCGAAGCGTTTGATACCGTTGGTGAGGTAGGGGACATTGAAATTAATTAGTAGGCCGGTTTTGTAGCCGGAAAGTTTGAGGTAGGAGATGATTTGGGCATCGAAGAGATTGCTCATCTTTTCGACCGCCTTGAGTTCGATAAGCACCGACTCCGCAACGACAAGATCCAGCCGATAGCCGCATTCGAACTCGATACCGCGATACTGCACCGGTAACGGCTTTTGCCGCTCAACTTGCAAGTCGCGTAAAGAGAGTTCATGTGCCAAGCAAACCTCATATACCGATTCAAGCAACCCCGGCCCCAACGCCTTATGAACCTCAATCGCCGCCCCAATAATCTGATGCGTCAACTCATCGCTATTTCCTACCATTTCCTCCGCCCCCCTCTCGTCCATCTCTCGTCTTTCTCTCGTCCCCTCTCTGTGCGCTCTGTGTTCTCTGTGGTTTAATCCCGTTCCCTATCCTCGAAGCGCTCAGGATTGAAGAGCGCGATCGGGTGCCGCGTCGCCCCCTCGATGGCGAGATCGGCGAGGATTTCACCGACGACCGAGGCGAACTTGTAGCCATGCCCCGAGAACCCGGCGGCGACCGCTACGTGTGGCGCGTCGGGCAGGGTGGTGATGACGAAGTGCTCGTCGGGGGTATTGGTGTACATGCAGGTCTTGGCGCGCAGGAACTTGCCGTTGAGGGCGGGGATTCGGTCGGCGATGTACTCGCGCATCTGCGAGACTTCCGCCGCACGCACCTCGCGGTCGATCGCCTCCGGCGTCGTGACCTGGTGCGGGCCGGGGACGCGGAAGAAGGCGACCTTCGCGCCGCTGCCGGGGCCATCGCTCGCCGGGAAGCCATAAATCGTCACGTCCGGGTCCGTCTCCCAGATATAGATCGGGAACTGCGCTGGCTGGAATGGGCCGTCACCGCCGATCGGATCGAACCAGTACATCACCTGCCGCTCGACTTCCAGCGGCAGCCCGAGACGCGCCAGGAGTTCGGGTGCCCAAGGGCCGGGTGCGATCACGAGCCGCGCCGCCTCGTAGGTGCCGCGCGCGGTGGTGACGCGCACCCCCTCGCCACCCGGTGATCCCTCCCAGGCGGTCACCGGCTCGCCGAAGTGGAGGTTCGCGCCGAGTCGGGCCGCGCGGTCGAGATGGGCGACGACGCTGGCCTCGGGGCGGACGAAGCCCGCCAGCGCCTCGTAGAGGGCAATCTCCCGCGGCTGCGGCGTGAAGAGGGGGAAGCGACGGCGGATCGCGGCCGCATCGAGGACCTCGTGGGCGAGCCCCCATTCCTCGGCGCTGCGGATCGCCCCGCGCACGACGCCGCTCTCGGGCGCGCCGATCATCAGCCCGCCGGTGGCGAGCAGGAGATCCTGGCCGGTTTCGGCCTCAATCTGTCGCCAGAGTTCGTAGGCGCGCAGCAGCAACGGGACATAGGCGGGGTCCTCGAAATACGCCTGCCGGATAATTCGCGATTGCCCGTGGCTGGAACCGCGATCGTGCGCCGGGGTGTGGCGCTCCAGGCCGAGCACACGCTGTCTGCGCGCGGCGAGCTGATAGGCGGCTGCGCTCCCCATCCCGCCGAGCCCGATCACGATCACGTCATAGATCTGCGTCATACCGCCGCGCTCCTCCCGATCCTCGCTCAATCGTTGGGAGTATCTTACTATCCTCACTGGCGGACGCTAGGGGTGCCGCGCTCTCATCGTGTCTTGCGAGTGGTAGAAAGCGAGTCCACCTGTTGTAACATCATCGGTATCTGCGGGTTGAAGTGGGACGCGCTTCTCATGCGTGCGCGACCTCGCGACGGAGGCGGCGCGACCGTCGGTTCTCCACAACAGCGAGACCTGCCGCGGGCAGACCGCCCACGACTTGGCGGTGCCGACGAAAACGCCCGATCGGGCTTCCTGCGCGATGCCTTTTGCGCGGGCGGCACCAGTGCGATAGATGGGGAGCAACAATGACCGGATGGGCTCCGACCCTGGCCGCGCGGATCGCTGTGCAACGTGAGCCACTGCGCCAGGCGTCACTCTGCCTGTTGCTGCGCGGGGACGAGGTGCTGCTGGCGCGCAAGAAGCGCGGCTTCGGCGTCGGCAAGTGGAACGGCGTCGGCGGGAAACCCGAGCCGGGCGAGACGATCGATGAGACAGCCATCCGCGAGACGGAGGAGGAGATCGGCGTCACGCCCCTGGGTCTGCGGCGGCTGGCGACACTCGACTTCTTCTTCCCCGAGCGGGCGGAGTTCGCCGGATGGGATCAGCAGATCTGCGTCTACGTCGCCGAGCGGTGGACGGGCGGGCCGATCGAGACGGAGGAGGTCGCGCCGCGCTGGTTCGCGCGCGAGGCGATCCCCTACGCCGAGATGTGGGCCGACGATCCCTATTGGCTGCCGCTCGTCTTGCTCGGCGTGTCGGTGCGCGGGCAGTTCCTCTATACGGATGCGGAGCACATACTGGAATACACGATCATGGAAGGGCCGTGGGCCGAATCTGACTGAGGGTCACCTGCATTGCATAGCCAAAGGTTACGCCAACAGGTCCTCACGCGAGATCAGCGCGGGATGTGTCCACGCCCCAGTCTTCGATCGCCAGCGCGCCGCCCCTATCGAGGTACACGCGATGCAGCGCGTCGAAGCCTTCATCGTAGATCGGCGGGCGGAGACGCTTGCGCGTGCCATAGATGCCGCGCACCGGGATGCGCTCGGCTCTCGGTCGCGCGGCGTTGCGGGCCAGGCAGAGGGCGAGCGGGAGGTCGAAGTAGTAGCCGACGATCCGAAAGCCCGCCACCCGCGATGGGGTGATGTAGCGGGCGCGCCCCTCCGGCGTGGGGTTCGTGTTATCGATGACGAACGCGATCCCCCCCGCGAGGCAGGCACCGAGCAGCAGCGTCTCGCGACGGCGCGTGCGCAGCATATCGAGATTGAGGCGGAGGTGCGTGGCGAAGAAGCGTTCCCGGTAGAAGGTTGATTTCCCCGCACCCTGGAGACCGATGAAGATGATCGCCTCCGGCGGTGCCTGGGCGCGGGCGGGCGGGCGCGGGATAGCCGACCGTGGCGCGGGGGTATTGCCTTCCGGTATCGCTCCCGCTGCCATCCCCGCGCCCTCCCAGGCTCAGCCCCCGTAGATCGCCTCGCCGCCGACGATCGTCATCGTCACCGGGAGGTCGGCCAGACCCAGTGGATCGACATGGCGCGGGTCGGCGGCGAGGACGGCGAAGTCGGCCAACATCCCCGGCGCGATCATTCCCTTGTCCCGCTCCTCGAAGGAGGCGTAAGCCCCGGCGACGGTGTAGGCGCGCAGCGCCTCCGCGACGGTGATCGCCTCGGCGGGGACGTAGGGCTCGCCGCTGCCGGTCCGCTCGCAGACCGCGTCGCGGATCCCCTTCAGCGGCTGGTAGGAGGAGACCGGGCAATCGGATGAGAAGACAAGGGTGATCCCCGCGTCGAGCAGAGTGCTGAATGGGTAGGTGAGACGAACCCGCTCCTCGCCGAGATGGCGCAGGAAGCCGTCGCCGTACTCGGAGACGAAGATCGGTTGGCTGACGGCCAGGAACTTGCCATCACGCAGGCGACCGATCAGGTCGGGGCGCAGGATACCGCAATGCTCGATCCGGTGCCGATGGTCGGCGCGCGGCTGGCGAGCCAGCGCGCGCTCGTAGGCGTCGAGGACCATCCCGATCGCGCGGTCGCCGATCGCGTGGGTGGCGACCTGGAATCCGGCGCTGTGCGCCAGCCAGACCCGCTCGTCCAACTCTTCCTGCGGCATCATCTCCAACCCCAGGTTGTCGGGGCGCGGGTCGGCCAGGAAAGGCTCGGTGACGGCGGCGGTGCGCCCGATCAGGCTACCATCGGAGAAGAATTTGATCGGGCCGATCCGCAGCCGATCGTCGCCGAAGCCGCCGCGCAGCCCGAGCGCGGCGAGGTGCAGCAGGAGGTTGTCGCGGATCATCAGGTTGGTGCGGAGGAGGAGCTCGCCCCCGGCGCGCGCCTCCTGGTAGGCGGCGATCTCCTCGCCGCTGCTGCTGGAGGCGTCCTGGCTGCTGGTGATCCCCGCCGCCGCATACGCCTCGCAGCAACGCCGAACCGCCTCGCGCAGGTCCGCCGCGCCCGGCTCGGGGATGTGGGACGTGACGAGACCCTGGGCGGTCTCTTGCAACAGGCCGGTCGGCTCGCCGTGCTCGTCGCGAACGATGTGCCCGCCCTGCGGATCGGGGGTGTCGCGCCCGACCCCGGCGAGGTGGAGCGCGCGGCTGTTGACGACGCTCATGTGGCCGGAGGCGTTGGTGACGATTGCCGGGCGATCCGGCACGGCGGCGTCGAGATCGTGGCGGGTCGGGTGGCGGCGCTCAGCGAGCTTGTTGTCGTCGTAGCCGCGCCCGCGAATCCAGGCGCTCTCCGGCGCGGAGCGGGCGCGCTCGGTATAGGCGGCCCCCATCGCGGCGATCGAGCGGATCGCCGGATACCCGGCGTCGACCTGCGCGAGCGACAGCCCGAAGCTGATCATGTGGTTGTGGGCCTCGTTGAAGCCGGGGATGAGGGTTTGGCCCGCGAGATCAATCGCGCGGGAGCCCGGTCGGGCGTGGGCGCGCGCCTCGGCGATCCCACCGACGAAGGTGATCCGCCCATGCTCGACCACGACCGCCTCCGCCGTCGGCTGGTCCGGTTTCATCGTCAGGACGGTGGCGTTCAGGTAGAGTTGCTCGGTCATCGGCCCTCCGCAGCGAGAATATCTGCCTGCAAGTGATGGGGAAATGGGAATATCCTGCGCGAGGATAGCACAATCGCCGCGCCACTAGCCGACCGCGCGTGGTATCATCTGCGCACGGCCCTGACCACGATGCTGACGAGGTTGCGACGATGGCGCTCCCCACCTGTTCCCGGGCGCGGCCCCCCTGCTAGGCTGATCCCCGCCCAATAATTCGCCGGTACCCCGCACCTCTGGCATCCCTGCCAGGGGAATTTTTGTTGTCCACCTCCTCCCATCGGTTTGATCACACGCCGGACGACCTCGACGGCGGTTGACCCCGCCCTCCCGCGTATGCGCCGGGGCGACCTCGCGCACGCGCCCCCCCTTCTGCCGCTCGATCGCACCGATTGGAGCAACGAAGAGGGGGTACTAACTGTGGAAAGAATCTATGGGACACAGGCCTTGGCGATCGATCGCGCGGCACTGGCCGAGCGGCTGCCGATCTTTCGGGAGGTGCTGATCGACCTCGGCACGGGCGATGGCCGCTATGTGCGCCGGATCGCGCAGGTCGAGCCGACGGGCCTCGCTATCGGGATCGACCTCTGCCGGGAGAATCTGCGCGCGGTCTCGCGCCGCGCACCGACCAACGCGCTCTACCTGATCGCTGACGCGCTCGCGCTGCCGCCCGACCTGGCCGGGCTCGCCACGCGGATCGCGATCAACTTCCCATGGGGTAGCCTGCTCAGGGGGCTGCTCTGCGCCGATGCGGAGCTCTACGACGGGCTGCGATCGATTGCCAGCCCGGGTGGTGCGACGCTCGACCTCAACCTGAACGGTCGTGCGCTGGCCGTGGCTGGTTGGTCGCTGGAGGAGGGCACTCGGCGCGTGCGCGCGAATCTGCAACGAGCGGGCTGGACGCTCGAACAGTCTGCGCCGCTCGATCGCGCCGCCCTGCGCGGCTGCGCAACCTCCTGGGCGAAACGCTTGGCCGACGGGGAGGATGCGCGAGCGATCCTCCTGCGCGCAAGGCGCGTGGGGGTTGGGTAACGTTGTTTAGCAGAAGGGAGGCGGGCCGCTTGGCCCGCCTCCCCCACAAATCGTCTATCTTGCGAACACTTCTGGGGTTGTGGAGCGGACGGACCCCTCCCCGCCGCCCCGGCGGCGAAGGATCCTGAAGGGGGAGGGTAAGGTTACAGCTCTGCAACGCCCCTTCCCTCTCTCCTCGGATGGAGAGAGGGGGTGCCGCCCAGAGGCGGCGGGGGTGAGGGCCGCTCTCCTCCACCAGAGAGCGCGCAATGGACCACTACGGTTGGGGGCTGGCGAGTCGTGCGGGGTCGAAAAGCTCCGTGCTGGCCGTCTCGCGTGGCCCGACTCCGCCACCAGTGAGCAGGATACGCCCGTAGGGCAGGAGCGTGGCGGTGTGCCCGACGCGGGCGACCGGGAGCGGGACATCCCCCTCGCGCCAGGCGCTCTCGGGTGGCGCGGCGGGATCGTAGACCGTGATCGCCGCGACACCGCCCTGGTCGGTCATCCCGCCGATGAAGAGGACTTGCCCCGTCGCCTCCACCAGCGTGGCGGTGTAGCCGACGCGGGCGAGCAATTCGCCGGGCGCATCCGGCACCGCCTGCGATCCCTCGTTGCCGAGCGGGTCGAAGAGCCGCGCCGGGGCGGGGCGATTGCCCTGATCGCGGCCGCCGACGAGCAGGACGCGTGGCGAGTCTTGCACCGTGCCTTTGAGAAGCGTCGCGGTGTGGTCGGCCCGGCCATCCGCGAGGAGTCCCGGCGTCTCGGTCCAGGTGCGGGTATTCGAGTCGTAGGTCTCGCCCGAAGTCAGCACGGTCCCATCCTGTCCGCGCCCGCCGAGGACGAGGAGGCGATAACCGCGCGTGCGCCCGTCGCTCAGCAGAGTCGTGGTGTGGCCCTCGCGCGCGGTCGTCAGGGCCGGGAACGGCGACCACCCTTGCGTCGCCGGATCGTAGACCTCCGCCGATTTCAGCACCCCCGCCGCGCCGCGCCCGCCGAGGATCACCACCATCCCGTCGGAGAGGGTCGTGGCGGTGTGCCCGGCGCGGGCCTCGCCCATGTCGCGCCCACCCACCCACACATTAGTGGCGAGGTCATAAATCTCGACCGATTTGAGACTGTTCGGCCCGTTCCGCCCGCCCGCGACAATCAGCTTGCGCCCCTCGGCCAGGGTCGCCGCCGCGTGGCCCGCGCGCGCACCGGCCAGCGGTGGCACCGGGCGGGCGGGCGGGGCGATTTGTGGTGTGCCGATCGCGGGAGCGGTAGCGATCCCGCCGAGCGTCACTACCTGGGCCGCGCCGTCAGCCAGGGTGATCGTCAGGCGGGCGGTGCGATTGCCGCCGCTGGAAGGCGAGAAGATCACGGTGAGTGGGCAAGTGAGGTTGATCCCGAGGGGCTCGAGGCCGCACGGCCCGGCGCGGGTGAAATCACCCGCATCCGTGCCATCGATCTGAATCCGTCGGAAGGTCAGGGCGCGTGCGGTCGTGTTCCGCACCTGAATATTCTGGACGGCATTGCCGCCGACCGGCACCGTGCCGAAACTCAGGCTGGAGGCCGACAGGGCCAGGGGGGCTGGCGTCGCCGCAGTCGCCACCGTGCGACCCGGCACCGTGGCGGTCGCGATTGGCGCGGATGTCGGCGCGAGCGCGATGTCGGCCGCCTCCGTTGCCATGGTCGGCTCCGCCTGGGCGACGACATTTGCCGTTGGTGCTGGCGCGACCGCGACGAAGCTGCCCAACATCTCGGGCCGGAGGGTGAGCGTGCCGACCGCCGCGAGCACGAGCGCCAGCGCCCCGAGTGCCGCTGACAGGAGCCAGGGGAGGATACGCGGGCGCTGGGTGATGCTCCCCCGCGCCGTCAACGTCTCTGCACTGGACGAAAGCGCCTCCACGGTGAACGACCGACGTCGCGCCCGCCCAAAGGTGTGTCGTGGCGCGGAGATGGTCAGCGCGACCGTCGCGCTCGTGCCCGGATCGAGGTCCACGGTCTCCGAGGCGAGCAAGCCGACCAGCGGTGCCGCCGCACGGATGGTGAGCGCGCGGCGCAACGGGGCGTTCCCGCGATTGTCCACCTGGAGGGTATAAGTAGCTCGGCCCTGCCCGGACGAGCCGCTCGGGATCAGCGTCAGCGCCCCCTCCGTGAACGGTCGCACCACCCAAAGGATCCCGACTGTCGCGCCCTCGCCCTGGCCGTCGCGCGGTGTGGCGCGGAGGGTCACCGGATACTCGCCGGCCGAGCTGTGGGGCTCGCGGGCCACCGTGATCGTCAGTGCGACCCGCTCGCTGCCACCCGGCGCGACCTCGATCTCCCGGACTGACGGCACGACCCACGACGCCGACGCGCCCTCGACCGTGAGCGTCAGGGCGGCGGGCGCGAGGCCGCGATTGGTTGCGGTGACGTGCAAGGTGGCCGGCTCGCCCGGCGTGAGCGAGAGGGTGCCAGGCTCGGACAGGTGCAGAGCGATCGGCGGGGCTTGCGGCTGCTCAGCCTGCGCGACAGTCTCCTGCGGCTCTGGCGGTGTGCCCCGTGTGTCCGTGCCAGGGAGGCGCGGTCGCAATTCATCGGCGGTTGCGCGCAGATCCGCCGCGAGGGCGGCAGCGGAGGCGTAACGCGCGGCGGGGTCGTTCGCGAGGCAGCGCAGGACGATCGCCTCGATCGTCGGCGGTAGTTCCGGGCGGAGCTCGCGCGGCGGCACCAGAGCCAGCCGAGCGTGCAGGGAAGCGGCATCACTGAACGACGCCGTGGCGAACGGCTGTGCGCCGGTCAACACCTCATAAAGGATGACCCCGAGCGCATAGATGTCGCCGCGTCCATCGGCCACCTGCCCCCCGAACCGCTCGGGGGCCATGTACGCGGGCGCACCGACGAGGGGGCGACCTTCGATCAGCCCGAGGAGGCCATAATCGGCGACCTGGATCCGGTCGCTTAGTTCGTCTCTCCGCTCAATCAGCAAGTTCTCGGGCCGGAGATCGCCATGAACGAGGCCATGCCGATGGATGTCGGCGACACCGCTCGCCGCCTGCGCGACGAGGTCGAGCGCGACGTGTACTGGCGAACGATCGCCCCCTCCACCGGAATGGAGGCGCTGGCGCAGCGAGCCATCCACCAGGAGTGGCAGCGCCAGGAAGCAACGCCCCGCGACCGCACCCCAATCGAGGGTCGGCACAACGTGCGGGCCGCCGACGGTGGCGAGCGTCGGCGCGAGCGCGAGGAAACGGGCCGTGAAGTTGGGCTCGGCGCAGAGATCGTCGCGGAACACTTTCAGCGCGATCGTTCGCCCGGTGCGCTCGTCCATCGCCCGATAGACTTCCGCCAACGCGCCAGCCCCGAGCGACGCGTCGAGGCGATAGTTCCCGTACGTTTGCCCGCTCAAGTCCGTCATGGGGAAACTGTAGCATATGGCGGAGTGGGCCAGTGGGTCGGTGGGTCGGGAAGGTGTTTGTTGAAAGGTTAGGTGGTCGGAGGTAGGGGCGTATGCAATACGCCCCTACCTCCGATCGCAGCGCTTTGCTACAAGCGTCCCACCGTTCCACTGGCCCACTACAGATACTTGTCGAAGAACGCCACCGTGCGGCGGGCGGCGTCGAGGCGGCTCTCCTCGCGGCGAAAGCCGTGGCCCTCCTGCGCGTAGACGTGATACTCGTAGGTCTTGCCATACTCTTCGAGGAGTTCGCGCATCTGCTCGGCCTCGTGGAGCGGCACGCGCGGGTCGGTCTCGCCTTGCAGGATCAGCAGCGGCGCGGCGATGTCACGGACGAAGTTGATCGCCGAGCGATCATGGTAGAGCTGCGGATTCTCCTCGGGCGTGCCGATCTGCTGGATGAGGTAGTACTGCAAGTCGTCGCGCGTCCGCTCGTAGAGGGTGCGCAGGTTGCCGATCCCGACGACGCTGACCCCGGCGGCCCAGACCTCGGGGGCCTTGGTCAGCGCGATCAGGGTCATGTAGCCGCCGTAGGAGCCGCCGGTCACGCCGATCCGCCGCCGATCAGCCAGGCCCTCGGTCGCCAGGAAGTCGGCCCCGGCCACAAGATCGGCCAGATCGCCACCGCCCCAGTCTTTCAGGTTCGCCTCGCGGTACGCCTTGCCGTAGCCGGTGCTGCCGCGCACGTTCGGCGCGAGGACCACGTAGCCGCGATTGACGTAGTACTGGATCGTCGGGTTCCAGCCGTTCGTCGTCTGCCCGGTCGGCCCGCCGTGGACGTAGACGATCGCCGGCGGGGGCGTGTCGGCGGCTGCCGGGGCGGGCGGGCGGTAGAGGAGACCGGGGACGGTCGTGCCGTCGGCGCTCCGCCAGCGGACGACCTCCGGCTGCACGAGCCAGCCTGGCTCGACCCGCCCGGCGAACGGGGCGAGGGAGTCGGTGATCCGCCGTGCCGGGCCGCTGCCATCGCTCGGGGCGATGACCAGATCGGTCGGCTCCTGGCCGCTGGTATGGAGGAAGACGAGCGCGCCGCCATCGGCGGTGAAGCGCGGCGCGGCGGATCCCGAGACGACGCCCGGACCGGTGTCGAGCCGCGCGTTCGCCCCGCTCGTCAGCGTCTTCACGATCAGTTCGCTGTTGCCGTCGCGGTTAATTAGGTAGGCGAGGCGCTTCCCGTCGGGCGACCAGACCGGCGTCTGCTCCTCCCACTCGCCCTGCGCGATCGGCGTCACCAACTGCCCCTCGACCGTGGCGACCATGATGTCGTCCTCGCCGCGCGCGTCGGAGACGAAGACGATCTCCCGCCCGTCGGGCGACCAGCGCCCGCCGTGCTCGTGGGCCGCGCCCTCGGCGGGAGTGATCTGCCGCTCGCGCCGGTGGCCGGAGACGGTGACGACGAAGACATCCTCGTTATCCCGGTCGTCGGAGCGATTCGAGGTGAAGGAGATTCGCGTCCCATCCGGCGACCACTGGATGTCGCGGTCGGGCGGGATGGCGTCGGTCAACCGCCGCGCGTCCGTGCCGTCGAGCGCCTGCACCCAGACGTCGAAGTGGCCGCCACGATTCGAGCTGAACGCGATCTGCGACCCGTCCGGCGACCACATTGGCTCGTTGTTCGCCGCGCCGGGGGTGTCGGTGAACTGGCGCGGCTCGCCCCCTTCCGGGCTGATCAGGAAGATGTCGGCATTCTCGTCGCCCCCGGCGTCGCGGGTGAAGGCGATGAGGTCGCCGCGCGGCGACCAGCGCGGGCCGAGCGCCGCCTGCGGCCCGGTCGTGATCCGGCGTGGCGTGGCCTCACCCGCGAGCGCGACGATGTAGAGCTGCGGGCTCCCGTCGGCGTTCCAGACGATCACGGCGTGCACCCCATCGGGCGCGAGATCGAAGCCTTGCACGCCGGGGACGCGCACGAGATCTTCGAGCGCGATCTCCGGGATTGCGGGGGTAGATTGGGTCACGACGCGCCTCCTTATGGCGATACGCAGTATTTCCACCGCAGTCTAGCACAGCCACCCTTGACGCCCGCCCGCCGAACTGGGACCATCCTCGCCGGTGTGTGCGCGGGATAAGGGGGCGAAGTGGCGACCGTGGAGACACCGGGCGAGTTGGCGACGGCGGGGTCAACGCGCGCAGATACCACGTCCCCACCGGAGTCGCGGCGACATCTGCGGCGCAACACGGCGCTGACGATCGGCGAGATCGTCAGCTTCAGCATCGCCGCCGCGTTCTTCGACGCGAGCACGGTGCTGGTCGGTTTTGTCGCCACCCTCACCGCCTCGACGGCCTTGCTGGGGCTCGTCCCGACGATCTTCCAGGTCGGGATCGGCCTGCCGCAACTGGCGGCCGCGCGCTTCCTCGCGCGCCGCCCGCGCAAGATGCCGTTCCTGATCGCCGCCAGCCTCTTCCGCAACGCGCCGATCTTCCTCCTCGCGGGGTTCGCCTGGACCCGCCCCGAGCCGACGGCCCTGCTCGTCGCGTTCTTCGTCTGCTACGCCCTCTTCTCGCTCGGGGTCGGCGCGGAGAGCGTCGCCTGGATCGACATCTTCGCCAAGATCGCCCCGGCGGCGCGCCGCGGGCAAATCTCCGCCATCGGGCGCACCGCCGCGAATATTTGCTCGTTCGCCGCCGGGCTCCTCGTCGCGCGCGTCCTCTCGTCGGAGGAGCAGTTCCCGCGCAACTACGCGCTCCTCTTCCTCGTCACCGGCCTGCTGCTGACGGTCGCGTTCGTCGTCTTCGCCTTCGTGCGCGAGCCGATCGACCCCGCGCCGATCCCCGCCGAGTCGCCGCGCGGCGCGCCCGACGATCGCTCGATCCTCGCGCAGGGTCGCCAGGTCTGGCGACAGGATCGGCGCTTCCGGGGCCTGTTCTGGGCGCGCGTCCTCTACGTCGCCCATCTCGTCGCGATCCCCTTCTATCTGCGCTACGCCCGCGACGTGGTGGGCGTTGACGATGCCTCTATCGGCCTGTTCGTCTCCGCCTCGATGCTGGGCCAGCTGCTCGCGAACGGCGTCTGGGGCTGGGTCAGCGCCCGCTTCGGGAACGGGCGCGTCGTCCAGGCGGCGCTCGGCATCGCCGCCATCATCCCGCTCTACGTCCTGCTGACCCCCGCCTTGCCCCAGGGAGCGTTCCTGCTCGTCTACGTCGCGATCGGGGCGGTGGTGGCGAGCGAGTTCATCGGCTGGATGAACCTCCTGCTCGAGATCGCCCCCGCGCCGCGTCGCCCGCTCTACATCAGCCTGCAAGGGACCCTGCTCCTGCCCGCGAACCTGCTGCCGCTCTTCGGCGGAATCGCCCTGAACATCCTCCCCTACCGGATATTCTTCCCGATCATCGCGATTGCCTTGGCAATCGGCTGCGCGCTGGTGAGTCGGCTCGGGCGCGGGTCGGCGGATGGCGAGGTGGTCGCGGGCGCGTGATCCCACGCCGCCTACAGGTGGCATGACGAAGGGGCCTCCGCCATGGCGGAGGCCCCTCAACTTGGCCGTTCGGTTCAGGGTTGTTGCCGCCCCTACATCTCTTTGTTGAGCGTGAGCAGGAAGTCGGGGTTGGTCTTGGTCTTGGCGAGCCGGCTGAGCATCAGCTCGGTCCCCTCGCTGCCGCCGAGCATCGAGACCATCCGCCGCATCGTCCAGACCTGCTTGAGGGTCGGATCGTCGAGCAGCAGTTCCTCGCGGCGAGTGCCGGAGCGCTGGATGTCGATCGACGGGTAGATCCGCCGCTCGGCCAACTTGCGGTCGAGGTGCAACTCCATGTTGCCGGTGCCCTTGAACTCCTCGTAGATCACGTCGTCCATCCGGGAGCCGGTGTCGATCAGGCAGGTGGCGATGATCGTCAGGGAGCCGCCGCCCTCGATATTGCGCGCCGCGCCGAAGAAGCGCTTCGGCGGGTAGAGGGCGACCGGGTCGATACCGCCGGAGAGGGTGCGCCCGGATGGCGGCACGGCCAGGTTGTAGGCGCGCGCCAAGCGGGTGATCGAGTCGAGCAGGATGACGACATCGCGCCCGCCCTCGACGAGGCGCTTGGCGCGCTCCAAGGCCATCTCCGCGACCTTGGTATGGTCCTCGACCGGCTCGTCGAAGGTGGAGCTGATCACCTCGCCGTCGACCGAGCGGCGCATGTCGGTGACCTCTTCCGGGCGCTCGCCGATCAGGCAGACCATCAGGTGCATGTCGTCGTAGTTGGTCGTGATCCCGTTGGCGATAGACTTCAGCAGAATCGTCTTCCCGGCCTTCGGCGGCGAGACGATCAGGCCGCGCTGCCCGCGTCCGATCGGGGCGACCAGGTTGAGCAGGCGGGTGGAGAGGACGTTCGGCGTCGTCTCCAGGTCGATCAGTTCCAGCGGGAAGATCGGGGTCAGCTTTTCGAAGTCCGGGCGACGGCGGGCCGTCTCCGGGTCCACGCCGTTGACCGACTCGACCCGCAACATGCTGAAGAACTTCTCGTTGTCCTTCGGCGGGCGGACGACCCCGGCGACGCGATCGCCGGTGCGCAGCCCGAAGCGGCGAATCTGCGACTGCGAGACATAGATGTCATCCTGGCCGGGCAGCAGGCGCTCGCCGCGCAGGAAGCCGAAACCATCCTCGATGATCTCCAGCACGCCCTCGCCGTAATGCTGGCCGATCTGCTCGGTCTGGAACTGGAGGATCTTGTTGACGAGGTCGTAGCGGTTGTTGCGGAGGCTGCCGGTCACGCCGATCGTGCGGGCCACTTCGCGCAACTCGTCGGCCGTCTTCGTCTCCAAATCGGCGACCGCGATCAGATTCGCCCGGTTGCGCGCCTCCCGCTCCCGCTCCCGCTCGATCTGCGGATCGGGCTGCTGGCGCGGTGGCGGGGGCATCGCGGGTGCCTGAGTAGCACCCGTGTCGAAGCCGCGCGCATGGCGACCGTTCGAGTCGCCGCCGTTGTTGCGCGACTGATAGTCGCGCTGGCCCTGCTCGCGCCCGCCATGCTGGCGCGGCTGGTACTGGCCCCCCTGCTGCTGCCGGAATTGGCGCGGGGCGTGCTGCGGCTGCGCCGGTATGTGTTGCACCGGTGTCGGCGCGGGCGGCATCGGCGGCGCGGGTGGGGCCACCGCCTGCTGCACAGGTGGCGCGGTCGGGGCCGGGGCCGGTGCGACGGTCGGCGCGGGGGCGGATTCGATCATCGGCGCGGCCTGGGCCTCCCGTCGGACTGACGGCGTCGGGGCGGTGACCGGCGCGGGGTCGGCTGGCGGCAGGCTCGCCTGGGCCGCGGGCGGCTCGGGCGTCGGCGCGACCGCCTTCTCCGCAGTCTTGACTGTGCGGCGCCGCGTCGTCTTGGCCAGCGCGGCGGTCGCCGCCACCGTCGCAGGCTGCTCCGGCTGCTCGGTGGGGGGGGGTGTCGCCACCGCCGCTTCAGTCGGCGCGGCGGTTCGCCGCGTCGTGCGCCGCGTGCCGGTGCGTGTCCCGGCACGCTTCGTCGGGGTCCCGGTGGCCTCTGCTTCCACCTGCGCGAGTGCTTGCTCGATCGCTTGCTCGTCGGTTACGTTGGTGCTCATGGGCGTGTCAAACTCACTCTTCTCTATAAGCGCCGGTCGGCGCAACGCACGTCATCGGGCGCACAAATTGATCGCACAATCGCACGGTAGGGGGACTCGCCGGGGCGGAATCCTACAGATCTGATCGTTCGCTACGGAAATCGCATACCGCACGGCGGCCCACACATCCGCTTAACAGGTAGTTACTGGAATGGGCGATGTGGAGGTGTGACCGTGTGGATGAAGGGAGGGCAAGGAGCCGTAATTGCTCACTTCCCTATAAGTATAGCACCTGCTGTCAACCCCCGCGTACGTTCAGGGGCTCTAGCCACATAGTACTATGTCGGCCCGATAGTCTGGAGGCACCCGCTAGGTGTTGTGCGGCTGCGCTATGCCCATCGTAGCCTCAAGGAGAAGGGTGGATACGGGTCGATGTCGCAGACGCCCACAACAATTTCGAGGCAGTCCGTTGATGGTATAGCCCTGCACCGGGCGGAGATAAATGCCCGGCCTGTCGCATCGGGGCGATGACTCGTGAGGCAGCCCACCTTCCGCACACTTGGTGATTGACGAATCTGCCCAGCGCTACACATCGGACCGTAAATGAAGGAATCTCCTCGCGTTCTCGGGCTTAAGTCAGTCAGCGAACAATCAAGCTGGAGTGTATGCTAGTCGCTGAGCATCTTGCCTCGGCGGGGTGGCGGTGACGGACGCGATGGAGGGGCGGCAAGATCTTTCCTTGCCGCCCCTCCGGTCTGCCCCGCGCAGGGCCGGGGCAAACGCCCCGATCCTGCGTCTGCTCCCTACTCGCTGATCGCGTTGTGGTGCGCCGCCATCGTGACCCAGAAAACAATCGGCAGGGTGACGAGGATGAGGATCGCGATGGCCGTCAGCAACTCCTGCGACATGATCTGCCCCCATTGTCAATGGTGTGGGCCGCTTTGCCCACCCTTTCCAGTCGCCCGGCCCCATTGCCGAGCGGCTTTCTTAAGGGATAGTGTACCGTGTACCCTTGTAGGTTGTGACTGTCCAAAATGGGGGCATTTTGTGTAGGTATTTCTCCCCACAAACAATGTCAGGTTGACGGAGGGCGTATCCATACCAGCGGTCAACAAGGCGATCGCATCAGGTTTTGGCAGTCCTGATAACGGTCGTCGCGATTGCCATCCCGCCCCGATGTGGGCTCCATCGAGGTAAGGTCGGCCCGCCTACCAGGCGAGGCGTGGTGCCCCCCACGCGCCGCGATCCACGGATGATCGCTTTGTTGTCACCCGCTGTCATATTGGGATGCGAGAATGGTGGAGACGGAGAGGCCGAGTTCGTGGGCTCGGCACCGCGAGGAGGCGAGGTGGGAGACGATGCGCGCCGATCGCTTGTTATCGATCCTACTGCTCTTGCAGGTGCGGCGGCAGATCACCGCCAGGGAGTTGGCGCAACGCCTGGGCGTGTCGGCGCGCACGATCCACCGCGACATGGAAGCACTGAGCGGCGCGGGCGTGCCGGTCCTGGCGGAGCGCGGGACGGGGGGCGGTTGGCACCTGCTCGAAGAGTATCGGACGAACCTGACCGGGTTGAGCGACGCCGAGGTGCAGGCGCTCTTCCTCACCTCCCCCGGTCGCCTCTTCGCCGATCTCGGCCTGGCGCGGGCGGCGGATGGCGTGCTGATCAAGCTGCTGGCGGCGCTGCCGACGCGACACCGGCACCGTGCCGAGGATGTTCAGCAGCGGATCCATATCGACGTGGCCGGCTGGCGGCAGATCGAGGGCACCGTGCCAACCTTGCCGCTCGTGCAGGAGGCGATCTGGGGTGAGCGCAAGCTGCGGATCGTCTACCAGCGCGGCGAGGGGCGCGACGTGGAGCGAATCGTCGATCCGCTGGGGCTGGTGGCGAAGGGGAGCCTCTGGTATCTGGTCGCGGCGCACGGTGCGAGCTGCGCACCTACCGTGTCTCGCGGATCGGGGTGGCGGAGGTGCTGGCGGAGCCGTGCGTCCGCCCCGCCGGTTTCGATCTGGCGGCGTTCTGGTCCGAGTCGTCGCGCGCGTTCCTCACCCGGCTGCCGCAATACCGCGCGACGGTGCGCGCCGCGCCAGCCGCCTTGCGCCTGATCCGTCTGGGCGGTCGCTGGGCGCGCGTCGAGGAAGAAAGCCCGCCCGATGGTGCGGGATGGACAACGCTGCGGATCCTCTTCGAGACGGAAGAGGGTGCGCGCGAGTTTGTCCTCGGTTTCGGGACAGCGATCGAAGTCGTCGCGCCGGAGGAGTTACGGATGCAAGTGGTGCGCGAAGCACGGGGCATCTTGGCGCTGTACGAGGAGAGGGAGCAGAGCGGAGCAGGGCCGACCGGGACCAGGCCAGCGCCGCAATAGTGATCACGCGCGGGGCAAAGAGAGAGCCCCTGGACTGCCGCCAACAGTCCAGGGGCCAAAGGAGGGAGGATGGAGTGTGACCCGCCACGAGTAGGTTACCACCGTACGTACATCTTGTCAAGCCCCAATCAAGGGCGGAAGGCGGAACGGGGAACGCGGAATAGGGGCTGCGGGATTGCCAGCGCTCTCGCCCGTCCTACCACGCAAATTCCGCGTTCCGTGTTCCCCGTTCCGCACTCAGTTGTCGCGCCGGAGGACGAAGCGATCGGAGTGGCAGTTCGGGCACAACTCCGGTTGCTCGAATCCTCGCACGAAGTAGCCGCAGTGTTCGCAGACCCAGCGCGTCGTCATGTAGAGGCGCATCAGGTCGGAGCGGCTGACGATCCCCACGAGCCGACCGTCGGCCAAGATCGGCACGCGCCGGATGCGGCGGCTGGTGAAGAGGTGCGCGACCTCCTCAGCGTCGGTCCCCTCAGTCGCGCTGATCACCTGATCGCTCATGATCTCGGCGGCGGTCGTGCCCTGGCGACCGATGATGTCGAGTTCGCTGACGATCCCGACGACCCGCTCATCCTCGTCCACGACGGGCAGGCCGGTGATCCGCTTGTCGGCCAGGATCTGCGCGATCTCCTTCACCGGCATCGTCGTCGGCACGGTGATTACCGTGCGCGTCATGATCTCGCTGACCGGAATGTCCATCATGGTCGTGTACCCCTTCCTCCCCCTGTACGGGCGACTCGCCGGGCGCAACCGACCGCACGCTTAGTGGATTGTAGCGCCCGGCGTGGTTTACCCTACATACCACCGCACTCCATATGCCAATGAGAACGATTGTGGCCGGGTTCGTCTCACGAGGCACGGCCCGAGCGCGCGGGGGAATGCGGGCAATCGAGCGATACGATAGACCAGGGCGTGGCCCTTCGCTATCATTGTCAGGTTTGGGGGACCATCGTTCGGGATGGCGGATCGCACGCGGCGCGAGGGGTGAGGATGAACGGGGACGATCTGCGCGGGGTGCCGATCACGATTGTCGGGGCGGGGGCGATCGGCGGGACGGTCGGCGCGTTCCTGCACGATGCCGGCTATGACGTGACGCTGGTCGATGTCGATGCGGCGCATGTGCGGGCGATCAACGAGCGTGGCCTGCGGCTCACCGGCGTGCGCGGCGACCGCACCTTCCGGCCGCCCGCGATCACCAGGGATGCGCTGCGCGGCCCGCTCGGGGCGGTCTTCCTCTGCGTCAAGGGCCACTTCACCGCCGGGGCGATCGGCGACCTCGCGCCGCTGATCGCCCCCGGCGGCTTCGTCCTGTCGCTGCAGAATGGGCTCAATGAGGCGGTGATCGCGGAGGCGATCGGGCGGGAGCGGACGGTCGGCGCATTCGTCCATTTCGGCGCGGACCTGATCGAGCCGGGCGTGATCCAGCTCGGGAATGAGCAGACGATCTTCATCGGCGAGCTCGACGGGCGGCTCTCGCCGCGCGCCGAGGCGTTGCGCGCGACGCTGGCCCACGTCATGCCCGCGCGGACGACCGCGAATATCTGGGGCTTCCTCTGGGGGAAGCTGGTCTACGGCGCGCTGGCGTTCGCCGCCTCCTGCGTCGATGCGCCGGTGCCGACGATCCTCGACGACCCGCTGGGGCGGATCGTCTGTCGCGCCGCCGCCCGGGAAGCCTACCTGGTCGCCAGTACCCAGGCCACGCCCCTCGAACCGATCGGCGAATTCGAGCCGAACGATTTCGCGCCGGGTCGGGAGGCCACCGCCGAACGATCGCTCGACGCGCTCGCGGGGGCGATGCGCGGGTCGCCGAAGCAGCACATGGGGATCTGGCGCGACCTGCGGATCAAGCGCCGCAAGACCGAAGTCGATATGCAGGTGGCCGTCCTCGTCGCCAAGGGTCGCGAGATCGGCGTGCCAACTCCGGTCAATGACGCCGTCCTCGACACGATTCACGCGATCGAGGACGGCACGCGCGGGATGGAATGGGACAATCTGCGCGAGATCGCGCGGCGGGCGGGGTTGGGTGAGCCGCCGCCCGCGTGAGGATAGGCGGCGCACCCATCCTGGAACGCGGACGTTGCTATCGCGGCCAATCACGGTGTGTCGAAGCGAGCATGGGCGAGGGGAGATGATGGTATGCGCGTCCTGGTGACGGGGGCGGCGGGGTTCATCGGGTCGCACGTCTGCGCGCGGCTGCTCGGGGAGGGGCACGAGGTCGTCGGCCTCGACGCCTTCATCCCCTATTATCCGCGACCGATCAAGGAGGCGCGCCTGGCACAGTTGCGCGATGCGCGCCGCTTCCGCTTCGTCGAGGCCGATCTGCGCGAGGCCGATCTGGTGCCGCTCGTCGCCGACGCCGACGCGGTCCTCCACCTGGCAGCGATGCCCGGGAATCGCTGGGATCTCTTCGACCTCTATATGACCTGCAATCTGAAGGGGACCGAGCGCCTGGTGGAGGCGCTGCGCGTCGCCGGGGAGGGCGAGCGGCGGCGACTGGTGCAAATCTCCACCTCGTCGGTCTACGGCGCGGAGGCGTGCGGCGACGAGCGGACGCCGCTCAACCCGGTCTCGCCTTACGGGATCACCAAGTTGGCCGCCGAGCAGCTGGCGCTGGCCTATGGCGCAAGCTTCGGCTTGCAGGTCGTGGTCCTGCGCTATTTCTCGATCTACGGGCCGGGGCAGCGCCCCGACATGGCGTACCACATCTGGATCGACGCGCTGCTGCGTGGGGAGCCGATCACGATCCTGGGCGACGGCGAGCAGACGCGCGGCAACACCTACATCGACGACGGCGTGACCGGCACTCTGCTGGCGCTGGCGCACGGGCGGGCGGGCGAGATCTACAACATCGGCGGCGGTGTGCCGATCTCGATGAACGCAGCGATCACGACCCTGGAAGAGTTGACCGGGCGGGTCGCCGAGCGGCGCTATCGCCCGGCGCGCCTGGGCGACCAGCGCCACACCTTCGCCGACATCGGCAAGGCGCGGGAGCACCTCGGCTACGCGCCGCGCATCGCCCCCGCCGACGGGCTGCGCGCGCAAGTCGCGTGGCAGCGCGCGCAACTCGCGGCGGAATAAGGTGGCGTCCCGACCGGTGGCGCGGTATACTCCGAAGTGAAACCCTGAATGCGGGGACAGTGGCGCGGTGGTCGAGGGGGACCATCGGGTATCGCGCAACCGGCGACGACTCGTCCGGCGCCGCTGTCACCATCAAGGAACGGGGTAGGGATTCATGCAGGCGAATGTGCTGCCCGCCGCCACCGCGACGACCGACTGGACGGTGGAGGGTCGCCCCGATTTCGATGAACTCCTCGCGTTCGTGCGCCGGCAGATGCCGGGCACCGATACGATGCTGATCGAGCGCGCCTACGGCTACGCGGCGACGGCGCACGCCGGGCAGCTGCGGAAAAGCGGCGAGTCGTACATCTTCCACCCGATCGCCACCGCACGTATCCTGGCCGAGATGCAACTGGATCCCGAGACGATCGCCGCGGCCCTCTTGCACGATGTCATCGAGGATACGGGCGCGACGACGGGGGAGATCGAGAGCCAATTCGGCGCGCGGGTCGCCAAGCTGGTCGATGGGGTCACGAAACTGGGCCAGACGGCCAGTCGGCTCGCCCAGAACGAGGATAGCGACGGTCGGGACGAGCGCGAGAAAGCGGCCCAGGCGGAGAACCTGCGGAAGATGGTCCTGGCGATGGTCGACGACGTCAGCGTCGTCCTGATCAAGCTGGCCGACCGCCTCCACAACATGCGCTCCGCCCCCCTGACCAACCCCGATCGCCAGCGCCGCAAGGCGCTGGAAACGATGGAGATTTACGCCCCGCTGGCGAATCGGCTCGGGATCCGCCAGTTCAAGTCGGAGCTGGAAGATCTCGCCTTCATGTACCTGGAGCCGGAGAAGCACGCCGAGATCGACCAGAAGCTGCGCAAGGACAGCCCCGAACACGGGCGCTATATCGAGCGGGTGACCGAGGAATTGCGCGCGGCACTCGACGCGGCGGGGATACGCGCGGAGATTTCCGGGCGGCGCAAGCACAGCTACTCGATCCACAAGAAGATGGAGCGGAAAGGCCAGTCGTTCGACGAGATCTACGACGTGATCGGGATCCGCGTCATCGTGGATGAGAACCGCGACTGCTACGGCGCGCTCGGCGTCATCCACGAGAAGTGGCACCCGATCCCCGGCGAGTTCGACGACTATATCGGGCGACCGAAGGAGAGCATGTACCAGTCGCTGCACACGGCGGTGCTGGCCCTCGAAGCGCGCCCGCTGGAGATCCAGATCCGCACCTGGGAGATGCACCGGGTCGCGGAATACGGGATCGCGGCGCACTGGCGCTACAAGGAGGCGGGGCGTAGCGACGCGAATGTCGAGGCGAAGGTCGCCTGGCTGCGCCAGTTGATGGAGTGGCGCGACGAGGTCGTGGACGCCCAGGAGTTCGTCGAGTCGCTGAAGAGCGACGTCTTCCGCGAGATGATCTACGTCTTCACCCCGGCGGGCGATGTGATCGATCTGCCGAAGGGCGCGACGCCGGTCGATTTCGCCTACCGGATTCATACCGATGTCGGGCACCGCTGCGTCAGCGCGAAGGTGAACGACAAGATGGTGCCGCTGAACACCCAGCTGCAGAACGGCGAGGTGGTCCGCATCCAGACCTCGAAGACGAAGCCGGGGCCGAGCCGCGATTGGCTCAATCCCTCGCTCGGCTATGTGGCGACGGCGGGCGCGCGCGAGAAGCTGCGCCAGTGGTTCCGCCGCCAGCGGCGCGAGGAGAATATCGCGCAGGGTAAGGAGGTGCTGGAGAAGGAGCTGAAGCGGATCGGCCTTGAGATCCGCGCCGACGAGGTCGCCAAACACTTCCCCTCCTACGCCAAGACCGATGACTTCCTGGCGGCGATCGGCTACGGGGCGGTGACGCCGCAGCAAGTCGCCGGGAAGCTCGACACCCCCGTCGATCGCGACGCGCTCCTGCCGACGAGACAAGCCCCCAGCAAGCCGATGCGCGCCAGCTTCCAGATCACCGGCGTGGGCGATCTGCTGACGAATCTCGCGCCCTGTTGCAAGCCGATCCCCGGCGACGAGATCATCGGCTACGTGACGCGCGGGCGGGGGATCACCGTTCACCGGGGCGACTGCCCGAATATCGCCAATATCGGCGAACCGGAGCGGCTGACGCAAATCTCCTGGGGCAGCGGCGATAAAACGCTGTACCCGGTGCAGGTCCGCCTCGGGGCGTGGGATCGCGTCGGTTTGCTGCGCGACATCACCTCGCTGGCGGCGGACGAGAAGATTAATATCCTCTCGGTCGGGACGATCACGCACACCGATCGCAGCGTGACGATCGTGATGACGATCGAGGTCGCGAGTATCCCGCAGTTGCAGCATATCCTGACCCGTCTTGAACATGTGCGCGATGTCTACGAGGTGATGCGCGACGGGCGGGAGCCGCTGCAACTCCTCGCGGCGGATGGCGACAAGTGAGCCGATCCGCCCTGGGAGAAGGGCCGTCGACACTTTGCCTGGCCTGAACGGTATCGAGGAGCGAGCGGTCCGCCCGGAGGGCCTTTTTCTTTGCCCGCTGGTGGTAGGATAGGGCGGTGTTGGCGTCGGTGCAGGGGTGAGCGGAGGAGCATGGGATGATCGAGTTCATCAATCCCCCGGAACTGGGGGCGCGACCGGTGCCATTCAGCAGGGCGACGAAGGCGGCGGGGCTGGTCTTCGTGTCGGGCCACAGCGCGCCGCACGACCCCGAGGGTGGGCGCCCGCGCCCGGAGTCCCCGCAGGGGCAGGTGCGCGAGGCGCTGGCGACGCTCGACCAAATCCTGCGGGCGGCGGGGACTACCCTGGAGCGGGTCGTCCAGGTGACGATGCTGATCACCGACCCGGCGGATTACAACGCCTGCAATGAAGAGTACGTGAAGCATTTCCCGCACGGGCTCCCGGCGCGGCACACGGCCCGCTTCGGCGTCCCGACCGACGCGAAGGTCGCCTTCTCCTGCATCGCGCTGGCGGGGGAGTAGGGAGTCTGGTGAGGTAGGGGACGGTTGAGGGATAGGCGGGCGGCTAGTGGGGCGGGCGGCTGAAGCCGCCCGCCTACAATATCTCTACTTCTGTGGCGGACCGTGAGGGGCGATGGTACGGAACCTCCTGGTCCATCTGCGGGCGCGCGATGATGAGGAATTGCGGCAGATCGCCGACTGCTGGGAGGTCGCGCTGACCGGTCGCTCGGCCGCCGATCATGTCGCGCAGCTCTACCGCACGATGCGCGATCCGTGGGTAGCGCGGGATCGGGTCGCGGCGCTACGCCCGCTCGACTGGGCGATCGTCGAGGCGATCCTCGCCTCGCCGGGGACGGGCGACCTGGGGCAGAATGCGCTCGCCGCCGAGGTTGGAGCGGCGGCGGCGGAGGTCGCGACGGCGATCGCGAGCCTGCGCGAGTGCGGCATCATCGCCATTGACGGCGAAGCCCTGGCGCTGCCTCGTGAACTGGCGACCGCCTTCCGCCGTATCCAGGAAGAGCGACTGCTCGGCCCGACGATCGGGCCGGAGACGCCCTTGCGCGCCCTGCTGACGACCCTCGAAGGGGCGGAGTTGGAGGAGGCCGCCGAGGTGTGGGGCTTGCGCGTCACACCCGGCACGATCGGGCGCGATGCGCTGATCGACGAGATCCTGGCGCGCGTCGATCTCCCGGAGCAGCGGCGGGCGGTCGCGCGCGATCTCCCGCCCGATGCGGGGCGACTCCTGGGCGCGATCCGCGAGGGCGGCGGGCGGCGCGCGCTCGACACGTTGGCGGGCGAACTCGACCTCACCGCGCCGACCCTGCGCGAGGCCGCGCGCGCGCTCAACCGCCGCCTGCTCGCTTGGCCGGTCTGGGAGGAGGCTGTGGAGGGCTCGCCCCCTGGCCGGGCGTTGATCGTGCCGCGCGATGTCCTCGCCCCGCGCCGACCGCCGCGTGATGCCCCGCCCCCGCTCGAACCGATCGCGGCGATCCCCGCCGAGCGCCCGAGCTACCCCTATGGTGCCGCCTGGGATCTGCTGACGATCCTCCAGCGCCTCGATCGCCGGGCGCTCGAATGGCGCGACGGCGACGAGGAGCGCAACGCGACCGCGCTCCGGCGTCTCGCCCCGGCCCTCTGGGGAGCGACGGCTGAGGGTCGGGCGCGGCCGGGCTACGTGCCGCTGCTGCTCGACCTGGCGCGGGATGCGGGGCTGGTGCGGGTCGAGGAGGAGCGGTTCGAGGTGGTTGCGGCGGCGCTCGATCCTTGGCGCGGTCAGGGCTTTCCAGAGCAGACCCGGGCCCTCTTCGCGCGCTGGCGTGCCGCACCCGACTGGCCCGAGGGGCCGAGCCAGGACGATCTGCAACTGGCGAATGTCGATTGGTCGCTCGCGCGCGCGGCGATCCTCGAAGAGTTGCGCGCCTGCGCCGTCGGGGAGTGGTACGACGCCGCCACCCTGGCCCTGCGGATCGCGCGGCTGCGCGCGGGGTTGCTGGGCGGCAGTTTCCACGCCGCGCGGGCGAGCGGCCCGGCGGGGACGCGCGAGGAGGTGACAACGGCGGCGGTCGAGGCGGCGCTGCTCGGCGCGCTGGTGCCGCTCGGCCTGCTCGCCGACGGCACGCACCGCGAGGGGAAGCGGACCGTCCCGGTGGTGGCCGTGACCGAGGTGGGTGCCTGGCTGCTCGGCGCGCGACCCGAGCCGCGCCTGTCGCCGATCGGCGACCGACCGCTGACGGTCGGGGCCGACTTCGAGATCTTGCTCTTCCAGCCGATCCCGCGCCGCGTCTGGGCGCTCGGCGCGATCGCCGATCTCGTGCGCCTCGACACGGCCAGCGTCTATCGCCTCAGCGAGACGTCGGTGCGGCGCGGGATCGCGGCGGGTTTGACCCTCGACCAGATCGTCACGCTGCTGGAGCGCGGCGGTCGCGCGCCGCTTCCGCAGAATGTCGCCTTCACCCTGCGCGAGTGGACCCGCGACCACGCCGGGGTGCGCCTCGCGCGCGCCCTCATCCTCCGACCCGACGACCCCGCCACGGCGGAGCGCCTGCACGCCGCGCTTGCGCGCGCTGGCCTGCCAGTGCCGGAACCCCTGGCGGATGGTCGCTTCCTGCTCACCCTGCCCGCCGATGGCGAGGCCGCGCCAGTCCTCGCCGCGCTGCGCGAGGCCGGTTTCACCCCGCACTGGCTCCGCTGAGCGCCCGATTCTCAGCCCTTCCTCAGCGCGCTCTTGCCCTGCTCTCAGCTTCATCCAGTAGAGTAATCCTGGACTCTGCTGCGCCTCCGCGTACCAGCCATGCGCGGGGGCGCGGCGGGTCCGGTCGGGTGGTTTTTCGCCTACTCTTGCATCGCCCGCCAGATTCGCTCCGCCGTCAGCGGCATGTCGAGCGCGCGGACGCCGAGCGGGGCGAGGGCGTCGAGGGCGGCGTTGACGAGGGCCGGGGGCGCGCCGGTGGTGCCGGACTCGCCGATCCCCTTGACGCCGAGCGGGTTGAACGGGCTCGGCGTGACGGTGTGGCCCAGCTCGAAGTTCGGCAGTTGCCCGGCGCGCGGCACTGCGTAGTCGAGGAATGAGCCGGTGAGCAATTGGCCGTCGGCGTCGTAGGCGATCTGCTCCTGGAGCGCCTGGCCGAACCCCTGGGCCAGCCCGCCGCGCACCTGATCAGCGATCAGGCGCGGGTTGATCCGCACGCCGCAGTCGTCCACCGCCAGGTAGCGCCGCACCATCAGTTCGCCGGTCGCCGGGTCAATCTCGACGATCGCGACGTGGACGCCGAACGGGAAGGTGCGCCCCTCCGGCGTGAAGTGATTGGTCGCTTCGAGTCCGGGCGGCAGACCGCCCGGCACGCCGCCCATTCGGTGCGCGGCGCGGGCGATCTGCGCGAAGGTGACGCGCCGGTCGGGGACGCCGCGCGGGCCATACGCGCCCCCTTCCAGCACGATGTCCTCCTCGGCAGCTTCCAGGAGGGCGGCGGCGATCCGCCGGGCTTTCGCCGCGACCTCGCGCGCGGCGAGGAGGACCGCCGAGCCGCCGATCGCGGTGTTGCGCGAGCCGAAGGTGCCGATCCCCTGCGGCGTGAGCGCGGTGTCACCCGCGCGGACGACGATCTGCGCCGGGGTGATCCCCAGGGTGTCGGCGGCGATCTGCGCGAACGCCGTCTCGGTCCCCTGACCGTGTGGGGAGACGCCGACGGCCACCGTCACCGTGCCGTCGGGCTGCGCGCGGACCTGCGCGCTGTCCCACCCCGGCCCGGCGAACTCGCAGTAGAGGGCGACGCCGAGGCCGAGCAGTCTTCCCGCAGCGCGCGTTGCAGCCTGCTCGCGGCGGAAACCGGCGTAGTCGATCAGCCGGATCGCCTCGTCGAGCGCGCGCCCATATTCGCCGCTGTCGGGGCGGACGCCGGTCGGCGCGTCGTAGGGGAAGGCGTCGGGCGGCAGGGCGTTGCGGCGGCGCACCTCGAATGGGTCGAGATCGAGTTCGCGCGCGATCGCGTCCATCAGCCGTTCGAGCGCATATGCCGCCTCCGGGCGACCGGCGCCGCGATACGCGCCGGTCGGCGTGGTATTGGTCATCACGCCGGTGACGCCCACGCGGATGTCGCGCACGCGGTAGGGTCCGGTCGCCATCCTGCCGGTGCTGAGCGGGACGGTGTTCGCCCCATACGCGCCGAGATTGGCGACGACCGCGAATTCCAGCGCCTCCACCGTGCCATCGGGCGCGACCGCCGCGCGGATCCGCTGGCGCTGATCGCGCGCGTGGTTCGTCGCCTGGAACGACTCGCCGCGCGTCTCTAGCCACTTGACCGGTCGGTCGAGCGAGCGCGCCAGCGCCGGGATCAGCAGGTATTCGGGATAGACGCCCCCCTTCGTGCCGAACGCGCCGCCGATGTCGGGCGCGATCACGCGCACCTGCGCCTCCGGCAGATCGAGCGCCGCGGCGATCCCACCGCGCACGGTGTGCGGCACCTGGGTCGAGGCCCAGACGGTCAGTTCGTCGGTCCCCGGCTGCGGGCTCGCCAGGACCGCGCGCGTCTCGATGAAGGCGGCCTGGATCCGGTTGTTGACCAATTGCACCTCGACGATGCGCATGGCCCCCGCGAACCGACGATCGGGCTCGCCGACCACGGTCTCCCAGCGGAACGCGACATTATCGGGCCAGTCGTCGTGCAGGATCGGCGCGTCGGGCGCGCGCGCCGCCTCCGGCTCGACGACCGCCCGCAGCGGCTGATACTCGACCGCGACGAGCGCCGCCGCATCACGCGCGGTGTAGGCGTCCTCCGCGACCACGACCGCCACCGCGTCGCCGACGAAGCGGACGCGATCGGTCGCCAGCGGCCAGCGACGAATCGTGCGCCCCGGCAGCAACTCGCCTCCCTCGACCACTTGCGGGCGCAGGAGCGCGCCGATCTCCACGCCGGTCCAGACGCCGAGCACCCCTGGATGGGCGCGCGCCGCCGCGCAGTCGATCCCGCGAATCGCGGCGTGGGCGTGCGGGCTGCGGACGAACGCCGCGTGCGCGGTCCCCGGCAGGCGCACGTCGTCCACGAAGCGCCCCGCGCCGACGAGCAGCCGCCGATCCCCGCCGCGCGGGACCGACTGGCCGATGAACGGGTGGGTGGCAGTGTCAGTCATCGGTGTTCCTTGATTGTGTGAGTGTGCTCCCCGGCTCCTGCGTCCCGAGAGTCGAAGGTCGAAGGTCGAAGGTCGAAAGGAGAGCGTCCCCTTCGACCTTCGACCTTCGACCTTCGACCCGGATCCCTCACGACCGTCTGGCGATCCGACCGCCGAAGCGCAGCCAGGCGATCGCGCCGTCTTCGTCGCGCAGGAATTCGCCACGGGCCTCCTTGAACGGCGGATCGAGCGCGACGACCAGCTCATCCTGGCCGAGGGCGAGGCGGGTCGGCGGCGGGGCCGGGCGAGGAGGCGAGTCTTTGTGCGGGAATCCCCCTTTGGGGACGGCCTGGAGGATGAGGTCGCCGCCCTTGACGGTGAGCTCGACATCGGTCATCGCCGACGTATAGGTGCCGGCATAGGGGGCGAGTTCGGCCTCGGTGAGCTGACGCGCCTCGTGCTCCGGTTCGCCGATGTCGAAATAGTGGCGCAGCGCCCACCTGACGATCTCGCCGTGCAGTTGCCCGCCACTGGTCGCGTTGGTCAGGACAGTGAGGGCGAAATCGCGCTCGGGAACCAGGACGAAAGCGGAGAGTTGGCCGTTCGTCGTGCCGCCGTGCCGGACCGTCTTCACGCCACCGAGGGTCTTGATCATCCAGGTCACGCCGAACGCGCCGAACGCGCTCCCCGCCGGGGTCCGCGCCGTCTGCATCTCCTCGATCGAGGCCCGCGAGAGGAGGCGGGTGCCGTCCGGGGCGATGCCGTCGCCGAGGTGGAAGCGCGCATACTTCAGTTGGTCGCGGACGCTCGACGCGAGGCCACCGGCGGCGTGTGCCGCGCGCGCCAAGGCCCACGGGCGCGCGACGGACGCCCGCCCATCCTCGACCGTGTGCCCGACCGCCACACGCCGACTGATGCAGTCCGCCGCGAAGAAGAACGACTCGTCCATCCCGAGCGGATCGAGGATCATCTCCTGCACGACCGCCTCGTACGGCTTGCCCGTTACCACCTCGATGATCCGCCCGGCCAGGTAGAAGCCCGCGTTATTGTAAGAGGCTAGCTGACCCAGCGGGGTCCACTGCGGCAGCTCGACCATCCGCTCGACGATGATCGCCAGCGCGTCGTCGCCCCCGCCGGTGTCGTCGAAGTAATCCCCGAGCCAGCCGCCGGTATGGTCGAAGAGGTGGCGCAGCGTCGCCCGCGCCGCCACGCCCTCATCGCGCAGGCGCAACCCCGGCAGATAGGTGCGGAGGGGCGCGTCGAGATCGAGTTTCCCCGCCTCGACCAGGCGCATCGCCACGGTGCCGGTGAACGTCTTGGTGGTCGAACCGATCTGGAAGAGGGTCCGCGGATCGACCGGCACCGGAGCCTCGACGTTGGTGACTCCAAAACCGGCAACGTGGTCCTCGCCCTTATGGCGGACGCCGATCGCCACGCCGGGGACACCCAACCGTGCCCCCGCCGCGACGACCTCGTCGGTGAGTTGGCGGAAATCGGCGTCGGCGATGCCGCCGGTATCGGGGTTCTGCTGCATGACCATCGCTGCGCTCCTCCTTTGGCGTTGTCGTGGGATTGTCGGGGAGCGGCAGGAATGCCGGTTGACGGCGGCGGGCCGCGCGACCCCCGCGAAACGTACCGCCGCGCCCGGTCGATGTCAACAGTCACCCTCGCGGTGCTCGTCGGAAATCGTGCGTGCTACAATGGGCGCGGACTGGCGACAAGCGAAATGGGTGGGGTGGCGCGCAAACATCCGAGCCCCTCGTGGCGTATTCACCTGTAGAGCGTGGCCGCACCCGCACTGCGGTTCGGACACTCGCGCCGATGACGAAAGGAGCGAACCGGTGAACTTCGAGGAGGCCCGCGCCGAATACGGTCGGCTACGGCAGGCGTACGACCAGCGGCAGCTCAGCGCGGAGGAATACGGGCGGCGCGTGCAAGGGTTGCAGGTGCGCGATGCCGCAGGCAGCTACTGGGCGATCGATGGGAATACGGGCGGCTGGCTGCGCTACGACGGCAATGCCTGGGTGCCGGGTCAGCCGCCCGTTCCGCCGGGGCCACCGCCCGACCAGTTCGGCCAGCCTTCGTCGCAAGGTGGTTCCGGTGGAGCGCCGCAGGGCGGCTTTGGTCAACAACCCCAGGGTGGTTTTACCGGGCAGGGACAAGGCGGCTTCGGTGGGTCGCCACAGGGCAACGTGGGCCAGCCCCAGGGCGGCTTCGGGGCGCAACCGCAGGGGAATTTCGGTGGCGTGCAGAGCGTCGCAACGCCCGCAGCGCCCGCGCGGCGCAGTCGTCGCGGCTTGATCATCGGGTGCAGCGCCGCCGCCGTGCTGCTGCTGATTTGCGGTGTGGTCGGCAGCATCTACGCCTATCAGAATTTGATCGTCTCCGGCCTCACCGATGTCGCCACCACCACCTCGCTCAACGCCAGCAATCGCCCGGAGCGGGAGGTGGCCGACTTCACGGTCAACCAGCCGATGTTCATCACCTACACCGCGCAGAACGTCAAGCAGGGCGATGCGATCGAACTGCGGCTCTTCCGCAACGGCACGCGGGAGACCCTGACCGGCGGCGAGAAGACGTTCGACCAGGACGCGACTTTCCATGGAGCGTTCAGCTATACCCCGACCGCCGCCGGTAGCTATCGCGGCGAGTTCTACCTTAAGGGCGAATCGACGCCGAGTCGGACGATCGAGTTCACGGTGCGGTGATCTGTGGCGCTCGGGGCGGGCGCGTTCCGCAGTAAGGGGGGCGGGGCGTGCGGCTAGTCTGGCTCGACAGCGCCTGGCTGATCGGGATCGCGCTCGGCCTCGGGCGCGCTCTCGGCCAGTGGGCGGCGCTGCTGGCCTGGTCCGCGCTCGCCGCCCTGGCGTTCGCCCTCCTCCTCCCCGGTGTCTGGCGCCCCCTGCTCCTGCTGGCCGTCGCGCTCGTCTGCTGTGGCCTCGGCACCTGGCGCGCCTCCCTGGTGCGCCACCCGCCGGCCACGCTGCCGGCGGGGACGATCACGGCGATCCGGGGCGTCGTGCGCGACTGGCCGATTCGTGGCGATCGGGCCGATACGGCGATCATCGCGGTGGAGGCGGTGCGGGTCGCCGATGGCTGGTCGGAGGGGACGGCGCTCCTGCGCGTCGAACTGTCGCCCGCGCCCGCCGTCGGGCGCGGCGATCGAGTGGAGGTTCGCGGCTACTATCGCTCGACCGGCACGATCGAGTTGGCCGGTTTTCGCTCCTACTTGGAGCGCCAGGGGCTGCACGGGCAATTTCGCGGCTCCGGCACGACCATCGTCGCGGTCGGCGGTCGCGGCGACCTCGCGACCTGGCGCGCGAGGCAACTGGCCGCCCTGGAAGCGGATCTGCGACGACACATCCCCGGTGCCGAGGGGGCGCTGACGACCGGTGTCCTGCTCGGCGACGATCGGCTCCTGCCGCCCGCCACGCGCGCGGCGTTCACCTCGACCGGCACCGCGCACATCATGGCGCTGAGCGGCTGGAATGTGGCGTTGGTCGCCGGGCTCTGCGCGATCGTCGGGCGAGGGTTGGGTCGCGGGCGATCGCTCGCCTGGATGGGCCTGTCGGCGCTGGCGATCTGGTTCTTCGTCCTCTTCGTCGGGGCGAGCCCGACCCTCATCCGCGCCGCGATCATGGGGATGCTCTACCTCGCCGCCGAGGCGGTCGGGCGGCGCGGCGACGCGCTGAACGCCCTCGCCCTGGCGGCGATCGGGATGACGGCCTTCTCGCCCGGTGCCCTCCTCGACATCGGTTTCCAACTCTCCTGCGCGGCGACCCTCGGCCTGATCGCGGGCACCGCCCCGCTCCTCGCCGGCTTGCGACGCTTCCGGCTCCCGCCCCTCGTCGCCGCGCCCACCGCCGCGACGATCGCCGCCGATCTGGCGACCCTGCCGCTGAGCCTCCACCATTTCGGGCAGTTCTCGCTGGTGACCCTGCCGACGAACCTGCTGGTGGAGTGGCCGGTCCCGCTGATCATGGCCGGCGGGGTGGCGACGGGGATAGCTGGTTGGCTGTGGGGTCCGCTCGCCGATCTCTGGGGGTTGCTCACCTGGCTGCCCGCCCGCGCGATGCTGCTCGCCGTGGAAGGGATGGGCGCGCTCCCCTGGGCCGACCGCAAGCTCGCCGCACCGGGCTGGCCGACCGTCGCCGCCCTCTACGCCGCATTCGGCCTCGCGCTGAGCCTCCCGCGCTGGTCCGCACTGTTGCGGGAGAGGGTCGGCCACGCCGTAATCCGCGCCCGCCCGACCGTGTTGCCGCTCCTCGGCGGGGCGCTCGGCGGGCTGACGATCTGGGCCTGTTTAATCCTGCTACTCGGCTGAAAAGGCGTCGTGGCGCGGAAAACAGCATTGACAGCGCCACGCGCGCTGTGTATCCTTTGACGTGCAGCGGCGCTGTCGCTGCCATGCCCGCATAGTCTAGTGGCCCAGGACGTCACCCTTTCAAGGTGAAGATCGCGGGTTCGAATCCCGCTGCGGGTACCCCCTCCGCACTTGCCCGGTTAAGGTAGTCGCTTCGGGCAAGTGCGATAAGTTCCATTACCCAGTTGAATAATGCGCCGCCTCGCCAAGCCCGCGCTCCGCGTAACAGATCAACCCTCCCGAACTGCCGTGGGACCGGCCTCGGGAGGATTACCGCGCCGTACTCAGGACTTCCTAGCCATTCCACCGACTTGGCGAGGCCGTGTACACTTGCCCTAGCTT
>CADCWN010000419.1 GCA_902806415.1 uncultured Thermomicrobiales bacterium | reverse complement strand
GCAGCCGCCGAGCGCCCCCTCCCGGCTGGAGAGGCCGACCGTCTCGTAGAAACTCGGCTGGGCGTGGACGCGCGCGGCGGCGTAGGCGTCGGCCAGGTCTTCGGCCCCAAGATTCGGCAGAAAGTGGATCGGCGCGGGCGCGTCGGCGGCGAGCGCGCGGCACTCCGCGACATAGGTCGCCGCGCCCGCCGTCTCCTGGCCGGCCAGGACGAGCGGCAGCCCGAGATCGCGGCAGGCGCGGATGAGGCCGAGTTGGTTCTTCAGCGCCTCCTTCCTGCCGGCGCAGAGGATGAAACCGCGCCCCTGAAGCCCATGCTCGGCGCAGAAACGCGCGCTGTCCCCCGCCGCGAAACGGGCATCGACGGCATTCGGCACGACGCGCACGCGCGCCGGGAGGCCCGGGAAGGTGGCGGCGAGCTGCGCCGCCTCGGCGCGCGAGTTCGGCAGCAACAACCGCGCCGCGCCGAGCGTGAGCCGTTGCAGGGCGCGCTCCGCCCGGTCGCTCGCCGTCTCGCGAACCTTGCCCCGGTCGGGATGTGTCGCGGCGCGGAAGCCTCCGGGGTTCCAGTAGATCGGCGAGAGGACGACCGGTAGCCCCCAACTGCGGGCGCGCATCGCCTGGCGGACCGACTCGCCGATCACCTGTGTATTGAAGATGTGGACGAGATCATACCCAGCGAGATCGGGCGCGACCCCGCCGCTGAGGTCGGCCTCGACCCCCAGCGTGCGCAACTCCTCGGCGGTGCGGGTGGCCTGCGTGGCGTCGCCGCCCGGTCGGTCGCGGTAGTCGGCGCGGATTTGGAGCAGGACCCTCATCGCGCCCCCGCGCCCATTGGTGCCTCACTCGGTGCCTCACTAGCCGCCTCGACCGCACTCACAGTTTGTCGTCCACCGAGGAGCGCTGCGGCGATCGCCGGGTTGCGCGCTGCGGCGCGCGCTTGGGTCGCGATCCCGATGCGGAGCCGTTCGCGGATCGGTCCGGGTGTGCCGAGCGCGCGGTCGAGCGCGGCACACAGGTCGGCATCGCGCGCCAGCCACGGCGAGAGGGTCAGTTCCGGCAACCCGAGGGTCCGGAGGAATGCGCGGACCTTCGGGCTCAGGGCGACCCCGATCGGTGCCACCCCCGCCACGCCGGCCAGGATCAGCGGGTGCAGGCGGGTCGAGACGAGGGCGTCAAGCCCGCCAATCGTCGCCTGGAGACTGCGGAAGTCGGCGAGATCGTCCGCCAGTCGGGCGCGGTCGCTGTGCCGCATCCGCGCGATGATCCCTTCCTCGATCGCGCGGTCGTCGTCGTAACGCCGCTGGAGCGGCAGGAAGATCGGCGTCGCGCCCCAGCGCTCGATCGCGTAGTCCGCCCCCGCCGCCAGCCAATCGGCGTAGCGCTCGAACCGCGCCCGCCCGCTCGTCGTCCAGTCCGCCCCAGGGTGCAGCCAGGCGCGGGCGACGAAGCCGACGCGCACCGTCCGGTCGGCGGCGGCGCTCGGCGCGACCGGCGGCAGCCCCAGGTCCGGGTCGGCGGTCAGTTCGGGAGGGGGTACCTGCACACCCGCTGCGCGCGATTCGACCAGGGAGAGCGGATCGCGCACCGTGATCGCCGAGGCGAGCGAGAGGATCGTGCGGCTTAATCCGCGCCCCCCCGCCGTGATGAGTGGCCCGACGCCGATCGCGTAGACCTGGATCGGCACGCCGAGGGTGTGGGCGGTGAGGATCGCCCGGAGGTGCGGGTAGAAGAGCGAACCGTCGCCGTGCAGGAAGGCGTGCGCGCTGATCCGCCCATCATAGTCGTAGATGAAACCCCCACCCCCGACGATCAGCAGATCGGCGGTCGCCAGGGCGTTCGCGATCGCCTCGTCGTCGAATGGCAGCGCCGTCACATCCGCGCCGCCGAACGACGAGTTGTCGGTCAGCATCGCGGGGTCGCCGGTCGCGATGGCGAAGTGCGCGCCGGGGATCGCCGCGCGCAACTCGCGCAGCATCGCGGCCAGGATCGCGTCATCACCCAGGTTCGTGAAGCCGGAGGCCCCGACGATCACAATCCGGGGCGCACTCGAATCTCCGCCCCCGCACTGTTGCCCGGCATCCATCCTCGTCCCCGCGCGTCGTCGGTTTGCTCACGCGATCCACCGGCGTGGAGCACCGACCGGTCCGAGCGGCGTATGATAGCACAGGGCTCGTGGTGCCTCGCGCTCAGGCGGTGCGAATCGTCGCCGCCGCGGTCAGGCCCAACTCCCCGACCGCCGCCTCGCGCATCTTGAATTTCTGGATCTTGCCGGTGACGGTCATCGGGAAGCTGTCGGTGAAGCGCCAGTAACGCGGGATCTTGTAGTGGGCGATCTTCCCCTCGCAGTAGGCGCGCAACTCCCCCTCGGTGACCGCCTCGCCGGGGCGGGCGATGATCCAGGCCATCACCGCCTCGCCGTAGCGCTCGTCCGGCACGCCGATGACCTGGACATCCTGCACGCGCGGGTGGCCGTAGAGGAACTCCTCGATCTCGCGCGGGTAGACATTCTCGCCCCCGCGGATGATCATATCTTTCGAGCGCCCGACGATGTTGACGTACCCGTCCGCGTCCATCGTCGCCAGATCGCCGGTGTGCATCCAGCGCCCGTCGTCGATCGCCGCGCGCGTCGCCTCCTCGTTCCCCCAGTAGCCGAGCATCACGATGTAGCCGCGCGAGAGGAGTTCGCCCGTCTCGCCGCGCGGCACGATCTGCCCGGTCAGTGGGTCGATGATCTTGCACTCGACGTGCGCCGCCACCCGCCCGACGGTCGCGACGCGCTTGTCGAGCGGATCGTCGGTCGCACTCTGGAACGACACCGGCGAGGTCTCGGTCATCCCGTAGCAGATCGTCACCTCGCCCATGTGCATCCGCGCGTTGACCTGCTTCATCACCTCGATCGGGCAGGGCGAGCCGGCCATGATCCCGGTGCGCAGCGTCGCGAGGTCGAACGTGTCGAAGTCGGGGAGGCCGAGTTCCGCGATGAACATCGTCGGCACGCCGTGGAGGGCGGTACAACGCTCCCCCTGCACCGCCGCCAGGGTCTTGCGCGGGTCGAAAACCTCGGCGGGGACGACGATCGTCGCGCCGTGGGTGACGGCGGCGAGGTTGCCCAGGACCATCCCGAAGCAGTGGTAGAACGGGACGGGGATGCAGAGGCGATCGGCCTCGGTCAGGCACATCCGCTCGCCGATGAAGAAGCCGTTGTTGAGTATGGAGTGGTGCGACAGGGTCGCGCCTTTCGGGAAGCCGGTCGTGCCGGAGGTGTACTGGATGTTGATCGGGTCGTCGAATGCCTGCTCGGCCTGCCGCGCCGCCAGCGTCTCGGCCGTCACCGCGTCGGCGCGCGCCAGCACGTCGTCCCAGGCGAACGCCCCGGCCACCCGCTGCGCGCCGAAAGCGATCACCGTGCGCAACTCGGGGAGTCGCGCCGCGCGGAGCTGGCCGGGCGGGCAGCTTGCCAGTTCGGGGCAGACCTCGCCCAGGAGTGCGCCATAGTCGGAGGTCTTGAACGGCGGGGCGATGATCAGCGCCGCGCAGCCCGACTGCTTCAGGGCATATTCCAGTTCGTGGGTGCGGTAGGCGGGGTTGATGTTGACGAGGATCGCGCCGATCTTCGGCGTGGCGAACTGGGCCACCACCCACTCGGCATGATTCGGTGCCCAAATGCCGATCCGGTCGCCCTTGCCCACGCCGATCGCCAGCAACCCGCGCGCGAAGCGGTCGCACTGGTCGCGCAGCTCGCGATAGGTGTAGCGCACCCCCTGGTGGCAGGAGACCAGCGCCTCCCGCCCGGGGAATGCCGCCGCGACGCGATCGAAGAGGTCGCCGATCGTCGCGCCGATCAGCGGCTGCTCGCTGGCACCGTGGACATATGAGGCGCGATCGTCGTAGAGATCGAGCGCCATCCCCCACCTCCCCCCGCCGCCCGGCGCTCCCGCTGTCCTGCGTCGCTGCGGCCTACGAAACCATCCCTCACGGCACCATCATGGCAGGTCGCACCGATGTGGTCAACCGGGTTGGCGAGCGCGCGGGCGCGGGGAGCAGAAGCCGCCTCGCTCCGCACGCCGCCAGGGGAAAATAAAGGCGGGGGCGGCAAATACCGCCCCCGCCCCGTTGCGCCGATTAGCTGTTCGAGAGGCCGCCCGCGACCGCGCTCAGGACGATCGAGAGGCAGCCGAACGCGAGGCCGATACCCAGCACGACCAGGCCGGCGATCGCCCACTTGCGCTGCGTTGCCTGGAAGTGCTCGACGCTGTCCCACTGCTTGTTCCGCCAGGCCCACTCGTTCCCCTTGAAGAGGAGGACGAAGGGCACGACCCAGCCGATGAAGGGGACGAAGGCGAGCAGCGCCAGCCAGGTGTTGTTGCCGATCCCCCAGATCCAGCTCAGGAGTAGGCCACCCCAGTTAAGCCCCTGTACCTCGGCGGGAACCGTCGCCGCCGGACCCTGCCCCGATGTGTTGCCGTAGGACTGCGCGCCACCGAAGGCGGCTTGTTGATCGTACACGTTCTCCTCCTCGACTTTTCACGGCGTCCCCCTTGACGCGGGGGGGATCTGCTACATGATGAAACGTGCACCCGGCCAATTCTGTTTCTCGCGCGATGGCGGTGTCAGGGGGCGAGCTAGGCGCGCAGCGCGGCCTTCCGTTGCAGTCGCGCGAGGCGATAGGCCAACTCATCACGCCAAGTCGGGATATTGCGGAGCGCCAGGAGGGTGATCGCCGCCTCGACCATGCCTATCGCCGCCGCGTGATCGCGCGCGATGTGCTCGAAATATTTGGCGAGCTCGATATGCGCCCAGGGATCGGGGACCCTGCGCCGCGCCTCCGCCTTGCTGCACTCGCGCCAGAGCGGGACCGCTTCGTCCCAGCGGCGCGCGCGCTTGAGGGCCAGCGCGAGGGCGAGGCGCGCCGCGCGGCGCAGGGGGGGCGTGAGGGTGGGGTCGGCGAGGGCGGCGCGATAGGCGGCGATACTGGCCCCTTCCTGCCCCAGCGCGGCGTGGAGCGTGGCGAGCCCGTACCGATCGGCACCGCGCAGGGAGCCGATAAGCGCGGGCGGTGTCGGGGTACTGTGCGCCCCCAGCAGATTGCCGAGGTGGATCAGGAGGCTCAGCAGCGAGACGATATCGGCCTCGTTGTGGGCGAGGACGGGCAGCAACGGCCGCACATCGGCGTCGCGCAGGTAGCGGAAGTAGAGTTCGGGGATGAGCGCGCTCGGCACATCCGAGGCGCGCTGCACGCCGAGGATCTCGGCTTCGAGGGTGCCGAGGCTGCAACTGCGCAGGCGATGTTTCCAGACGCGCCGCGCGGAGTGCAGGAGATCGAGATGCGGCCAGCCCCCCGCCTTGCCCTGACCCGCGAGGCGGGCCAGGACGAAGCGGGTCGTCAGCAGCGGCCAGTCGAAACTCTTGCCGTTGAAACTGACGAGTGCGCCGAATCCGCCGAGCGTCGCCCCGAGGGCGTGGAGCAGCGCCCGTTCCTCGCGCAGATGGCGCAGGAAGTATTGGCGTACCACGAACGTCGTCGCGCCATCCGGCGCGACGCGCAGGAAGCCGAGGCCGACCAGGAAGACGTGCGTGCCGGTGCCGCCCGCGAGGCCGGTCGTCTCCGTGTCGAGCAAGACCAGTTGCTCATGCGGCAGGGCGGCCAGGCGTGGGTCGCCGCCGAGCGCCGCGAGGAGGGCGGGGCTGATCCGCCGCAACGCGCCGAGCGGATGGGGACCATGCTGGTGGTCGAGGGTGTACTCGCGCTCGATGAGATAGCACGGACCAAACGGCGTCGCTTCCTCCCTGCCGCCCTCGATCGTGACCGCGCGGGCCGGGGCGACGGCGGCGGGCGCGATCCTTGGCGCAATGGCGCGCCCTTGCAGCGCCGCGAGGCGGTCCCGCAACGCTTGCGAATTCGGAACCGCGGCCGTCTGCGATACCCCGTTGCCGGACTCTGCTGTACTCACGACCACACCGCCGCTGCGCTATCCCACTGTCGATCGATATGCACCGCTAGTTGTAGAGCAGATGTTCGTACATGTCAAGCGCGCCCGTCGCCGCCCCCGCATCGCTCGTTTATTGTCGTGTTATACTACGGCTCGCATGGCAAGGAGGAGCGCCCTGCGGGAGTGCTACGCCGACGACGGGCGCGCGGGCCGTGGTTGACGCGGCGGCTTGTTTCGTCAAGCGGGTCGTCGGCTGCACGAGGATGGAGGGGAGAGAGGGAGCCGTCATGCGTATCGGAGTGCCGAAGGAAATCAAAGATAACGAGAATCGGATCGCCCTGACGCCGGCGGGGGTTGCCGAACTCTTCCACCACGGCCATTATCTGCTCGTCGAAGAGGGAGCCGGAATCGGCAGCGGCTTCGCCGACGCCGAGTTTCAGGCCGCCGGGGCGGAGATCGTGGACACCCACGAGGAGGTTTTTGCGCGGGCGGAGATGATCATCAAGGTGAAGGAGCCGGTCGCGGCGGAGTATCCGCTCCTGCGTGAGGGGCAAGTCCTCTTCACCTACCTCCATCTCGCCGCCGAGGAGGCGCTGACCCGGGCGCTGATCGATTCCGGCGCGACGGCGATCGCCTATGAGACGGTGCAACTGCCCGATCGCTCGTTGCCGCTGCTGACCCCGATGAGCGAGGTGGCCGGGCGGATGTCGATCCAGGTCGGGGCGCACTATCTGGAGAAGACGCACGGCGGGCGCGGCCAGCTCCTCGGCGGCGTGCCGGGGGTGCGACCGAGCCACGTCGCGATCATCGGCGGCGGGGTCGTCGGGACCAACGCCGCGCAAATGGCCCTCGGGGCGGGCGCCTCAGTGACGATCCTGGAGAAGGATGCCAACCGGATGCGCTACCTGGAGGAAGTCCTGCACGGCAACCTCGTCACGCTGATGTCGAATCGGCAGACGGTGGCCGAAGTCGTCTCCGAGGCGGATCTGGTGGTCGGCGGGGTGCTGATCCCCGGCGCGAAAGCACCGAAAGTGGTCACCGCCGATATGGTGCGCGGGATGCGCCCCGGCGCGGTTGTCGTCGATGTGGCGATTGACCAGGGTGGCTGTATCGAGACGGCGCACCCAACGTCCCACAGCCACCCGACCTACGAGGTGAACGGCGTCACCCACTATTGCGTGACGAACATGCCCGGCGCGGTGCCGCGCACGAGCACCTTCGCCCTCAGCAACGCCACCTTGCCATACGCCCTGCGGCTCGCCAATCGGGGGTTCGTCGAGGCGGTGCGCCGCGATCCGGCCCTGGCGCAGGGCGTTAATGTCCACATCGGCCGGATCACCTATGCGGCAGTCGCGGAAGCGTTCGGCCTGCCGCACACGCCGATCGAGGATTTGTTGTCGCAGGGGGTCGCGGCGTAGGGTGTAATTGCAGATGATCGCGGTCGGGCGATCTGGATGAGTGCGTGTGCGGCGGTGGCGTCCGCCCTTTCGCCACCCCGTGGCCGGACTTTTCCAGATACGCCCCCGCGCAACGAGGGCGAGGGAACGATGGAGCAGCAGATTAGTCAATTCCTGCAAGCGTTGCAGGCCGAGAAAGATTTCTCGCAGAACACGATTTCCGCCTACCGCAACGATCTCGGCCAGTTCGCCGCCCAGCTGGGCGGCGAGCAGGGCGTGACGGCGTGGGCCGAGGTGACGCAGGATCACCTGGTGAATTATTTGCTCCATCTGCGCGGGCGGCAATATGCCCCCTCGACCGTCGCGCGGAAGACGGCGGCGATGAAGTCGTTCTTCCACTTCCTGATCGAGACGGCGGCGATAACGGGCGATCCGTCGGCGTTGCTCACCTCCCCGAAGGTCGACAAATACGTGCCGCGCGCGATCACCCCGGACGAGGTCGAGCGGCTGCTGGCCCAGCCGACCAAAGCCTCGGGGGTGGAGGCGTTGCGCGACCGCGCGATGCTGGAGACCCTCTATGCGACCGGCGTGCGGGTGAGCGAACTGGTCGCGTTCGATTTGGCGTGTGTGGAGCTGGGGAACGAGCGGGTGCGCTGCCTCGGCAAGGGCGGTCGCGAGCGGCTGATCCCGCTGAAGCCGTCGGCGGTGCGGGCGTTGCGCGACTACCTCGGGCGCGGGCGCGGGCGGATCGCGCGCGATAGTGCCGACCCGGCGTTGTTCCTCAACCATCGCGGCCAGCGCCTGACCCGGCAAGGCTTCTGGCTGATCCTCAAGGGGTACGCACGCCTGGCCGGCATCTACGACATCACGCCGCACACCCTGCGCCACTCGTTCGCCGCGCACGAGTTGCACAGAGGAGCGGAGCTGCGCTCGGTCCAGCAGATCCTCGGCCATGTCAGCATTTCGACGACGCAGGTTTACCAGCAACTCGCCGACGGGAAGCCGCACGGGCGCGGCGTGCTGGCGCTGGCCGAGGCTGAGCATCGCGATTGATCCTTCATCTTCCGGGTCGGGCGGGCGGTGGGTATCGATACAGGCTCTGGCCCCGCTGGGAGGGTGGGGGGCGCTGGAACTGACCTACTGAATATTCGGGTGGGCTACCGATCCTTTCGGCGCGTCCTTTCGATGTGGTAACAGAGAGCGAACGAGCATGGTGATGAGTGTCGGGGGGACGACCGCGCACGAGGCCGATGGCGAACTTGCGGGCGCGACGGTGACTGTGGTTCCCGTGGAGGGGGAGCAGGGGACGGCGACCCCCGAGAAGACCGGGCGCGGGTGGTGTTACGGCGAGGAGGGCAGGCGCGACCTCCGCCTCGATCTGCTGCGCGGTTTCGCGGTCTTCGCGATGGTCGTCGATCATATCGGCGGCGACTCGTGGTTGCACGCGCTGACCGGCGGCAATCGCTTCTTCGTCTCCGCCGCCGAAGGGTTCGTCTTCATCTCGGGCCTGACGGTCGGACTCGTTTATGCCGAGCGCGCGCGGCGCGAGGGCTTCCGCGCCGCCGCCACGAGGCTACTCAACCGCTCCTGGACCCTCTACACGCTGGCGGTCTGGCTGGCGCTGGCGACGGCGCTTGCCGCAGCGCTCTTCGATCTGCCGCGCGGGGCGATCCTCGGCGAGAATCCTGCCCGCTTCATCGTCGAGGTGCTGACCCTTCAGCGCACCTTCTACCTCGTCGATGTGATGCTCTTCTACGCCTTCGCGCTGGCGCTCGCGCCCGTGGCGCTGGTCGCCTTGCGTCGCGGCGGCTGGTGGCTCCTCGGGCTCTGCTCGCTCGCACTCTGGGGTGCCTACCAGGTTTGGCCGATGGCACTCCAGTTGCCATGGCCGATCGCCGACAACCCGGTCTTCAACTTCGCGCCGTGGCAACTCCTCTTCTTCGGCGGGATGATCCTGGGTTACGGGCGCGAAGCGCT
>CADCWN010000418.1 GCA_902806415.1 uncultured Thermomicrobiales bacterium | reverse complement strand
GAGCAGGATGGAACTTTCGCGTCGCGGCAGCATCATGCTATTGTCGGAGAATGGGGGGAGAATATAGTGGCGAGGGGAGAGGCCGATGATACGACCGCGCCCTAGACTGGCGCGTTTCACCACCGTCCTGGCCGGGTTGCTGCTGCTGACACTCGGCGGATGTGGTCGCGCCGCCGTCTCGCCGCCGGGAACTGGTGGCACCGCGTCGCGCTCCAGCACCGCTATCCGCGATAAGGTCGAACCGGGGACTGTCATCGCCACCGCCCGCGTCACCCCCGCCCGCGTGACCGTTACCGCTGTGTCGGATCCGTCCCCCGACTTCGCGTTCGCATTCGCCGCGATCTGGTGCGGCCAGAGCGACCAACTGGATACATTCGCTGGCACCTTCACCCATTTCGTGCCGGATGGTCACTACCGCGCCGGTATCCGGACTATCCCGGCCAGCCTGACGCCCGGCGAGATGCGCGCCGTCTATCGGCAGATGATCGCCATCGATTTGTTCAGCTATCCCACCACACTTTCCCTATTGGGCACGGGGCGGTTTGGGCCTGCCGCCGACTACAACTTCCGCGTGCGACACAATGGGCGAACCCAGTACGTCCATTGGACGGCCAGCAACCCGACGCCGACCACCCAGGAGCAAGATCTCGGGAGACTGGTACGCACCATCTCCGACATCCTCCGCGCCTACCCGGAGGTGCGAGCGGTGCCGCGCGGGGCGGGCTGCACCTGAGCGTGTCGATGGCGGTTGTTTGGGGCGGGAAAGGGCGGGATGAGATCGCAACCCGCGCTGGAGGGCTTCAATAATCCTGCAGCCGAGTGCGGAACGCCGTCGCTACGTATCCTTCCCCACCCCGAACAGCGCGGAAAAGTCGCCATCGAACTCTTCGAGGAAGAGGTGGAGATCGAGGAGGTCGTCGGTGGCGACGGGGCTGGTGCTGGCGAAGTGCGCACGCTCGGCGGGGGTCAGTTCGCGGAGCGGGACCGGGGCTGGCTGGACGCGCTCGGGAGAACGACCGTGGATCACGGCGGTGATGAACCCCTGGTGCTGGCAACCGTCGCAGCTGACCGCGACCATCCAGAGGTGCTCGCGGTGGCCGATGACCGCGAAGTCGGCCACCGTGTATTGGCGGCGACAGGCGTTGCAGCGGGAGACCGCCGCCATGATCAGCCGCTTGACGCGCTCCCCGCGGGCGACCTCCTCGGCCGATAGTTCCCGCTCTCCGTCGAAGTCCATGCCCCCAGACCTTTGGATCGCGTCGCCCGGCACCGCATGGATGCCGGGCGACGCGCGTTACCGTTGCTCAGTCTTCTTTTTTCTTGCCGAGGTCATCGATGTCGAGACTGTTGATGAAGTCGCGGAAGACGGAGAGCTTCTCCTCGTTGACCGGCGCGGTCGCCCCGCCCTCGGTCGGCGTCTTGATCTCCGGCCCGTCGTCCTCGTCATCGCCGTTCGCGCTGAGTTCGACGCCGGCCTCATCCATCACACTCTCGGCGACCAGGATCGGCACCTTGGCGCGCACGCCGAGCGCCAGGGCATCGCTGGGCCGCGAGTCGACCTGGATTTGTCGCCCGCCGAGATCGACGACGATCCGGGCGTAGAAGATCCCGTCGCTCAACTCGCTCACCTCGATCCGGGTGATTCGCCCGCCGAGGTCGCCGATCACCGTCTTCAGCAGGTCGTAGGGGAGCGGGCGCTTCGATTGGACCCCCTGGAGTTCCATCGCGATCGCCTCGGCCTCGAACGGGCCGATCCAGATCGGCAGATGCCGCTCGCCGCTCACTTCGCGCAGGAAGACGACCCGCTGCTGGGTCACCAGGCTGACGCGGATACTGTCAACTACCGCTTCAATCATCGTCGCCCGTCCTCTTTCTGGGTCTGCCAGGCGCCCTTCACCGGGAGTGCGCCGCGGGTCCGACTCGCTTCACGGCTCGGTCTGGGGAGAAGGTGCAAGACGACGATGCCCCCTGGCATTGTACTCCCCGACGCGCGACGGCTGCAATCATCGGCGGGTCGTTTTCGCCCCCATCGGCCGCGCGCTCAGCGCCCCTCCAATACGGTGTAGCGCTCGTGCGGGATGATCCCGAACCCCTCCGGCGGCCAGTAGGAGACGATCGCCTTGCCGATCACGTTGTCGAGCGGCACCTGGCCGAAGTGGTGGGAATCGCTGCTGTTGTTGCGATTGTCGCCGAGGACGAAGATGCTCCCCGTCGGTACGGTGAAGTCGCCACCGCCTTGCGGGTAGGTGTAGCCCGGCGGCGCGGCGATGTACGGCTCTTCGATCAGGGTGCCATTGACGAAGACTTGATTGTTGCGCACCGCGACCCGATCGCCCGGCAGGCCGATCACGCGCTTCACATACGGCTTGTCGGAAGGGGTGGGCGGGTTGAAGACGACGATATCCCCGCGCTGCGGCGGGTGGAAGAGGTAGACGATATCCTCGCCGGGCGTATCCTCGCCAGGCAGGGCATTGCGGACCGCGTTGAGATCGAAGTGGAAGAAGACCGCCTTATTGACGAGGAGATACTGCCCATTGGTGAGGCTGGGGCGCATGCTCTCACCGTCGACCCGGAAGTTGACAACCAGCGTGCGCACGGCGACGAAGATGACCAGTGTTAGCAGGATCGTCTCGACCAGTTCGCGCGCGAAGGTAAAGGCGCGGCGGCGATCGGAGGGTTCGGCATCCTCACCATGTGCAAGAGGCGACGTACTCTCGCTGAGCGGGGTGATCGTCGGGTCCGCCGGGGACAACCGCGCCGTCTCCCGCTGGTCGTGAACCATGCCTCCTCCTCGTGGACCGGGCGTTTGCCCTGCACCGTAGTATAACACGCGACCTTGGCGCTCGGTTCCGCGCGGGGCGTTGCGTCGCTTGCCGCTCGGACTCACCGCCCGATTGCGGACGATTGGTACCATTAGCCTATGCCCCCCATCTGTTCCCGGCAGCGTCATCTCCCTATAATCGAAGGGTGGGTAGGGCCGCTCCGTCGCCGAATGAAGAGATAGTGCAGCACCGGCCTTGGCGGGCGCGGGCACCCACAGGTGCGCGGGAGGAGGGTGGCCCTGATTCTCAAGAAACGATTCGGCGGCAATCCCGCCCCAGAAGATTCCCCGGCGAGCCGCGGCGCGGTGAGCTCATCCGACGGCGGGTCGCGCGGGTCATCGCCGCGCGGCCAGCGTCGCCAGCTGCCGATCCCCACCGACACGATCCTGCAGGGGCGGTATCGGGTCACGTCCGCGCTCGGCACCGGCGGGATGAGCACCGTGTATAAGGCGCTCGATCTCCGGTTCGCCAATGTCGAGCGGGTCTGCGCCGTTAAGGAGATGTTTGACGGCGGTGGCGACGAGGCGCTGCGTCGGCAGCGCGCCGGGAACTTCGAGCGCGAGGCCGGGCTGCTCGCCGTCCTGTCGCACCCGCTCATCCCCAAGATCTTCGACTACTTCGCCGAGGGCGGCAGCTACTATCTCGTGCAGGAATTCATCCCCGGTCACAACCTGGAGGCACTGATCGAGCAGACTCCCGACGGCTTCCTGGAGACGGAGTTGATCGATTGGGGGGTGGCGATCTGCGATGTGCTGAGTTATCTGCACGGGCAACTGCCCGACCCGATCATCTTCCGCGATCTCAAACCTTCGAACATCATGATCCGCGAGGATCGCTCACTGATGCTGATCGACTTCGGGATCGCGCGCTCCTTCCAACAGCAGCAGCGCGGCACGATGATCGGGACCGAGGGCTATGCCCCGCCCGAGCAGTATCGTGGCGTCGCCGACGCCCGCACCGATCTCTACGCCCTCGGCGCGACCCTCCATCACCTGGCAACGCGGATCGACCCGCGCTTCGAGACGCCGTTCACCTTCGACCAGCGCCCGCCGCGCAAATACAACGCGCGGATCAGCGCACAGCTCGAAGAGGTGATCCTCAAGGGGCTTGCCTACGCGCCGCGCGACCGCTACGGCTCGGCGGCGGAGTTCAAGGCGGCGCTGCTGCGCTGCCGCAGCACCACGCGTCGGCAGCTGGCGAGCGGGGAGTTGGAGGCGAACGAGCGGGGCGCGCGCCCGCCTGCGCGGGCGCGACGCGGGACGATCCTGCCGACTGCCGCCGGGCATCCGCTCGTGTCTGGGGCGGCACCGGTCGCGCCCGCCGCCCAGCGCGCGCCGATTCCCTCTGCGGAGCGGCTGATCTGGACGGCGACGACCGCCGACGAGGTGCGCAACGGCGGCGTGGTCGCCCACGGCCTCTTCATCGTCGGTTCCTACGACGCGCGGCTCTACGCCTTCGACCCGCTCGGCGGCAGTGCGCTCTGGCAGTTCGCCGCAGGGCGTGGCATCTGCGCCACGCCCGCCATCTGGCGCGACACGGCGATCGTCGGCAGCGAGGATGGGGCGGTCTACGGGATCGCCTGCGACAGCGGGCGGCTGAAGTGGCGTTATCGCACGAATATGCCGGTGCGCTCGTCGCCGCGCGTCGGCGCGACCGGCGTGCTGGTCGGCTCGGACGACAGCTTCGTCTATAAGCTCGACCCCGCGACCGGCACCCTTCTCTGGCGCTACCGCACCTATGGCCCGGTCCGCTCGTCGGCGGCGCTCCACGACGGTCTGGTGCTGATCGGCTCGGATGACGGTTTCATCTACGCGCTGGCGGACGATTCGGGGCGGCAGATCTGGCGCTTCGCCACCGGGCACCCGATCTTCGCCTCGCCGATGGTCGAGGGGCAGGTCGTGGTGTGCGGTTCGATGGATGGCTCGATCTACGGCTTGGGGGCGGGGCAGGGCGATTTTCGCTGGCGCTTCGACACCGGCGGGCCGGTCGTGGCCAGCGCGGCGTTGCGCGACGGTCGCGCCTATGTCGGCACCTCGGCGGGGCATTTCTACGCGCTCGATGTCGCCACGGGCGAGCGAGTCTGGGAGGTCGCGCACGGCGGGCGCGTCACCTCGTCGGCGGCCGTGACCCAGGACTGCGTCTATTATGGTGGGCTCGACGGCGCGATCTATTGCCTCGACCGCGCGACCGGCGCGGTCATCTGGGCGCATCCGATCGGCCTCCCGGTGCCGGCCTCGCCGGTCCTCCACCGCGATCTGCTGATCGTCGGTGGAACCGACGGCAAGATCTACGCGCTCGCCACGGGCGAGAATGTACCCGACATCCCGGTTGAGGAATAGACGCCGATTCGCCAGCTGACGGCAATCAGCGGGAGGAGAAGAGGACTGTGGCAATCCAAGTGGTGTTGCATCTGCACAATGAAGATCCGTTCATGGGCGACATGGATGCGCTGCCGGACCCGACGCATAGCTACGTCAAGATCACCAATGCGCGCAAGCGCGACGGGAAGTCGATACCCACGCTGACCAATGGGGCGACGGCGTTCCTCTACCCCTGGACACGGATAACATTCCTCGAAATCATGGGTGATATCGAGTCGAGCGCGCCGACCGAGACGCTGATGAGCTTCTTCCGCGAGAGCGGCAACGGGCGGCACTGAGGGCGACCTCTCCTCGCTGCCTCGGTGCCGGTTGCGAGTCGCGGGAGAGGGGCGATCAGCGCGGGATGTTATCATCCTGATCGCGGTCGCCCGGCTGCGCGCGGCGTTCGGGAAGCCGCCCGATGCCGACGACGATCGTAGTGATCGCGAGAATGAGGAGCCATTCGAGAGGGCTGAGGCTGAGGAAGGTCACAACAGCGCCTCGCCGGATGTGCCGAACGGGCGTACATGAGGGGCGGTCGCGCCGCAGGTGGCACGGATCATGCAGTAGCTGTTCCCACGACCGTATTGTGCTGTGAGCAAGCCGATCTTCCTCGACACTCCCCATCCCTCGCCTCGATCATCCACCATTTCGCCCACCATTAAGGCCCCTATCCGGCGCGGATGGGGGCCTTCCTCTGCCTCGCGCCAGGCGTGACCACTATCGCTCCCCGGCCCAGACCCGCACCGCCTCCACCAGTGCGTCCACATCGCCGACGATCCGCCCGCCACCGGCTTCGATCCAGTATTCGACCTGGAGGTTGACGCGTGAGCCGAGGTTGTCGCCGGCGAGGCGGCTATCGGTGCGGAGGCCGAACGACGACTTGCCAAGTCCCGCCGCGAAGCCGATCTCGCTGGCGGTGCCGGAATCGACATCGACGCCGTCCAGGACCGCCACGACGAGGTCGCAGGCGCGGATCGCCGCCTCATTCTCGGCGGCGATCCGCCCGTTGATCGCGTGCAGCGCGGCCCGTCGCTCGTCATGCCCGACGATGGCCTGGGCGCGGGCGAACTCCGCGCCCAGCTCCGGCCCGCCGAAATCCCACGGATTGTCCACGGCGACGATCGCGCCGAGCGCCGCCTTCAGTTCCCGCATGAACGCCTCGGTCGAGGCCGCGAAGCCGAGCGGCGACGCGAGGTAGGCGCGTTTGGGGGTGGGTGGCATTGGTTGCTCCGTAAGTTAGTCCGTAGTCCGTAGTCCGTAGTCCGTAGCGCCTCGCTGGTACTCCCACGCTTCGTCACCAGGGTAGTGCCTCAGCAAGCAGGTTCTACGGACTACGGACTACTCGCTCAGTGGCCCCGCAACTTCGTCGGCGTCACGCGAATCACCGCCGAGTATTCCGCCGCGAATCTCTCCGGGGTCATGCCGATGCGGGTGATCGCCGTGCCATACTTGGCGAGATAGCTGGCGTGCGCGGTGACGGGCGGGATGTCGGTCGCGATCTCCGCTGTCCCGATGAGGATGATGATATTGTCGCCCCCGCTGTCGCTGTTGAAGTTCAGCGCGACCTGCGGGTGCCGCGTGACGTTGCGCAGCTTCGGCGTTGCGGGCCGACTGTAGATGATCGCCGTCTCGCCCTCCCAGAGGAACCAGACGGGACTGGGCTGCGGCATCCCGTCATTGCCGACGGTGGTGAGCCAGATGACCTCCTCAGTGCGGAGCCGCTCTGCGGCGCGCTGGCCGAATTCGCCCGTGAATTCCGGCATGGTGTCCCCTCTCTGCGTAACGCTCACCCTCCGCGCGCCAATTGCGCGCGGGTTGTCAGTAGCGAACGTCGCGCGGTATTGGATATTCCGGGGCGACCACGATCGTGACCGGTAGGTAGTATACGGCGTATCCCATACCGTCGGTGGCTGCAGCGGTGAGCGCTGGCCCCGATGGCGCGTTTACTCGTTGGGCGCGCGACAGCGGACGATACACGCCCGTTGGCGGAACTGCCCGCAGGCCCGTATCCTGGCGCGGTGCGAGACGGGCGGTAATGGGCTGGTGGGCCACTGGCCATTGGGAGATGGAACAGGAGACACGGAGGCACGGAAGGGACGGGCAGGAGGGCGGTTGGGATAGCACCTGCCTGCCCTCCAGTATCGGTGGGCCGCAGGCCACACTCGGCACTTTTCACTTGACACTCATCACCGACTACCGACTACCGACTACCGATTATCGATTACTGTAGGAGGCGAAAATGGCGCGGATCGCATTCTTGTTCCCGGGGCAGGGATCGCAGAAGGTGGGGATGGGCCAGGATTTTGCGGAGCGGCACCCGGCGCTGATCGAGCGGTATTTCCGCCCGGCTGATGAGATCCTGGGCTTCGGGTTGACCGAGCTCTGTTTCAATGGGCCGGAAGACCAGTTGGTGCAGACGCAGAATACGCAACCGGCGATCTTCCTGGTCAGCATGGCCGTTCTCGACGTGCTGCGCGCGGAGGGGGTCACGCCGGGGGCGGTGGCGGGCCACAGCCTGGGGGAATATTCGGCCCTGGTCTGCGCGGGCGTCTTGCGTTTCGAGGACGCCTTGCGCCTGGTGCGGCGGCGCGGCGAGTTGATGGCGGGGGTGAACGCGCGCACGCCGGGCGCGATGGCGGCGATTATGGGCCTCGCGCCGGAGCGGGTAGATGAGGCCTGCCGGGCGACCCGCGAGGCGGGTGCCGGGATCGTGGAACCGGCCAACTACAACACCCCCGAGCAGACGGTGATCTCCGGCGAGCGCGCGGCGGTCGAGCGGGCCTCGGCGGCGGCGAAGGAAGCGGGGGCCGGGCGGGTCATCCCTCTCCAAGTCGGCGCGCCGTTCCATTGCAGCCTGATGGCCGAGATGGCCGACGAATTCGCGGCGGAATTGGACAAGTACGAGTTCCGCGATCCGCAGATCCCGGTCGTTGCCAACGTGACCGGCGATTGGGTTCGCACGGCCGGCGCGGTGAAGGATGCGCTGCGGCGGCAGGTGGCGGGCTCGGTGCGCTGGGTTGATGCGATGCGCCGGATGGCCGACACGGGCTACGACACCTTCATCGAGGCCGGTCCGGGTCGCGCGCTGACCGGGATGAGCCTGAAGATCAACTCGGCGCTCGCCGCCTACGGCGCGGAGGACAGCAAGCGCCTCGAAGCGACGCTGGCGAAGTTGCGGGGGTAGGCCCTCTCCCCCGGTCCCCTCCCCGACGCGGGGAGGGGGAGACTCGCTAACGGCGCGGTGCCAGACAGGAAGGGCACGCCGCCCCAACGAGCACCCCACCCCTCCAGGGGAGGGGCTGGGGGAAAGGTCAGGGGACTTGGGGAAGCGGCGCTAGCTCGAGGACAGGGCATACGGCGGGGGCGGCAGGGGGACGAGGGGATAGTGCGCCGTCCACTGCCGCGCCGTCGGCAGCGTACTCCCGCGGAGGGTGATCGTGTAGAGACCGTCGCCGTGGTCGCGCAGGAAGTCGCCGGCGTCGGTGTCCTCGGTCGGTTGGAAGAGGATGAGCGGGCAGGGGCCGAGGTCGAACTGTTGCGCGAGGCCCGGCTCGTCGAACTCGGCCGGATCGAGCGGCTCACCGTGCCCGCCGAGCCGGGTCGACCAGGCGGCGGCGGCGGCGGCGAGGTCGGCAACCACGAGTGTCAGGGTACCGACCCGCGGGCATTCATCGAGAATTCGCGTGGCGGGTCGTCGCCCGGCGAGGATGGCGGCGATCCGGGCGGTGAGGGTACGCCCCAGATCATGTCGTGGCCTGCCGGCGCTCCGCTCGTCGGTCGTGTGCCGGAGGGGTATTGACATTGAGTCCCCTTTCGCGCTGAAGCGGTGGCACGTAAGGAAATCCATACACAACTAAATTTATCTATATACTAAAGTACATTCAACAATACGCTGTTAGCCAGGAGGCTGTCAAGGGTAGGTCGGCGGTTGTGTTCATCCTCTTCACGAGATGATCTGTGATCGAGGTTCCCATTTCGCGCAGGCGATTGTTCTCGGCTTTGTGACGCCCTCTTCATCGTTTGGTCATAATCCCCCGCTATCCTATGCGTGGGATCTCCCCCGATCCCACTTCAGGCAGCCTCTTTCTTCCCCTCTCCTCCCCTTCTGCGCGGCGGGTGCCACTGGCACCCGCCGTCGTCCCCCCGGTCACAACTCCGCCACAATTCCGTGACCCCCGGGGTACAGAGTCGCCAAACCGCCGTAATAGCTCCAGCGCATACTCCGCTTAAAGGCCACCGGGCTGGCCTGGGTGAGCATTGGACGCAGGAGGCGATGATGCAATTCGACAGAGCTATGGGTGGCGCAGCGCCCCCCGCAGCCCCGCCATCGCTGCGGGCGAAGGTGCGGCAATGGGTGATCTCCGGGCTGGTCGCGCTGGTTCTCTCGCTGAGCGCGGGACTGGTGGTGGTCGGCGTCCTCTTCACAGCGACCAGCGTAGCGGTGGCGGGGACGGGGGCGGCCTACAGCGGTTGTCAGCAAACCGAGGCCGACCTCGCCAGCGCCCTCGGGGCGGACGCGCCGACCCTGCGCGCATCCGATCCTGTGACGGTGCCAACACAGATCGTGGAACGCCAGGTGCATGGTTTGCTGACAGCGCGTGAAGCGGCGCGGGCAAATGGGTGGGCGACGACATATGCCGACTGTCGCCGCGTCTTCGACCAGGCCGCCGAATGATCGGGCGCGCACGAAGTGCCGACTTGGCCGGAGCGACTTTTCGGGTGGCCTCGCTGGCGCACCGTGGGCGCGAACGCTGGGTGGATCCTTCAGTCGCTTGCCGCCTCGCGTCTGCGGCCGAGAGGCGGTAGTCGTTCGTCGGGCGGTAGGGGTTGCCTGTTAAGCAATACGTAGCTACCGACTACCGGCTTCAGTGCGGAGATCCGGTAGGTGGTGCAGATCGTGCCCGGCGATGATGTAGGCGAGGGCGCGCACGCTGATCCGGTCGCCATCCGCGACGCCGATCTGCGCCCAGTCCGCCGCGTCGAGGCTGCGGAAGAGCGCGAGGCTCGCCCCGCGCACCGCCGCGTACTCCGCCACCACATCCGCAAGCGACCGCCCGGCGAACCGCGCCGACGTGACATACGCGGCGAAATCGCCGACCCCTTCGAGCGGTGTCGGATCGCGGCGGGCGATTCGCAGGGCGCGGTAGGCCAGGACGCGCTCCGTGTCGGCGAGGTGCCCGACGATCTCGATCGCGTTCCACTCCCCCGGCGCGGGGCGGCGCTGCGCTTGCGCGGGCGAACAGTCGGCCAGGAGCGCCGCCACTTCCCTCGCCTGTCGGGCGAGGATCGCCAGGAGATCGCCGTCCGGGACGAGGGCGATGTACCGCTGGTAATAGGAGATCGACTCGTCTGCCGTGGGGCGTGTGGGCATCGGTGCCTCCGAGGCAGTCGGTAGTCGGTAGTCCGTAGTCCGTAGAGCCTTATTGCCGCGCCGCACTTGCTTCCAGGGTAATACCTTTACAAGCAATTACTACGGACTACGGACTACGGACTACCGACCCCTCGTCGTTTCATCGCATCACAACCAGATCACGTCGGGCATTGTTCAGCAGTTCGCCGCCGGTCTCGGTGCAGAGGACGGTGTCCTCGATGCGGATACCGAAGCGACCGGGGAGGTAGATCCCCGGCTCGTCGCTAAAAACCATGCCGGGGCGCAACGGCGCGCGGTTGCCGCCGACCATGTACGGCTCCTCGTGGACATCGAGGCCGAGGCCGTGGCCGACGCGGTGGATGAAGTATTCGCCATAGCCCGCGTCGGTGATCACCTTGCGCGCGACGGTGTCCACCTCCTCGCAGGGGAGGCCGGGGCGGATCGCCGCGAAGGTCCGTGCCCGCGCCTCGTCCACGATCGCATAGACCTTGCGGAATTCCTCGCTCGGCTCACTGACGTGGACCGTGCGGGTGATGTCGGACTTGTAACCCGCGATATTGCCGCCGAAATCGAAGACGATCGCCTCGCCCTCCCGGATGACCTTGTCGCTCGTCAGATAGTGCGGCGAGGCGCTGCCGGGTCCGCTGGCGACGATCATGAAGGCGGGCGCGCCGAGCCCACGTCTCGCCATCAGCCCGGCGAGGATCTGCCCGGCCTCGTTCTCCGTCTTCCCGGCGAGGGTCGTCGTCGCGACGAACTCTTCCCACGCTTCGTCGGTCAAGCGACCGGCCTCGCGCATGCAGGCGATCTCGTCCTCGGCCTTGATCTGCCGCAATCCCTTGAGCACCAGATCGGCGTTGACGAAGCGCGCGCCCGGCAGCGCGTCGATCAGCTTCAGCAGGAAACCGCTCCACATCTGGTCGCTGACGGCGATCGTCTTTCCCTGTGGGTCGCCGAGGCCCTTGGCGAGGAGGGCGATCGGGTTCTCCGTCTCGTCCCAGATCCGCAGGTCGAGGATTTCCAGCAGATCCTGCCGCTCGGCGAGGCGCGGCGCTTCGAGGCGCGGCACGACGATAAACGGTTCATTGCCGCTCTGCGGGGTGGCGAGCGCGGTCAGGCGCTCGCTGGTGTGCGCCGGATAACCCATCAGGTAGACGAGGTCGGACGAGGGGGCGATCAGCAGCCAGTCGATCCCCTGGCGGGCCATCTCCGCCTGCGCCCGCGCGATCCGCTCGGCATAGTTCATCGTCGCGCCCAGCGCGCCTGTCGCGGCCATCGATTCCTCCCTCGCTTATCGGTGTGCGGCAGATTGTGGCGGGAGTATACCATCGGGGGATGTGGGGACGGACCTCTCCCCACCGCCCCGGCGGCGACCCTCCCCTACAAGGGAGGGTGGGGTGGATGGTGGTCAATCGCATTGCCGTCGGGCAAGAGCGTGCAGCTTTCTTGGCGTCAAGGATTCGGTCACGCTTTGCCCTCAACCTCCCACGGTTGGATATAGGGACGTATGGCATGCGCCCTTTTCACACCGAGGCTTTTACCTATGCGGGTGGAGAGACCGACGTGTGGGCGTATGCCATACGCCCCTACGCCCGATCTCGGTGCCCTATGGGCGAAGCGCAGCCGTATCCCAAGCGTGATGGGGCGGCATCTGCTTTGGCGGGAAGCTCATCACGGTTGGATGTAGGGGCGTATTGTATACGCCCAACCCACCTTGCTCCGCTACAACCCCATCCTCTGTGCCTGTGATCAGCAGGGGCAAGGCGTGATGGTCAATCGGGGAAAAGGATCGGCCAAGCGAGCCACTCGTCGAGCGGCACCGCGCCTTGCGTCCCGAGCAGGCGGTAGAGGTAGCGGTAGACCGGGCGCCGGGCGGTGAGGTCGGGCAGGGGGAGGTGGGCGCGGTAACCCGCCGCGAATGCCGTCGCGCTCGTCGTGTCCAACTCGTACTCGTAGCCGATGAAGTCGAGGGCGGGCGGGGCGATGGCGTAGGCGTCGGTGTCCACCAGGGCGGTGATCCGTGCGCCGTCGGTGAGGAATTGGGTCGCGTCCACGTCGATCATCACCGGGGCGGCGTCTGTCGGGGCGGGCAGAGCCAATGCCACCGCGCAGAATCGTTCCAGCGGCGCGGTCAGCGTCGGGTCGGGATTGCTCGTCGCCAGCAGGCGCAGGGTCGCCGCGAGACGCGCGTGGAAGGTGGCGAGCGGTCGCTGGGTGATCTGGTCGGGCGTCCCCCACCAGGCGAACCGCTGACGATGGATGCGGGCGATCGCCGCGCCGAGTTCGATCAGCGCGGCGGGCGGCAGGGCGCGGAGATCGCGCAGGCGCTCCCCCGGCAGGTGCTCCACGACGATGCACCGACGCCCATCGATCGTTCCGGAGCGCATGACCTGCGGGATCGGGATCGGGCTGAGTCGCCCGAGCAGGGCGTTGGTCCGGGCGAGTCGGGCGGGCGCGGTCGGGTCGAGGCCGAAGAGGTGGCGGCAGCCGCGCCAAAAGGGGCTGTCGAGCTCCGCTGTGGGGCGCGGGACGCGCACCACCGCCTCCCCAGTCGCCGTACGGACGCGCCAGACTTCGTTGGTGTGGTCGGTGTAGGCGGCGGGGTAGGCGTGTTGCTCGATAATCGGGTCGGCGAAGAGCGGTTGCAGATCCATCGGCTTGATCAGGAGCGCCGCCGCCAGCGCCGCCCCAGGGCGGGTCCACCGACGATGCAGAGCAGGAGGGTCACGCCCGTCGCGACGAGGCCGCGCCCCGCCCAGTTCGCCTGGCTGGTGGTGTAGCGCAGCTCGATCGTCGATTCGCCCGCCGGGAGTGGCAGGGTCATGTAGCCATCCGCGGTGCGCCCGATCGCGACCGGTTGCCCGTCGATCCAGGCCCGCCAGCGCGGGAAGTCGTTAATAATGACGCGGACGTTGCCGGGAAGATCGGCGCTGATCCGTGCGGTCAGGCGTTCCGGCGTCACGGCGAGGTCGGTGACAGTGCCGCTCTCGGGGATGACGTAGCCGTTCGGCGGGCCGGGCGGGCTGGCGACGCGGTAGAGGGCGTAGCCGCCCGGTGTCCCGGCGTCGAGCCGGTCGAGATACGGGCGATTGTTGGCGAGGTCGAGCAGATCGCCGCGCGCGGCGTCGATCAGGACCAGCGTCAGGCCGTGTCGCGCCAGGAACGGGGCGTCGAGCGCGCCGAACTCGTCCTGCAGGAGTTCCTGGTAGCCGTAGTCGGTCGTGCGCCAGAACCAGAGCCAGTCGTTGTGGAAGACGTCGCGCCCGGTCAGCGCGGGGATCCAGAACGAGTCGTGCCAGGAGATCATGTTGTTGCCGAGGATCATGGGCTTGTCACCCGGCCCCGCCATTGCACCGAGGAGGGCGGCGCTACGGGCGATCGCGGTGAATGCCGGACTATTGGTCGTCTGCCGCAAAGGGAGCCCACGCTGCCCCTCATCGATCGGTATCTGCGGGTGCAGCAGCAGAATCGCCGCGACGATGACTGTCGCCGCGCCGGTCAGCATCGTCCCGCCGCGCAGGCGGAAGAGGCGCGTGCCAAGCCGCAGGGTTTCGTGCGCGCCGAGCGCGGCCAGAAAAATCGTCGCGGGGCGCAAGAGCGGCATCAGCCGCTGGCCCTCGAGCTGGGCGAAGACCGGCAACGCCTGCCAGGTCCAGCCGACGAGGGTGATCAGCAGGTAGGAGAGAGGCAGGAGTAGGGCGAAGACGCGCGTGTAGAAGCCGCGCCGCAGGAGGCCGACGACGATCCCCACCCCGGCCAGCGCGATCAACTGTGGCAGAACCGACTCGATGAAGCCGATCCCGTTGCCATGCTCGAGGTCGCTCCAGACCTGGCCGATCGTCTCGAAGCGGAAGTAGATCGTGAACTGGTAGAGCGACTGATTGTCGCGCAGTGGCAGAAGGAGCGCCGCCGAGAGCATCCCGATCAGCGCGGTGAGCAGGGCCGAGCGACCGAGCAAGGTCAGCGGCGGCCAGCGCAGGAGGCGCGCGAAGCGTCGCGCGGACTGCGCCGAAGGTGCTCCATCCCCGACGGTGGGGTGCGGACCCCGCCGCAGCAAATCCGCGAAGGCGACGAGCCCGAGGGCCAGCGCCGCCGCCGCGAGCCCCATCGTCGAGCGCGGGTTGGTGTAGACGGCCAGCATCGCGACCGCCACCGCCAGGGCCAGGCCGCGCCGGTCACCGTGCCGCAGCCAGTCCCCCCCCCAGAGGATCAGGAAGAGGGGGAGGTAGGAGGCCAGCACATCCGGCCAGAGGCCGAAGTCGATGATCTCGCGGCTGCCACCCGCCAGCCAGTTGCCGCGGACGAAGAGGTGCAAGACCGCTGCCAGCACCGCCACGCTCAGCGGCAATTTCTCGCGCCGAGCGATCGCCCAGTAGGCGAGCGCGGGGAGGAAGAAGACGCCGATCACCACCAGCTTGTGGACGACCGCCAGCGGAATCAGCTCGAGGGTGAGGAGGTAGGCGAACGCCACCAGCAGGTCGCCGCCGGTCGGGTAGAACTCCGCCGGGAAGCCCCCCTGATGATCGGAGAACCAGGCGGGGAAGCGCCACGCCTTGAGGGCGTCGACCGTGGCGCGCTCCTTGGCGATGTGGAACGGGTGATCGATCGAGGCGTAGCTGTTCGGCAACCGGAGGGTCGTGCCGTCGGCCAACTGGAGCGGGTGATCGGTGTACCAGTCGAACGCGCCGAGTTTATGCGCCGTGCCGCCGAGCAGGATGAGCAGCGCCAGGGTCCAGAACATCCCCTGCCAGGCCGGGCAGCCCGCATCCTCCGCCCACCAGCGGGCGCGGGTGCGCCCGATCGCGCGGCGCATCCGGGCGAGCGCGTGGTCGCGAGGGCGCGGCGGGGGCGTCACCGTGGCGGGGCGTGTCGCGGTCTGCATCGTCGCCTCGCCTATTCCGGCAGTCGCAGCGTCGCCACGATGATGTAGGCCAGGGCGAAGAGGGCGACGACCAGCCCCGCGAGCAGCGGCGCGCGCCCCAGGATACCTGGCGCGGCCGGTGGCAAGCGCGCGAAGAATGTCTCCCAGATCGTGCCCAGGCCGACGACCCGACGTCCCCCGGCGAAGTCGGTGATCGCGAGCGGCAGCCACCAGTTGGCGAGGGCCAGGAGGCCGGTCAGGGCCAGCGTCAGCAGGACGGTGCCGAACCAGCGCCCGCGTCGCCAGCTAAAAGAACGCATAGGGCAGGACCGAGCCGAGCATCAGCCAGAGGTTGAAGGCGGCGAACGCGGCGATCGTCAGCGCGGCGGCGGGGCGCTGCCAGCGATCGGGCAGGAGCGCCCGCACCCCGAGCAGCCCCAGTATCGCCCCCGCCCCGGCGATCGGGAAGAAGTAGCGCGCCTGGGTCAGCAGGAACATCGTCCCGAAGTAGATCGTCGCGGCGTACATCGCGAGGGCGGCGAGTAGGAGGAGCACCACCCCGGCGACTTGCACCGTCTCGGGACGCCGTCCCGCGCGCCAGCCCCAGGCGACGCGCCCCAATCCGATGACAAGCCCCACGCCGCAGAGGATGATCGCGCCGTGGACCAGCCGCTCCTGCCAGACCGTCAGCGGGATCAGCTTCCAGCCGTAGTAGCCGACGGACTCGCGGATCCGCTCCAGGTGGAATTCCTTCGAGAGGAGCAACTCCCCGAACGTCCCCGCCGGGACGTTCCAGGCCGCTTGCAGATTCTGAATCGCGGTGAAGGCGGAGAAGTCGCCGTAGGTCCGGTGCAGGTAGGCGTACCAGGGGGCCGGGATAGCGAGCGCCGGGACGATCATCGCCGCCGCCGCGCCGAGCGTCCCGCGCCAGTAGGCACGCGTGCGAATCGCCCCCCAGGGTCGCGGCCAGCGGACCCAGATAGCGACGAGCGCCGCCAGGGGCAGGAAGACCGTCAGCGTCGCCTTGACCAGCAATCCCGTACCGAGCGCGACCCCGAGCGCCAACGCGCGCCAGGGGGGGAGCCCGCGCCGCAACGCCGCCGCGCAGAGATAGAGGATCAAGGCACCCCACAGGATCGAGAGGATGTCATTGTTGATGATCGCGCCCTCGAACGACAGTTGCGGCCCGAACGCGATTGCCGCCGGGGCGGTAAGCGTGAGGAAGGTGTCGCGCGGGAAGAGGACCCTCGCGAGCAGGTAGGTCAGCCAGATCGCCAGCAGGAACGGCAGGATGGAGGCCAGCCGCAGGGCATAGAGGCGCGGCAGCAAATCCTCCGGCGCGTCAGACCCCGCCGCCCGCATGATCCGGTAGGTCAGCAGATAGTAGAGCGGCGGGTGGTTCGCGGTATAGACCGCCGGCCAGTCGAGCGTATACATGCTGTACGGATCGAGGACGACCGGCATATTGTCGCTCAGCGTGGGGAGGCGACCGAAATGCTCCATCGTCCAGAGGTTGCCATAGTGGCCGACCTCATCATGCCCTTGGAACGGCGGATAGGCGGCGACCAGGACCAGTTGCTTGACGAGGGTGAAGACGAGCAGCGCGGCGATGATCGCGCCGCGCGCTGAGAGCCGCAAGCGGGGCCAGACCCTCGCCGGGGCGAGCGTGACCGCCGGGAGCGCGGTGACGTGTTCCCGCGCGCGGCGGTCCTGCTGCTCGGTTCGTTCTGCCAGCGCCATCGGTCATCCATCATCGTTGAACCGCCCCCGCGCCGCCCCTGCTTCGCGAGTGCGGGCGGGGTGGCCGGGGGCGCTGCGCTTGTTGAATCGTTAGTCGCGGGCCACGGCGACCGCAGCACGCCCGTTCGCGGCATGGCCACTCGTCGCGTGCGCGCCGTTAGTGCCGGCATCGCCACCGCCCGCGCCACCGACGCCGAGCGTATCGGCGGGTTTGACGCGCTTGATCTCGTGGTATTCCTGCTCGGCGTTGACTTGGTCGAGATCGTGCGACTCGCCGAGGATATTCTTGGCGGCGAGCAGGCCGGTCTCCACCGAGTGGTCGGCGTTGTTGTAGCGGAAGGTGCCATAGCGCCCGATGATCTGGAGATTGTCGAACGAGTCGACGAACCCTTTCAGCAGCGCGAGCGGCTCCTCGTAGCCCATCGTGTAGCTCGGGTAGGCGCGCGGGCAGCGGACCGCGAAGCCGCCGAGGACTTCGTTGCGGTCGATGAAGCCGAGATCCTCAGCCAGGTGCTTCGCCGTGCGCTCCACCAGCTCGTCGTCGCTCATATTCCAGATATGATCGCCGTAGGAGCAGAAGTACTCGGCGACGATCGAGGTCTTCGACTGGTCCGGCACCATATCGACGCTCCAATTCTTCGGCTCGTGGAGGCGCCCGAAGAGGATGTCGCGGTCGTGGACATAGAGCCAGGTATCGTCGGTGACCTTCTCGCGGTCGAGCATCAGGTTGACGGTGATGACGTTGCGGAAGACCAGCGACTTCGCCGCCGCGATCACCTCGGCGGGCGCGGCGGGCTCCATGATCTGGCAGAGGAGGGTCAGCGGGATCGACGAGACGAACTGCGCCGCCTCGATCCGCTCCTCGTTGCCGGCCTCGTCGGTCGTCACGACGGCGGTGATCCGGCTCCCCTCGCGCAGCACCTTCGTCACGCCGCGATTGAGTCGCACCTCGTTACCGGCGGCGACGATCCCCTCGGCCATCCGCTCGGAGAGGCGACCATAGCCGTAGCGCGGGTACATGAACGAATCGATCAGGCTCTGGACCGCCCCGTTCGACGGGATGAGCGCATCCTTCACCGCCGTGACCAACGACATCCCCTTGGTGCGCTGGCTAACCCAGTCGCCGCTCATCTCGCTGCAGGGGCGCCCCCAGACCTTCTCGGAGTAGCGCTCGAAGAAGAATTCGTAGAGGGTGCGCCCGTACTGATCGACGTAGGCATCTTCCATCGAGACAACCGGCTTCGGATCGATCCGCTGCGAGAGCCGCGTCTGCCCGTAGTCGACCATCGCCCGCGCCGCCGCGACCGGCCCGATCGCCGCGAGGGCGTTGCCGACGCGCAGCGGGTAGTCGATATATTTGCCATCGAAGTAGATTCGGCTGGTCCGGTGGACCCAGACCGTCTCGTCGGCGATGACTTCCTTATAGAAGTCGTTGACCTCGTCCACTTTGCTGAACCAGCGATGGCCGCCGAGATCGAACTTAAAGCCGTCGCGCTCGACCGTGCGCGCCAGGCCACCGACGACCGGCGCGCGCTCCACCACCGTCACATCGACGCCGTGCTTCGCCAACCAGTAGCCGGTCGCCAAGCCGCCCGGCCCCGCACCCATCACCACCGTTTTGCGGTCGTGACCACGCCCGCTGCTGTTGTTTGTCATAATGGATGCCGCTCCTCGACCTTCTCTTCGGTAATCGTTGCTATCGTAGTCGCTCTGGCACGGCATGGTAGGTGTCACAAGCGCCGCGACCCGGTATTCGCGATTGTCGTGCCAGGGACGACCGGGGTGTGCCTATGACGCGGGAAATGATAGCCATCGCGGTCGCCGCTGTCGCTCCTGGATGGTTGTGCAGTGCCACCGTCAGATCGTTGGCGGGCATTCCCCGCGCACACAGAGAAACGCCGCGCGCGGGCTGAAAGTTCCCCGGGCAATATCAGGCGCTCATAGCGCCCTTACTAACAGACTGTACCAGATAGCCAGGGCCTTCGTCATTTAACCGCGCTCGAATGTGGGGAAAGGGCCACGGCATGGGGCGTGTATGCCTCCGGTCGAGCCGGTGATCAGGGTACTCGCGCGGTCTGTCAAAGTTACCAACCGCGCTATTGAGACGTTGACGTTACTGATGGTGGCGTGCGCGTTATGCTACCGTTGCCCGATACTATTGGCCGATACCGATGGAATGGTGCGCGGCGTGTTGCTGGCGTTTTGCTCTACGATGAAGGGCGGTGCGAGGCGATGGATACGGGGACGATGGCGGCGACCGAAGGCGCGATGTCGGTGGACGAGTTCCGGCGTCTCGCGGCGGCGGTCGAGGACGAGGTCGGCAAGCTGATGGTCGGGCAGCAGGATACGCTGCGCGAGGTGCTGATCTGCCTGATTGCCGGGGGCCATGCGCTCCTGGAAGGGGTGCCCGGCCTCGGCAAGACGATGCTGATCCGCACGATCGCGGAGACGCTGGACCTCCAGTTCAGCCGGATCCAGTTCACACCGGATCTGATGCCCGCCGACATCACCGGCACCAATATCCTGGCCGAGGGGGAGCGCGGGCAGCGCGAATTCCGCTTCCAGCCCGGCCCGATCTTCGCGAACCTCGTCCTCGCCGACGAAATCAACCGTGCCACGCCGAAGACCCAGTCGGCCCTGCTGGAGGCGATGCAGGAAGCCTCGGTGACGGTCGCCAACAGCACCTACCGACTGGCACCACCGTTCTTCGTGTTGGCGACGCAGAACCCGCTGGAGATGGAGGGGACCTACCCGCTGCCGGAGGCGCAACTCGACCGCTTCCTCTTCAAGCTGATCGTGCGCTTCCCCACGGCGGCGGAGTTAGGCGAGATCCTGTCGCGCACCACCACGACCACCCTGCCGAAGGTGGGCAAAGTGACCAGCGGCGCGCAGGTGGTGCGGATGGCGGCGCTGGCGCGCGAGGTGCCGATCGCCTCGCACGTCCGCGATTACGTCGTGCGCCTGACCCTGGCGACCCACCCCGACAGCGCCACCGCGCCCGCCGCCGTGCGCAAGTATGTCCGTTACGGCGCGAGCCCGCGCGGCGCGCAGTCGATCGTCCTGGCGGCGAAGATTCGCGCGCTGCTCGAAGGGCGGCTCAACGTCGCCTTCGAGGATGTGCGCGCGCTGGCCGCGCCCGCCCTGCGCCATCGGATCGTCCTCAACTTCGAGGGCGAGGCCGAGGGGTTGACGACCGACGAGGTGATCGACGAGGTCGTGGCGAAGACCGGGGAGCGGGAGCGCAACTGAGGGCTTGGTGCGGCGAGGCGGGAGGGTTGGTGAGGCGGTGGCGGAATTCACGGAGCCTCGGGGTTCAACCACCCGCCACCCCCCCGATTGTCCCTGTTGCGCTGGCATTGCCCAAATCGGATACTGACGTCGCCGCGCCCTGCTCGCGCGGCGGCGTCTTTGCTTGCGGGGCGTGACGATCCACCACCACGGGAGGGGCGCGATGACCGGGATAGCTACGAGCGGGTTTGTGCAGTCGCGCACGGTCGGCGGGGCGACCGTCACCGCGATCTCCGATGGGTCGGGGCGCTCGTCGATCATGCGGGAGTTGCTGGTGCCGCGCGAAGAGTGGCGGCGCGAGGTCGCCGCCGATGAACAGGACGAGATCACGCTGGGATACAACGTCGCGCACGTCCGCATCGGCGCGGCATCCATCCTGATCGACCTCGGCTTCGATGATCCCTCGCCGGGGTCGCAGTGGCGCGCGCCACGCCATCGGCGTTCGTCCGGTGTCGTCGCCGGGCTCGCCGCGCTCGGCGTCGGTCCCGAGGAGATCACCCATGTCCTGATCACCCACGCGCACGGCGACCACATCGCTGGAGGCGCGGTCGAGCGCGATGGGCGGTGGGTCCCGCGCTACCCGAACGCCACCTATTTCCTTGGTCGCGCCGACTGGGAGGGGAACCCGGCGCGCGAGCAGCCGACCTCGCTCCTGGCGCGGCATCTCGAGCCGGTCGAGGCGGCGGGACGGTTGGAACTGGTCGATGGGGAGCGCGAGATCGTGCCGGGCGTTGCGATGATCGCCGCGCCGGGCGAGTCGCCGGGTCATTGCATCGTGCGCGTGGTCTCCGAGGGGGCGACGTTCTACTTCCTCGGCGATCTCTTCCACCATCCGTGTGAGGTGCCGCATCGCGACTGGGCGTGCAGCGGGCGGGACGCGACGGCGCTGCTTGCGTCGCGCGAGGCGCTGGTCGCGGCGGCGCTTCGCGCCGACGCCCTGCTGATGACCACCCACATGCCATTCCCGGCCTTCGCGCGCTTGCGCCAGACGCCCGCTGGGCCGATCTGGGCTGAGGAGTAATTGGCTTGTGCGGGGCGATGCAGCATCGTCAGCCCTACATATACACGACATATCCTCTCAGCTATTGATAGGTTTTCGCCGACCCGGTGGAAAGGGCTCAAAGGGGGCTGCGGATGGAGTATCGACGCCTCGGGCGTACCGATTTGCGCGTCTCGGAGGTGGGATTCGGCGGCGCGCCCGCCGGCCTGCGCAACTATCTCGGCTCCTGGGAGCCGGAGAGCGACGAGGCGACCGAAGGGATCACGCGGGCAGTGCGGCGCGCGATCGAGCGGGGGATCAACTACTTCGACACCGCGCCCGGTTACGGCGGCGGGCGCGGGGAAGAGTTGCTGGGGCTGGGGTTGCGCGGCCAGCGGGAGCGGGCTATCGTCGCCACGAAGGTGACGGGCGACGACGCCGACGCGGTGCGGCGCAGCGTCGAGCGGAGCCTGACCCTGCTCGGGACCGGCACGATCGATCTGCTCCAATATCACGGCGGTTGGTACACCGAGGACCAGGTGCGGACGATCCTGCGCCCCGGTGGTGCGCTGGCGGGGATGCGGGCGGCGCGCGACGAGGGGCTGGTGCGGCACCTGGGCTTCACCGCCGAAGGCCCCAACGGCCCCGCGAGCGCGCTGGTCGCCTCCGGGGCGTTCGATGTCTTGCAGATCTGCTATAACGTCATCTTCCAGCACCCCTACGATCCGAGCCGCCGCGCCGGGATCATCTACGAGGCCGCCGCGCAGGGGATGGGTATCGTGGCGATGCGCCCGATGACGAGCGGGACGTTCCAGCGCTGGCTCGGGATGGTCGCGCCGGAGACCCTGGGGCAGGTCGATTGGCATCGGGCGACGCTGGCGTTCGTCCTCTCCAACCCGCTCCTCAGCGTCGCCATCGCGGGGATGCGCTCGCCCGACGAGGTCGATGCCAACGTCGCCGCCAGCGAAGACCTTTCCATGCGCGTGGACCTCGACGCGCTGCACACGCGGTATGTGTGAAGTGGGCCGGTGGGCGAGTGGTCCGGTGAGCGAGAAAGAAGCGCGGAGTTGCTGTTGGTGCGGTAGAATGCCTCAAACGCGCATCACGCCTGATGTACTGGCCCACTGGCCCACTCGCCCACTGAGGACTCATGAGCGTGCCGAAGCGCAGGACAACCGAGGCGGCAACACTGCGGTCCTCAGCGCAGCTCTGGGGTCCGCTGCTGATCGGCGTGGTGGCGATCCTCTTCACCTTCCCCGCCGGGATGGCCCTGGCGATCATCAACTGGCAGCGGATGGGGATGGTCCGTAAGGCGCGGCGACACCTGCTCGCGACCGTCATCGGGGCTTACCTCTTCGTCCTCCTGATCGTCCTCCTGCCCGCCTTCTTGCCTGGATCGGGCATCACGCAGATCGTCTTCTTCGCCATTAATGTGATCGCGTTTTTCTACTTGCGTCGCGAGATCGACCAGGACACCGATGCCTACGCCTACGGCGGCAATGAGGTCCACCCGGCCAACCCGCTCTTCGGTCTGGCGATCGGGGTCGTCGTCCTCCTGACGATCATCGTCATCTTCATCGGGACGTTCTTCCTGCTCGAAGCGCTCGGTGTGCTACAAGCACCGGCGTAGGGGCGCGGCCTCGCCCCTCGCGGGTCTGCGCGCGACAGCGAACATAGCCGCTGCGCGATCCTATTGAGCGTGACGGCGGTCATCGCCGAACCCGACCTTGCCTATCCCGATGGTACCCGGTCGTTCGCGATGGAGCGGGGCTATCGGGCGACCCGCGTCGATTTCATCCCCGCGTTGCCACGAGCGATCCCATCCACCGCAAACCCGATAGCCATTTGTCTCGGCCTGTCCGGTACCGATAGCCGATTGCCCCGCCCGCCCCGCGCCGCTATGCTGGATTGTAGGGTCGGGAGGTGCGCGGGCCGTGTGGTCGCCTTGCCGACACCTGGAAGGGGCAATCATCGTGGGACGGCTACTCGCCGCCCTGGGCTATCTGGGCCTGACGGGCGCACTGGTGCCACTGGCACAACCGGACAACCTCTTCGTGGTGCGACACGCGCGCCGGGGGGTCGTGCTCCACCTGCTGCGCGTGGCGCTGATCGCGCCGGTGCTGGCGCTCGCCCTCACCGACCCGATCAACGGGCGCTCGACCGCGACGTTGCTGGCCTTCGCGCGCGATATCAGCCTGTTGGTCCTGATCGGCATGCCCAGCCCGGAGATCATGGCCGGAACCAGCGGCCTCTGGATTCTCGGCTCGCTCGTCTTCACCTGGGGCCTCCAATTCCTGGGGATGCTCCTGGCCTGTTCCGGCCTGACCGCCGATATGCACGCCTTCCTGCATGCCGAGTGGCCGAATTACAGCGGTCCGGATCGGCGTGGTGCCGGTCGGCGGCGCAACGATGGTGGCATCGTAACGGTGACCGAGCTGGAGCGCGAGTACAAGGAGTCGGTTGTCAAGCTGCGCGAGAATCGATTGGCGCGGGTGCGCGCCGCCGACTCGGTCGCGGCATCGGAGCGCCAGCGCGGGCGCTCGCTGGCGGAGTTGCAGGAGGAGTTCGACAAGGCCAACGCCCGCCGCGCGCACATGAACACGCTGCTCGAACTCGGCGAGGTCAGCGAGCGCCGCTGGGCCGAATCGACGCGCCAACTTGACGCGCGGCTCCGCGAACTGGCGACCGAGATCGCCATTCATGGCGCGCGGCGGCTCGCTGTCGCCGAGCCGGATGGCCGTTCCTGGCGCGACCAGCCGACCGATTTCTACGCCCAGGTTCCGCTCCAGACGCTGGCGATCTCCGCGCGCAGCGGGATCCCGCTCTTCACCTACGGCAACTTCCACCTCGACGAGGCATTGGTGACCGGGATCCTCTCGGCGTTCAACAGCCTCTCGGAGGAGGTGTTCGGGGCGCAGGTCCACAAGACGCAACTGGCCGAGGGGCAGGTTCTCTACTTCGTCCACGCGCGCCACACCGTCACGATGGCCGTCTTCGACGAGGATCCCTCGCCCGCGCAACTTCGCACCCTGCGCGACCTCGTGGACGAATTCGAGCGCAACAACACGCAGGAACTAACCCGCAACTCCCCCGACCCTGCGCGGCTGAGCGAGATCGATATCCCGTTCAGCTTCGTCAACTCGCCGGCGGGGTAGGGGAGCGGCCCTCACTCTCGTACCACCTCGCCTCGCATTCGCTCGGCACCTCTTCTCTCGATTCGGGGAGAGGAGGGAACTCGCCGTCAGAGGCTATCATCGCCACCCTCTCCCCTTCAGCGCAGGGTCATCACGCTGATCCACTGACAGGCGCGACACCACACCCACCGCCTACATCGCAGACCCGCTATAATACGCCGCGCGCCACACGATAGCAGGCGCGGAGAGGGGAGACGCGCATGGGGCGACCATCGCAACTGCTGATCACGCTCGCCCCGGGCGACGAAGAAGCCGCCGCGCTCATCGCCGCGCTGACCGCCTCCCTCACCGAAATCCGCTCCACGCCGCCCGCGCCCGCACCGAACACGCCGATCTGGGCGGTCGCCGGTCGTCTCGCGAGCCAGGGTCGGACGCTCGGCTATGCGCGCGGTGCCCGGCCTACCTGGGCACGAATTAGTCCATAGTCCGTAGTCCGTAGTCCGTAGTGGTTTTGGAGAAAGCCGATGCATCAGTATTCCTCCAGCTCTCTACGGACTACGGACTACGGACTACGGACTCCACCAAGGAGCCCCATGTTCCGCACCGTCCTGATCGCCAATCGCGGCGAGATCGCCATTCGGATCGGGCGCGCGTGCCGCGAGTTGGGCCTCGCCACGGTCGCCATCTACGGCGAGGAGGAGCGCGACGCGCCGCACGCGCGCTACGCCGACGCAGCCTTCGTCATCGAGGCGGGCGAGGCGACCCGACCGTATCTGAATGGGCCGGGGCTCCTGGCGATCGCGCGGCGGGCGGGGGCCGAGGCGATCCACCCCGGCTATGGCTTTCTGGCCGAGAACGCCGAGTTCGCGCGGGCGGTCCTCGACGCCGGGCTGATCTGGATCGGCCCGGCGCCGGACGCGATCGCCGCGATGGGTGACAAGATCGCCGCGCGTAAGCTCGCCGGCGAGGCGGGCGTGCCGCTGGTGCCGGGGACCAATGCGGCAGTCGCCACGCCGGAGGAGGCGGCGGCGCTCGGCGCGGGCTGGGGCTTCCCCCTGGCGCTGAAGGCGGCGGGTGGCGGCGGCGGGCGCGGCTTCCGCGTGGCCCGCACGGCGGCGGAGGTCCCCGATGCCTTCGCGGCGGCGGCGGGCGAGGGGCAGCGCTTCTTCAACAACCCGACCCTTTACGCCGAGAAATATATCGAGGCTCCCAAGCACGTCGAAATCCAAATCTTGGCCGATCGACACGGCGGCGTCATCCACCTCGGGGAGCGCGAGTGCTCGACCCAGCGCCGTCACCAGAAGCTGATCGAGGAGGCCCCCTCGCCCGCCGTGGACGCCGATCTGCGCGCTCGGATGGGCGCGGCGGCGACCGCCCTGGCCCGAGCGGTTTCCTACGAGGGGGCGGGGACCCTCGAATTCCTGCTCGACGCCGACAAAAACTTCTACTTCATGGAGATGAACACGCGGATCCAGGTCGAGCACACCGTCACCGAGGAGGTGACCGGGATCGATCTGGTCAAGGCGCAGTTGCGGATCGCGGCGGGCGAGCCGCTCCCCTGGCGGCAAGAGGAAATCGCGCTGCGCGGCCACGCGATCGAGTGTCGGATCAACGCCGAGGACCCGGCGCGTGGCTTCGCGCCGACCCCCGGCACGATCACCGAGTACAAGGAGCCGGGCGGCGCGGGGATTCGGATCGACGGCGCGGCGGAGCGTGGCTTCGTCATCTCGCCCAGCTACGACTCGATGATCGCCAAGTTGATCGCGCGCGGGTCCGACCGGGGCGAGGCGATCGCCCGGATGCGCCGCGCCCTCGGCGAGTATCTGATCGGCGGCGTCGCCTCGACGATTCCCTTCCACCAGGCGGTCCTGGCGCACCCGGTCTTCGTGGAAGGTCGCGCCGCCACCGACTGGATCGAGCGCGACGGCGTCGGGCGCGATCTCCCGCCCGCCGAACTGCCGCCCGCCGCCGAGGATACCCCCGCGCCGCAAGCCCGCGAGTACACCCTGGAGGTGAATGGCAAGCGCTTCGCGGTGCGCCTCTTCGCCGACGCAGATCCTGCCGCGTCCCCGCCGAACGGCGCGCGGCCAGCGACGAGTCGCCAGCGCGCCACGCCGAAGGGCGGTGGGAAAGCGGCGGGGGGCGGCGATGGCGCGCTGATCAGCCCGATTCAGGGGACGGTGCTGCGCGTCGCGGTCGAGGAGGGCGCGGCGGTCAAGGCGGGTGCGCTGATCTGCGTCGTCGAGGCGATGAAGATGGAGAATGAGATCGCCGCGCCGCGCGATGGCACGGTCCGCGACCTCGCCGTCGCGACCGGCGAAACGATCAAGATCGGCGCGAAGATCGCCACCATCGCCTGACGAGCGCGATCGTGACCGGTCGCCGCCCGTGAGAAAACGCACCGCAGCAGGGCCGACGCGATACGGACGACGACAATCCTGAATGGTGTGAGGGCAGTACGATGGGGCTCAAGCGCGCCGAGAAGCGCCTCAACGAGATGGACAACTTGCGCGATATGGGGCGCTTCCCCGTCCCGATCTATCTCGGCGCGACCGGCAACATCTTGCAGACGATCGTCCTCACCTACTTCCTGCACGGTCGCGTCAGGAGCCGCGCCGCGCTGCCGCTCTGGGCCGGGGCGATCATCGCCGCCAACGTCGCCCCGGTGATGGTGCTGCGCCGGGGCCTCGACGAGCACAGCAACTATCCGCCGATCGCGGAGACCGATTTCTTCGCCGATCAGCACAAGTTCGCCGGTTGGGTCTACGCGGTTGCCTCGGCCAATATGCTGGCCTGGATCGTCTTCGCCTGGGCCATCTTCGATCTGCGACGCTCCCCGCGCGTCCTCGGCGGCGTCCTCGCGGTCGCCCTGCTGGCGACGTTCCTGCCGGCCTGGATTCGCCCATTCGCGAAGGGCTAGCGAGAATCTCAGTCGCCCACCGTCGCTGCCGGGGGCGGCGCGACCGGCCCGCCGCCCCGAACTCGTTGCCGCCGCGAGCGCAGGGCGAGCGCGCCAAGCGCCAGAATCGGCAGGAGCCACCAGCAGAAGACCGCCACGCTGACGACGACCGTGGCGACCGCTTGCAGCATCCGCAATGATGCCCCCCAGGCATCGGCCACGACCGCCGTGAAACGCCAGCCCGTTGCGGGGGCGGCCGCCCCCGCAACGGGCGGCCCCTCCAGGTTGATCGCGATCGTGGACATCGCCGCGCGCCGATCGAGATAGTTCGCCCGGCCTTGCAGTCGCTCGATCTGGCCGCGCACGGTGGTGATCTCGCGCTGGACGTTCAGGATGTCCTCGGTGCGCGTGGCCTTCTCCATGATCGCGCGCAACTGGCGCTCGGTCGCCTCCAGGTTCGCGATCTGCGCCTGCACATCGGCGAACTCCTCGCTGACGTCTGTCGATTCGGCCTTGTCGGCCCGTCGCTCAACGACCTGGTCCATCTCGCGCAACGCCGTCATCGCCGCCTCGAACTGCGCGCTATCGACGAGGATCGTCACGGTCGCCACGCGCCGCTCGCCGTTCTTGCTGTTGGTGTACTGCGACACCTCGCCGCCGTACTGCTGGGCGATGGCGCTGATCCGCCCGAAGGACGCATCGACATCGCGCACCAGCAGCCCGAGCGTCCCGGTCTTGATCAGCAGCCTGCGCGGCGCGGGTCCGGGGCTGGCCTGTGTCGTACCCGGCCCGGATTGGGGCACTGCCGCCATCGTCGGGGCGATCGCCCCAGGCGCGGCGGGCGCGGCGGGCGCGGCGGCACGCCCACCGCTGGACGCCGCTCCCCCACCGGTAGATACCATGTCGCTGGAAGCCTCGTTGGCGGGGGCCGACGAACCGCCGCACGCGGTCAATAGGAGGATAAGCGGGAGCACCAGCGCAGCTAAACGCGGCAGCCAATAACGCGCGAACCGTCGAGAGCGTGTCCCAGCTTGCATCGTCCACCTCCAATCATCGACCGGCGACCCACATGGTGTCGCGAACTCCCGAACCTCTCGCCGGTGACGCCGCACAGCGCACTCCTCGCGGACAAGGCGATCCCAAGCCTGATGATCTGCGTCGCCAGGTCGATCGTCCAAGACCGTATTGTCGCCGTGAAGCGAAAGCAGATCGTTCAGAATCGTTCGCGGTTACGTCGTGCTCTTACAAACGTTGTGGTGTGGGGAAAGTTCCAAAAGATCAGGGAGAGTCGTGACACTACCCTGCCGCGACGCACTAGCCGCGCTCGAACGACAGAATTACAATGCGGTGAATCGAGGAGAAGCAGGGCGGGCTAACGCGAACCGCGCGAGGTCGTACGACGAGGGAGGGGCGCCGATGCAACAACCACCACCACAACCGACGCGCGTCAGCGATGACTTCGTCGTCATCGCGCCGGACGGGATCGCCGTCCACCCGATCCCGCTCCCCGGACTGGCTGGCCTCACCCTGGCCGAGGGGCGGCTGCCGATCGGCGAATTCGGCATCCATGCTCACCGTTCGCTCGAACAAATCACTTATATCTTGGCTGGGCAACTGGTTGTCACGATGGGCGACCCCGCGACCGGCGCGACGGTCGAACTCGCTTGTGGGCCGGGCGACACGATCGGCACCCCGCCGCTCGTCACCCTCTCCTATCGCAACCCCGGCCCTGATCTCTCGCGCGTCCTCTTCATCTGCGCCCCGCCCTACCCCGCCGATGACGCCGACACCGCCACCTTCGAGAGCCATCGCGCCCTCACCGCGCCCGAACTCGCCGCCGCCGCCGCCCGCCTCCGAGACGTCCGCGCCGCAATCAACGCGCAGTTCGACGCGTTGGCGGCCCGAATTGAGGCGCTACAGGAGCGCATCGGTGATCGGTCATCGTAAAGGGAGTGGATCGCGATCACATCGCAGGGCGAGTCGTAAACCGCCCCCAGCGGCTGATTGCTAGCTTTTACAACCGCCTGTTAGCCCCCCGCCCCCACCCTCCCTTGTAGGGGCGGGTCGCCGCCGGGCATTGTCCTGACGTGCAGCAGGATCAATCCGGTTCATCCGGAGCGGCGGGGAGAGATTCCTCCCCTCTCACCGCCGCGCGCCGAACAGCTCCCAGATCGTCGCGGCGTACTTAATCCCATTGAGGTAGTGAGCGAGGGACATGAACTCGTTGGCGGCGTGGCCGCGCCAGGCGGGCGGGCCGATGCCCGTCCCGGCGGCGGGGATACCGCCGAGCCGCCCGCCGAGCCAGACCCCTTGCCGACCGGAGGCGTCGCCGGTCGGGCGCACCGCCGGTTCGCCGCCGTAGACTTGCCGCGCCGCGTCGATCACGACCGCCGCGAACGGGGTGTCGAGGGTCGTGCGCGACGGCTCGATCGAGCCCATATCCTCGACCTCGAAGTCGGCGCAGCCGTGCTCGTCGAGGAAGCGGCGCAGCGCGGCGAGGATCGTGTCCGGGTCCTGGTCGGCGACGAGGCGGAAATCCAGCCGACAAGCGGCGCGACTCGGCAGCACCGTCTTGTGTCCCTCGCCCATCCAGCCGGTGCCGAAGCCGGCGATATTACAGGTCGGCGTGAAGAGCAACTGCTCGAACGACGCCAGCCCGCTGACCCCGCCGAGGAAGTGGTCGGTGCCGAGGCTGCGCCGCTGCGCCTCGTCGTTCCAGCCGGTCTGCGCCAGCGCCGCGCGATCGATGTCCGTCACCGGGCGGATCGCGTCGTAGAAGCCGTCCAGGTTAATCCGACCATCCGGCCCTTTCAAGGCACCCAACGCCCAGACGAGTCGCCACGCGGGATTCTCCACCAGCCGCGCGCGGGCCGAGTGGAGGTCGGCCCGCGCGCCGCGCGCCCGAATCTCCACGAAGAGGAGCCCGCTGCTCCCGAAGCCGATGTGGGGGCGATCATCCGCGTCGAAGCCGCCGTCGAACGAGAGGGCGGCGTCGGCGGCGAGCAAGTCGGTGTGCGCCGCGACGAAGTCGGGGAGGCTCGGGCTGCCGCTCTCCTCCTCGCCATCGAAGAGGAATTTCAGGTTGCAGGGCAGCGACACTCCGGCGACCCGGAAGGCGTCGACCGCCTTCAGGTGCGCCAGCAGGTTCCCCTTCGCGTCGGTCGCGCCGCGCCCGTAGAGGATCCCGTCGTGGACCTCCGCGCCGAATGGCGGGTAGTCCCACTCCTCCAGCGGCTCCGGCGGCTGCACGTCGTAGTGGTTGTAGATCACCAGCGTGGGGGCGTCCGGGTTCGGCGCGCGAATCTCGCCGTAGACGACCGGCAAACCGGCGGTCTCCAGCACCCGCGCGTCGATCCCCAGGTCGCCCATCATCGTGACCAGCAATTCGGCGCACTCCCGCACGCCGATCCCCTGCGACGAGATGCTCGGCTGGCGTACCACCCGCTGCAAATCGCCGATGAAACGCTCTCGCTCCCGCTCGACCGCCGCGTAGACCGCGCCCAAATCGCCCATCGCGCCTCACCCCCCGCGAAGAATCGCCGACGCCGCGATTGTCGCAAGGGGTACTGGTCAGGGTCAAGGGAAGAACGTCCTCAGTCGCCGGTCGTCAGTCGTTAGAGCGTGAGCAAGTGGGCGAGGGGGGACGGAATAGGAGACGCGGAGACCCGGAGGGGGCGGGGAGGGGCGACTGACGAGTGACGAGTGAGCGCGGGCGCGCCTTGGGACACGCGGGCATATGCTGCCGAGTAGGGCGGTTGGTTGTAGGGGCGTATTGCCTACGCCCGCCCGTCGTCCGCTCGCCAACGTTTGTAGAAGCCTGGGCGTGGGTTGGGCGTAGGCAATACGCCCCTACAACCGACAGTGGATAGTGTTCGCCGCGCGCGATCGTATCCCCGACGCCAGGGACACCGATGGTCTCTGAGACGAGGCAGTGCGGTGGGGCGTAGGGGCGTATTGCATATGCCCGCACGTCTTGCCGTCACCCACGCCCGGTGAATACCCCCGCGGGGGCTGGGTGAGCTATGCCCGCTCCAGCAGCGCCAGGCGATTCCCTTCCGGGTCGCGGAAAAAGGCCAGCGCGCCGAAGCCGCCGCGCCGGATGTCGCCCTCGATCGCCACCCCGCGCGCGGCGAGTGCCGAAACCGCCGCCGCGATGTCGCCCACCGCGAATTGCACCAGCGTCGGGTTGCGCTCTTTCCCGCGCGGGCCGTCCACGGGCGGTCCGCCCACTTCGAGCGCCAGGGGCGTGGCCGTGCCGCCGAAGGCGACGAAGCGTTCGTTGCGCTCCGCGATCGGCAACCCCAGGACCTCGCCATAGAACCGGGTCATCGACGCGAGATCGGCCACGTAGATGATGCAATAGGCCAACTGCAACGACCCGAGCGGCAAGGGCGAATCGGTGTTCGGATTCATCGGCAATTCTCAGTATCCCCCGCGCGCCGGTCGCGGACCGTGGACGCGGGGGCGCGGCGCTATTTCGACTGACCGGTCAGCACGAGGCGCCCTTCGAGGACGCGCATCTCGTTGACGGTGATCGGCAGCCCCTCGTTGAGACGGTTGGTGTCGCTGGCGAGATCGGTGATCTGCGCCGCCATCGCGTCGGGGAGCGGGAAGCGCCCGGTGTCGATCTGCTCGACCGTGGTGACGAGACGCCCCTCGCGCGCCTCGATCCACCCGGTCACCACGACGGCGATCGGGATCGGGGTCTCCCGCGAGACGCCGCTGACGACGACCTTGCCTCCGCGAAAACTCATCTGGGGATTCTCGATCCTGGGCGCGGTCGGCTCGGCGGCCAGGGTCGCGGCAAGTTTGGAGGTCGCCTCCTGCTCGGTGATCTCCACGGTGACGGGGCCGCCCGCCGCCTGCACCGTGGCCACCTTCTGATCGAAGCTCGCCGCGGCGGCGCTGCTGACCGCCACCGTCGTGAGCTGCTGCGCCATTGCGGGCGGGCGCGAGAGGAACCAGAACACCCCGGCGGCCAGGAGGACGAACACCGCCACGAGCAGCACCAATCCCTGCAAGCACCCTCGCACGCGACCCCCTTCATATCAGCACGGCAGCACAGACTAGCGAACAATCATCGCCGAATGGTCGCGCACGATTCGCGCCAGGATCAGCCGACCCGCGCGCGGGTCGTGCCCGCCGGATAGCTGGCGGAGGCGGATGCGGCGGCAGCGGGGAAGTCGGCACTCTCGCGCACGGCGCGCGGGCGCGGCAGCATACCGAAGCAGATATACGCCAGCGCGCCGAAGTACAGGGTGACGACCGCGCCGTGGCTGAGCGCGCTGAAGAGGTTGAGGCGCGAGAAGACGACCGCCGCCCCGGTGGCCGATTGGCCGAGCAGCATCGCCAGCGTGAGCACGCTTGCCCAGGCGAGATCCGGGCGCACCGCGCGCGCGCGCCAGCACCAGAGGAAGAGCCAGCCGATGCCGAGGGTCAGGAAGACCGCCGCCAACCGATGCGAGAAGACGATCCCGACCGGCCCAGTGAAACCGGGGAAGACCGAACCCTGGCAGAGCGGCCAATCGAGGCAGGCCAGGCTGGCATCGGTGTGGTTCACGTAGGCACCCAGATAGACCACACCGTAGGTGTAGACGAGCAGCCCCCACGCCCCCCACCGCACCCCCTGTGGCACGAGCCGATCGCGCAGCGCGTCGCGCCCGTTGTCGATGCCGAAGATGATCGTCGTCGTCAGCAGGACGCTGGCGAAGGCGACCAGGGAGATGCCGAAATGGAGCGCCAACACCTCGTCAGAGGTCGGGAACTTCACCGCCAGCGCCCCCAGCCCGGCCTGGAGGAGGAGGAAGAAGACCATCACCGGCACCAGCACGCGCACCTCGCGGCGGTCGCGCCAGAAGGCCAGCGCGCCGACCGCCGTCCCCAGGATCAGCAGCCCCTCGATCGCCGTGACGATCCGATGGCTGTACTCGATCGCCGTCGCCACCGCGAACTCGGGGATGAGGCGCCCGTTGCAGAGCGGCCACGACGTGCCGCAGCCCTCGCCCGAGCCGGTCACGGTCACGGTCGCGCCCATCACCAGCACCACGAACATCCCGACGGTGGTAATTACCGCCAACCACTTCGTCGCCCGTCGCAACTGCCCTTTCATCTGCTCCTCGCGCATCATGGACGGGCGACCCACGAGCCGCGCACGCCGTCTCCCCATCATTATCCCCGACCACGTCGGGATAGCACAAAGGGTGAGAGAACAGTGACACCATCAGGCAAGGGGCACAATGACATTGTCGCGGGGATCGACTCCGCACCGTGCGCTCGTGCACAACGATCGCGCACAGCCCAAACCACCCTCCAGGGGGGCCAAAACTGCCAATAGTGACCAGCACAACAGCACAATTGCGGGGATATATTCGTGCCGGAGCTATCGAGCCTTGTACCCTTGGTACAACTCTTTCGGCCCATCCCGTTCGACCGCTTGACGAAGCGGCATGTCGCCCCTATACTGCGCTCAATCCACCGCGCATGGCACACAATATGGATAGCGGGGCGCCGCCGCCCAATATCAGCTGCTCCCATGGTATCCGCGCAACGCCGCGCCCCGTCCGAACGCTGATGTTCTGCCCCCGGCCACTCGCTCGCCGCCGCCGTTATGAGACGGCGGCGCGGGCAGCTTGGTATCGCTTATTTTTTGTCTGGGGAAGAACACACAACGAGGAGGACACAGCGCATGGCCGATCACGAACCGCTCTATTCGCTCGCCGCCGATCTCACCACCGGACGACTCAGCCGCCGCGCGTTCATCCGTCGCGCCGCCGCGCTCGGCCTCTCGGCCTCGGCGATCGGCGCGGTCCTCGCCGCCTGCGGCGGCGCGACCACCACCCCGACCAGTGCGCCGGTTGTGCCGACCGCCACGCGGGCGGCAGCAGCCAGTACCGCACCATCGGTCGCCCCATCCGCCGCGCCGTCTGCGGCGGCGTCCGCCAGCCCGGCGGCGAGTGCTGCCGCCTTGGCCACTCGCCCGGCCACCGCCGCCGCCTCGACCGCGCCCGCCTCCGCGACAGCCGGCGCGGCGACCGGACCGACGAAGCGTGGTGGCGGAGGCCAGTTGAAGCTCCTCTGGTGGCAGTCGCCGGTCGTGCTCAACCCGCACCTGATCCAGGGCCAGAAGGACACCGATGCCTCCCGCCCGGTCTACGAGCCGCTGGCGACGATCGGCGGCGACGGCAAGTACGTCCCGATCCTCGCCGCCGAGATCCCCTCGCGCGAGAACGGCGGCCTCTCCCAGGATGGCAAGACCGTCACCTGGAAGCTGAAGTCGGGCGTGAAGTGGAGCGACGGCACCCCCTTCACGGCGAAGGATGTCGCCTTCACCTACCAATTCATCGCCGATCCGAAGAGTGCCGCGACGACGATCGGCAGCTACAAGACGATCGACAAGGTCGAGGCGATCGACGACACCACCGTCAAGATCACGTTTAAGGCTCCCGAAGCGGCCTGGTTCCTCCCCTTCGTCAACCAGAACGGGCTCATCCTGCCGCAGCACATTTTCAAGGATGGGATCGGCGAGCCGGCCAAGAATTTCCCGGCCAACTTGAAGCCGGTCGGCACCGGGCCGTACAAGGTCACCGACTTCAAGCCGGGCGACACGGTGACCTACACCATCAACGAGAATTACCGCAATGCCAACGGCCCCTTCTTCGACACGGTGCAGGTCAAGGGCGGCGGCGACGCTCCCTCCGCCGCCCGCGCCGTCCTCCAGACTGGCGACTACGACTACGCCTGGAACCTCCAGGTCGACGCCGCCGTCCTCACCCAATTGGAGACCGGCGGGAAGGGGATCGTGGCGGCGAACAACGGGTCCAGCACCGAGCGCATCCTGATCAACTTCTCCGATCCGAACAAGGAAGTCGATGGGCAGCGGTCGGAGAAGAACACGCCGCACCCGTTCCAGACCGATAAGAGCGTCCGCAACGCCTACGCCCTCGCCTGCGACAAGAAGTCGATCGTGGACACGATCTACGGCAAGTCGGGTGCGATCGGCAACAACGTCCTCTACAACCCGCCGCAGTACAATTCGCCCAACACCAAGTCCGAGTACGACCTCGCCAAGGCGAACGCCCTGCTCGACGCTGCGGGCTGGGCCAAGAGCGGCCAGTACCGTGCCAAGGGTGGCGTGCCGATGAAGATCACCTACTCCACCACCGTCAACGCGGTGCGCCAGAAGACGCAGCAGGTGGTCAAGGACGGCCTGGAGAAGATCGGCGTCCAGGTGGAATTGAAGTCGGTCGACGCGAGCGTCTTCTTCGCCCCGGGTTCCGGCGGCAATGTCGACTCGGCCTCGCTCTTCTACAACGACATCGAGATGTACACCAATGGCAACTCGTCCCCCGATCCGTTCAGCTACATGGAAGGGCTGACGACGGCGCAGATCGCCCAGAAGAGCAACAGTTGGTCCGGGAACAACTACACGCGCTGGTCGAACAAAGAATACGACGCCGTCATCGAGCAGTTGAAGACGGAGCTCGACCCTGCCAAGCGCGCCGAACTCTTTATCAAGGCCAACGACATCGAGATCAACGATTTTGCCGAGATCCCACTGGTGGCCCGTAAGAACGTTTCCGGCATCAGCAAGACCCTCGAAGTCGGGCAATACACCCCGTGGGACTCGGAGCTGTGGAACATCGGCAACTGGGTCAGGAAATAGTGTCCGCGTGACGGCCCTAACGCCAGGCCACGGAAAAGCCGGGGTACAGCCCCCCGGCTTTTCCGTGGCCTGGCGCCCCCTGGGAACCTTTTCCGCAGCGCCGACGTCCTATTGCATGGCGCCCAGACCGAATATCGTCCCGACTCACCATTCGATCACGGTGAGTATGCCCACAGAATTGGCTGTAGTGTGGAGGAAACATGTCCGATCGCGATCCTATCCGCTCGCTCGCTCGCGACCTGACCAGCGGCGCGCTCAGTCGGCGTGACTTCATCCGTCGCGCCGCCGCCCTGGGCCTCTCGGCCTCGGCGATCGGCGCGGTCCTCGCCGCCTGCGGCGGCGCGACCACCACCCCGACCAGTGTGCCGGTGGCATCGACCGCCCCCTCGACCGCGGCGTCGGCAGCGCCGACCACGGCGGCGGCTCGCGTCGCGACCGCCTCCACAGCGCCAAGCGCCGCTACCGTCACCCGCGCCGGGGCCACCGCGACACGAGCCGGCACGGCCACCGCGTCCGGCGGCAACGTCGCGGGTCTTCCGGTCGCGTCCCCGCCCGCCTCGCCGGGCAAGCGCGGCGGCGGCGGGACGCTGAAGCTCCTCTACTGGCAGGCTCCGACCGTGCTCAACACGCACCTCGCGCAGGGCACCAAGGATCAGGATGCCTCCCGGCCGGTCTACGAGCCGCTGGCGACGATCGACGGTGACGGCAAGTTCATCCCGATCCTGGCCACGGAGATCCCCTCCCAGGCGAACGGCGGGCTCTCCGCCGACCAGAAGGTCGTCACCTGGAAGCTGAAGTCGGGCGTGAAGTGGAGCGACGGCCAGCCGTTCACCGCCAAGGACGTTGCCTTCACCTACGACTACGTCATCGACCCCAAGACCGGCGCGACGACGACCGGCGATTATAAGTCGATCGAGAAGGTCGAGGCGGTCGACGACACCACTGTGCGGATCACTTTCAAGGAGTCGCAGGCGGGATGGTACATCCCATTCGTCGGTGGCTACCGTGGCGTCATCCTGCCGCAGCATATCTTCAGCGCTGGCAAGGGCGAGGCAGCCAAGAACTTCGCCGCGAACCTCCAGCCGGTCGGCACCGGCCCCTACCGCGTGGTGCAGGGCGGCTTCAAGCCGGGCGACGCCGTCTCCTACGAGATTAACCCGAACTTCCGTGATGCCAACGCGCCATTCTTCGATCGGGTCGAATGGAAGGGCGGCGGCGACGCGGTCTCGGCAGCCCGCGCCGTGATCCAGACCGGCGACTACGACTACGGCTGGAACCTCCAGGTCGAGGCGGCGATCCTCACGCAGCTCCAGCAGACCGGCACCCGTGGCTCGGTCTTCACGATCATCAGCCCGAATTGCGAGCGTCTGATCATCAACTTCAGCGACCCGAACAAGGAAGTGGACGGCCAACGGTCGGAGAAGAACACGCCGCACCCATTCCTCACCGACAAGGCGGTGCGCCAGGCGATGGCCCTCGCTTGCGACAAGAAGACGATCGTTGATGTGGGCTACGGCCAGGGCGGCGCGATCGCCGACAATATCCTCTATACTCCGGCCCAGTTCAACTCCCCGAACAACAAGTCGGAATTCAGCCTGGACAAAGCAAACCAGGTTCTCGATCAGGCCGGCTGGACCAAGAGCGGTCAGTATCGCGCCAAGGGTGGCGTACAATTGAGCCTGGTCTACTACACCACGGTCAACACCGTGCGGCAGAAGACGCAGCAGATCATCAAGGATGCCTGGGAGAAGGCCGGGATCAAGACCGAGTTGAAGTCGGCTGATGCGGGCGTCTTCTTCTCCTCCGACCTCGGCAATACCGACACCGCCGCTAAGTGCTACGTCGACGTCGAGATGTTCACCAACGGCAACTCGACCCCCGAGCCGTTCTCGTACATGGAAGACCAGACCACGGAGAAGATCGCGCAGAAATCGAATCAGTGGTCCCTGGGCAACTACGGGCGCTGGTCCAACAAGGACTACGACGCGACGATCGATCAGTTGGAGAAGGAACTCGACCCGGCGAAGCGTGCGCAGCTGTTCATTAAGGCCAACGACATCATGGTCCAGGATTACGCGCAGATCCCGCTGGTCTACCGGCAGAGCGTCTCGTGCAAGGCGAAGAACCTGGATATCGGTCCCACGACTTCCTGGGACTGCGAGAGCTGGAATATCGCCAACTGGGTCAAGAAGTAGCGGTCCCCGACCACTCTGTCCGCCTCCCCCGCGCCGCTGGTGCGGGGGGCGGACACCCACCGGACGCACCTTTACGCAGCTGTAGATGCGCGCGATCCGTGATGATCGCTCTCGGGTACTCTCTGTCGGTCGATGTCGATCATGGTGGTGTACCCCGGCTCCCGTGTTTCCCAAAGCTCCCCCGCGCCGGGAGCATTCGTGATAGTTCGACCATGTGGTCCACGGTAGAGGGAGAAACGAGTCATGAGTGAACATGCAAATTCGCCCCTGTCCAGCATCGCGCAAGACCTGACCGCGGGGCGGCTCAACCGTCGCCAGTTCGTCACCCGCGCCGTCGCGCTCGGCGCGTCGGCATCAGCGATCGCAGCGGCGCTCGCCGCTTGCGGCGGCACGCCCGCCACGCCGACCACTGCGGTCGCCTCAACCGCCCCGACGGCGGTGCCGACGATTGCCGGTGTCAACACCGGTGGCAGCGCGCGGGCCACCACGGCGGCTCCCGGTGCCACGGCGTCACGGGCCGCCTCCCCCGCCGCCACCGCAGCGGGCGCGGCCGCGCCAACGACGGCGGCGAGCGGCGGACCGACGAAGCGAGGCGGTGGCGGCACGGTCAAGATCCTCCAGTCGCAGGCACCGGTCACCTACAATCCGCACCTCTCCTCGGGGACGAAGGATGATCTGATCGGGCGGATCGTCTACGAGCCACTGGCGACGATCGACAGCCAGGGCAATATCATCCCCATCCTGATCTCCGAAGTGCCGACCGATACGAACGGCGGGCTGGCGTCGGATGGCAAGAGCGTGACCTATAAGCTGAAGCCCGACGTGAAGTGGAGCGACGGCCAGCCGCTCACCGCCGACGACGTCGTCTTCACCTACGACTACATCGCCGATGAGAAGACTGCCGCCACCAGCGTCGCCAAGTACATCACCGTCTCCAAGGTCGAGAAGATCGATCCCCTGACGGTGCGGGTCGTCTTCAAGGATGTGACCCCGGGCTGGTTCCTGCCCTTCTTCGGCTCTGCTGGCAACATCCTGCCGAAGCACATCTTCGAGAAGGATAAGGGCGCGGGGTCGCGCACCTCGCCGAACAATCTCAAGCCGGTTGGCACCGGGCCGTACAAGGTCCTCGAATTCAAGCCGGGCGACGCCGTCATCTACGACATCAACCCCAACTATCGCGAGCCGAACAAGCCGTTCTTCGACCGCGTCGAGTTGAAGGGCGGCGGCGACGCGGTCTCGGCCGCCCGCGCTGTCCTCCAGACCGGCGACTACGACTACGCCTGGAACTTGCAGGTGGAGGACTCGATCCTCAAGCAGCTGGAGTCCGGCGGTAAGGGCGTCGCCCAATTCGCCCCCGGCGGCGGGATCGAGCGGCTGCTGGTCAACTTCACCGACCCGAACAAGGAAGTCGACGGCGAACGGTCGAGCCTGAAGGCCCCGCACCCCTTCCTGACCGACATCAAGGTGCGCCAGGCCCTCTCGCTGGCGGCGGATCGCAAGTCGGTCATCGACGGAATCTACGGGCGCGCCGGCGAGATCGGGGTGAATCTGCTCTACGATCCGCCGCAGTTCAGTTCGAAGAACACCAGCGTGGAGTTCAACCTCGACAAGGCGAACGCGCTCCTGGAGGAGGTCGGCTACAAGCGCGGAGCGGACAACTACCGTGCCAAGGGCGATGTGAAGTTGAGCGTCCTCTACCAGACCACGGTCAATCAGGTCCGGCAGAAGACGCAACAGATCATCAAGGATGGCTGGGAGAAGCTCGGCGTCAAGACCGAGCTGAAGAGTATCGATGCGGCGGTCTTCTTCTCCTCCGATGCCGGCAATCCCGACACCGCCGCCCACTTCTACGCCGACATCGAGATGTACACGTCCAGCAACACCTCGCCCGATCCCCAATCCTACATGGCGAACTGGGTGGGGGCCAACGCCGACCAGAAGGCGAATAGTTGGTCGAAGGGTAATCGCAGCCGCTGGCAGAACGCCGAGTACGATCAGGCGTATGAGGCGGCGCGTACCGAGCTGGACGACGATAAGCGGGCGCAGCTCTTCATCAAGATGAACGATCTGATCGTCCAGAACTTCGTCCACCTCGCGATCGTCAACCGCAAGAGCGTCTACGGGCGCTCCAACACGCTGCAGAATATCAACTACTCCACCTGGGACGTGGACTACTGGAATATCGCCAACTGGACCCGCCAGGGCTAAAGGCCGTAGGGTTGCGCGCGGGGCCGGGGCGATCGCCCCGGCCCCGCGCGCATTTGCTGGCAAGCCAAACAGAGGTGGTTGGCGGTTTCAACCGCTAGCCGGTAGCGGCATCAACGCGTACAGGCGCCTTGCATCCCACATCAGTCGTGGTTGCGCCTCAGCCATCCCTCGCGTCGTCCCCGCACCCATATCCTCCTCTTGCACCCGACCCGCCACCGCCGGATACTTGTCACGGCGTGGCACCGGCGAAGCGGGGGAGGTGGGCGGGTATGGGTAGGCGACGATCCATGACGACGCGAGCGATCACCCCGGCAGAGGAGGAGGCGTTGATTGCGGCGGCGTTGGAGGCGCGGCGGCGTGCCTATGCGCCCTACTCGCGGTTCCGCGTCGGCGCGGCGCTCCTGACCTCGCGCGGGGAGATCATCGCCGGCTGCAACGTCGAGAATATCTCCTACGGCCTGACGAACTGCGCCGAGCGCACCGCCATCTTCACCGCCCGCGCGGCGGGGCAGCTCGGCTCGTCCACTGGCGGGCCGACGGTCCTCGCCGTCGCGGTCGTTGCCAAAGGTGCGACCCCGCCGACGCCGTGCGGTGCCTGTCGGCAGGTCCTCGCCGAGTTCGGGCCGCAGTGCGTCGTCATCTGCGCCAATCTGCGCGGCACGCGCCAGACCCTCACGCTGGCCGAACTCCTCCCGCACGCCTTCGGCCCCTGGTGAGCGGCCCGACGCCCCCCATCCAGCCCCTCGGATCGGCGCAGATTCCCGCCCTGCTCGACACTTGGGCGACGCATCGTGGGCGGGCGACGCCCCGCGATTCCGCCCGCGCCGCCTGGGGACGCCCGCTCGTCGAGCGGCGCGCCCTCCTGGAAGGGGTGTTGCGTGGCTCACTGCATGGCGCGGGGGAGCGCTCGCGCGCCCTGGTGGCGGGACGGGTCGGGACGGTCACCGCCTACCTGATCGCCCACGAGGTACGCTTGCCGCGCGGCTCCGGCTACCGCGCCTATGCGCCCGACCACTTCCTCAGCATCGGCGGCGACGATTGGGGCGTTGCCGACCCGCGCGCCGCCGATCTCCTGGCCGATCTCTACGCCGAGATCGCCGCGTGGGGCCTCGCGCGCGGCGCGGACGCCCAACTGCTCGCCATCCCGGACGGCGACGACTGCGCCGAGTTCTGGCTCGATCTCGGCTTCGCGCGGCAGGATCGGTACGCCTTCTTGCCGCGCGGCGCGGAGCGGCCCGCGCCGTGCGGGCTGACGGTGCGTCGCGCCGGACCCGCCGACCTCGAGCGGGCCGTGCATTTCACACTCGCCGAGGCGCACCATCATCACCGCGCGCCGATCTACGCCTTCGCGCCGCCCGATCTCGACGCAACCCGGCGGCGCGACATGGCGGAGAATCTCGATAACCCCGCGACCATCGTGCTGCTCGCCGAGGCCGATGGCGTGGCGCTCGGTGGGCTCAGCGCCTTCCCGCTCGCGGGTCTCGGTGGTTGGATGCCCTCGGCCACGCCGACCCCCTGCCTCTACATCGACAGCGCCTTCGTGGAACCGACCGCGCGCGGGCGCGGTGTCCTGCGCGCCCTCGTCGCCGCGCTCGCGGATCTCGCAGAGCAGCGCGGGGCGTGCGGCCTCTTCGTCACCTACCTCCCGGCGAATCGCGGGGCGGCGCGCGCCTGGACGGCGCTCGGCTTCCAAGCACTCCTCACCGTCCATCAGCGCCGCCTCGACCCGCGCGCCGCCCGGCAACACCGGACGCCCGGCATATAGTCGGGGGCGGAGACCCGAACCGCAGCCTGATATACTTCGCGCAGGCCACGAGGCCGACACCCGCGCGGTCCGGCCCGCGTACATAGTGCGGCGTTCGCCGCTCAGGCACCCGCCACTACCGACTACCGATTCTCTCACGACTCACGACTCACGACTGGATAACCGCCATATGCAGACCAGAACCTCCGATGTCCTCGATCTCCACACCTTCTCGGTCTCGGCGATCCGCGCGCTGAATATGGCCGTTGCCATCGGGCGACGCCATAGCGCGCGAGCGCTCACCGCCGAGCAGTTGCTGCTGGCCCTGCTCAATCAGGCCGATGGCAATGCCAATAAGATCCTGCTCCACTTCGGCGTCGATGTCTTCGCGCTGCGCGCGTCGGTCGAGAGCTATCTCGCCCTGCCGAGTATCGTCCCGCCCTCGGACCTCCTCTTCGAGGCCGATGGCGGGCAGCGCGTCGCCCTCTCGTCGAACCTCGCCCTGGTCCTCGACCGCGCCCGGATCATCGCCGACAATTACCGCCTCGCCTGGGTCGGCACCGATCACCTGCTGGCCGCGCTGATGGCGGTCGAGGGTCCGGCCAGCGCGATCCTCAAGCGCTTCAATATCAGCAACGAGCAGATCAGCGATGCGCTGACGCAGATCAACGGCGGCAAGGGGAGTATCGCGGGCGAAGGCAACACCGCGATCGTCGCCGATCTGGTCGTGGCGGCGAAGGGGCTGAGTTGGGCGCGCGTGACCGAGCGCGCCGCCCCGCTGCGCGAATTGGTCAATATTCTGCTCCAGCGGCGGCGCAACAGCGTGGTCATCATCGGCGAACCGGGCTCGGGGCGCCGCACCCTGATCGCGGCCCTGGCGCAACTCGCCGCGCGCGATCAGCTGCCGCAGGGGGTCGGCAAGGGGATCTGGGCGCTCCAACCGGCGGCGCTCCTCGGCAACCCGGAGGCGAATATCGAGCTGGCGTTGCGCGTGGCGCACGGCGGGATCTTGCTCGTCCCCGATCTGCCGCTCTTCTTCGGCGGCAGCGCGTTCCCCGGCTACGCCGAGGCGGGGATGGCGATCCGCACCGCCCTCACCGACCGCCGCCTGCGGCTGATCGGGACTGCCTCGACGCAGGGCTTTAACAAGTGGCTCGAAGCCGACGGCACCATCGCCGAGGCGACCGTGCCGCTGCGCTTCGAGCCGCCGACCGTCGCCGAGGCGACGGCGATCCTCGACCTCCACCGCGCCTCTTTCGAGCGGGAGTACACGATCACCTTCGCCGCCGACGCGATGGCCGCGGCGGCCGCGCTCGCCAAGCAATACCTCCCCGGTGCGCTCCCCGCCACCGCCCTGGCGGCGATCGAGCGCGCCTGCGTCCTGGTACAACTCGCCGGGGCGACCGCGCCGGAGCTGCGCACCGCCGGGATCGCCCCCGACCCGACCGTGGACGCCGGCGACATCGCCGCCGCCGTCGGCGCGATGAGCGGCGTGCCGGTCGGCCAGATGGTCGGGCCGGAGCGCGAACGGCTGGCGCGGATGGAAGAGGAGTTGCACGAGCGGGTGATCGGCCAGGACGAGGCGATCGCCGCGATCAGCCGCGCCTACCGCCGCGCCCGCGCCGGTTTCCGCGACATCAAACGCCCGATCGGCTCGTTCCTCTTCCTCGGCCCCAGCGGCGTCGGCAAGACCGAGACGGCGCGCGCCCTCGCCGAATTCCTCTTCGGCACCGAGGAGGCGATGGTGCGGATCGATATGTCAGAATACGGCGAGAAGCACACCGTCGCGCGGCTGGTCGGCGCACCGCCCGGTTACGTCGGCTACGAGGAGGGCGGGCAACTGACCGAGCAGGTGCGGCGCAAGCCGAGTTCGGTCGTCCTCTTCGACGAGGTGGAGAAGGGACACCCCGATGTCTACAATCTCTTCCTGCAAGTCCTCGACGACGGCTGGCTGACCGACGGCAAGGGGCGGCGGATCGACTTCCGCAACACGATCATCATCATGACCTCGAATCTCGGCACCGAGTACATCCTGGCCGAGGGGAACGCGCAGGCCGGTGCGCCGCTGCCCGAGACGACGCGCGAGCAGATCGACGATGTCCTGCGCAGCCACTTCCGGCCCGAATTCCTCAACCGGATCGACAAGATCGTGACCTTCACACCGCTCAGCCGCGACCAACTAGGCAAGGTCCTCGATCTCAGCCTCGGGCGGGTCAACGGGATGGCGGCGGCGGCGGGGCTGCGCCTTACGATCACCCCCGCCGCGAAAGACTGGCTGCTCGACCAGAACACGCAGCCCGAATTCGGCGCGCGCCCGATCCGCCGGATCGTGCAGGACTTCGTGCAGGATGCGCTCGTTGATGGCCTCACCGATGGCGACTTCGCCCCGGGCGATGCCCTCCGCGCCGATGCCCCGCCTGAAGGGGGCGAAGGGCTCGTCTTCAGTAAGGCTCCCGACCCCGCCGCCCCGCCGCTCGCGACGGAACCGGCCGAGACGCTGCCGATCACGCCGACCGGCGCGACCCTCAGCGCCGATGGCGACGCGGAGGTCGCGACGCCGATAGCGAAGGTGGACAACGCGCAGGGGAGTTGAGCCGACGACCGCTCGCCTGATGACGGCAGGTACACTACGACGAGCGCCGCCCCGAGAGAATCGGGGCGGCGCTCCCTTTGCGCTGTCATCACAGTGGGCGAGGTGGTCTGCCGTGCGGCGGCTGTAGCCCTAGTAGAGCCCCGCGCTGACCCGCTCCCCGGCGGCGGCGAGGACCGCGCCCGCGGACGGGAAGACCGGCTCCTCCTTGGTGATCATCTCCAGCACGACCGGTCGGCCCTCGCGCGTCGCCGCGATCCCGCGCCCGATCGCGGCGGCCACCTCGTTCGGATCCTCGACCCGCTCGCTGTACGCGCCCAATTCCGCCGCCACCCCGGCGTAGCGCCCCGAGAGTTGGTTCGAGCCGAAGCGCTCGCTCGCGGCGGGCATGTGGTGACCGTAGCCGCCCATCCGCGAGTTGTTCAGCAAGATCGTCATGATCGGCAGGCGCTCGCGCACCGCCGTCTCGACCTCCGTCGCCGCGGTGCCGAACGCCAGATCGCCCATGATGTTGATCACCAGCTTGTCCGGGTAGGCCAGCTTCGCCCCCAGCGCGATCCCCAGGCCGGTGCCGAGCTGGGTGGACTTGCCCCAGCCGAGGTAGCCGCGCGGGGCCAGCGAATTGAAGAAGGTCAGCGTCTGGTCGCGCGGGTTGCCGGAGTCGTGCGTCACCATCGTCTCGCGGTGATCGACCGCGTTCGAGAGTTCCCAGATCACCCGGTACGGGTTGATCGGCGACTCGGCGGAGGTCAGGCGCGGCAGCCACTCCTGCCGCTCGGCCTCGCGCGACTCGCGGATCTCGCCCGCCGCGTCGATGTAGCCGCCGCGCGCCCCGCCGCCGCCCTGCGCGCGCACCTCGTCGATCAGCTGGCGCAGCACCAGCTTGGCGTCACCGATGACGGCGTGGTCGGTGCGGTAGTCGCGGTCGATGTCGCGCTCGGCGTTGGTGATCTGCACCAGCGTCTTCCCGGCGGGGAGCGGCGCTGAGAAGGAGCCCTTGGCGAAGCTCGCGCCGACCCCCAGGATGAGATCGGCGCGCACCAGCGCTTCCCCCGCCGCCCGCGCCAGGGTGTGCCCGCCCGCGCCCACCGACAGGGGGTGGTCCTCCGGGAAGACGCTCTTCCCGGCCATCGTCGTCATCACCGGGATTTGTAGGAGTTCGGCCAGTTCGCGCAGTTCGTCCCACGCCTCGGCCCAGAGGGCGCCATGCCCCGCGTGGAGGACCGGGCGGCTGGCGGCGAGCAGGAGTCGCGCCGCCTCGGCCACATCCTCCGGGTCGCCCGCCGAGCGATAGCCACGTGCCGGGGTGTAGGCGAAACGGGCCTCATCGACCTCGGCCCCCATCACGTCGCGCGGGATTTCCAGCAGCACCGGCGCGCCCTGCCCGACCCGCAGCTGGCTGAACGCCCGCCGCAACATCTCCGGCACGCGCTCGACATAGTTGACCCGCGCGGCCCATTTCGTCACGTTGCGATAGGTCGGCAGCGGATCGTACTCGCCGCCCGGCACGCCGAGCCGGTGCTGATCGGGACCGCCGGGCAGGATCAGCATCGGGACCGAGTCGGCGTACGCCTGTGCGACGCCACCATAGGCGTTCTCGATCCCCGGCCCCGCCTGCACCGCGCAGACGCCCAGGCGGCGTCCGTTCGTCGCGCGGCTGAACCCGTCGGTCATATTCAGCAGGGTCTTCTCGGTGCGCGCGATGATCGGGCGGATGCCGATCGCCGCCGCCGCGTCGATGATCGGGTTGTTCGGGTAGGCGAAGAGGTATTCGACCCCCTCCGCTTGCAGGATCCGGGCGACCGCTTCGGTGCCGTTCATCAACCTTCTCCATTCGCGCGCCGACGGGCGAACCCCGCACCCCGCCCCTCGACGACACCACACTCACCGCTCGTATTCCTCTTGGCCGTGGCCGCAGGATAAACCGCTTCCGTGAGGGCGTCAACACGCTTGTTCGATCGCTGGTAGGACGAGGCCGCTGCCCGCTATCCCTCACCCCCATGCCCCGTGATTCCCGCCCCGCCTCACCCGTATTCTGTCTAGCGCTATCCACGCCATGCCCACGGGCGCGACGTAGGTAGGTACGGTGCGACACGAGAGGGGAGAAATTGTGGCCTACAAGATCATCCTCTTCGACCTCGATGGCACGCTGACCGACCCGACGGAAGGGATCACCAAGTCGGTCCGGTACGCGCTGACGCAGTTCGGCATCGCGGAGGAGTTGGCGAACCTGCGCCCGTTCATCGGCCCGCCGCTCGGCCGCTCATTCGCGACCCGCTACGGCTTCGACGAGGCGCAGACGTGGCGCGCGGTGGAGGCCTACCGCGACTACTTCGCGCGCCAGGGAATGTTCGAGAATCTGCTCTTCGACGGCGTACCCGCATTGCTCGGGGCGTTGCGCGAGCGTGGCAAGACCCTCTACGTCGTCACCTCCAAGCCGACCCACTTCGCCGCGCCGATCGTCGCACACTTCGGCCTCGACGGTTTTTTCGCCCGCGTGATCGGCGCAAACCTGGATCTCTCCAACGCCGACAAGCCGGCCCTCGTGCGCGAGGTGCTGGATCTGCACCCCGGCACCGACCGGTCAGGCTTTGTGATGATCGGCGACCGGGAGCATGACATCATCGGCGCGCGGGCTAACAAGATCGCCTCGATTGGCGTCGCCTACGGCGCGGGCTCCCCCGCCGAGCTCGCCGCCGCCCACCCCACGCACATCGCCAACACGATCGAAGAACTCGGCGCGCTGCTGCTACAAGGCTGAAAGGGGTGGTTTCACCGCACTCGGCTGCTCCCTATAATCGTTTGCACTGGCCCACTCCCTACGCGAACGCCATGTACCCGCGCAACTCATCCCGCAGCATGATGCTTTCCGAGACGACATCGAGGCGGTTGCAGTCACGCCACTCCTGCCAGGTGTACTCGACGCTCAGGTAGCCGTCATACCCGGCGGCGAGCAGGCGGCGGACGATATCCGAGAAATCGATCGTCCCCTCGCCACGAATCGCTTGCAACTGGCCCGGCGCGGCCTGGCGCGCGTGAAAATGCCCGGTGTGCGGGATGAGCGGGTGGATCCGCTCGGGCGGCAGCCCCGCCGCGACGAAATGGCTGTAGTCGAGGGTGAATTGCAGTCCCGGCACCGCCTCCACCAGTGCCAGCGCCCGCTCGGGCTCCTCCACGACCGACTCCAGGTGCGGCTCGATGCTCACCCGCAGCCCGGCCTCGCGCCCGGTCTCCACGAACTCCGTCAGACCCTCGGTCGCCAGCGCGAATGACCGATCGGGGCCGAGTTCGTCCCAGATGACCCCGGGCAGGAGGGTGATGCCGGGGCAACCGACCAGGCGGCAGAACTCGACGAGCGCGGCGAAGCGACGCCGGTTTGCCTCCTGGGTCGCCGGATCGGGGGCGTTGACCGGCCGATCGCGGAAGCCGTGCCCGAAGGTCGGGAAGAAGTCGGCGATGGCGAGCCCGGCCTCATCGACCGCACGCTTGACCCGCTCGGCCTCACCACTCGGATCGGCCTCGATCGCCTCCACGCTGAGATGGGTCCCATCGAGATGCGCGCCGAGATCGACCGCGCCGATTTCCAGCAGGGCGATCTGCCGCAAGCTGCGCTCGAACGAGAGGAGCGGGAACGAAAACGAGGTGCAGGTCAGGTCCATGTCGGCCTCCTTGTCTCGCCGCGCCGGCTGGTATTGTGAAAGTTCTGCGCGTACTCGACCCTTTATACCGCGTTGCGCGTCGTTGACAAGTTCGCCGGGACAAAATGCACGACCACCCGCTCTAAATATGTGCGGTTGCCGGTATTTACATGTGCGTTTTATGTGCTATAGTGGAATACTAGGGTTCACGACCCGCGCTCCTGTGGGGCGCGAGCTTGGTCAGATGTCAGCTCAACGGCACGGAAAGGGCATGGTTCAGGTCATGAGCAGCGGTCAGGGTTCTGGGACCGTCAAGTGGTACAACCCGGAGAAGGCGTACGGCTTCATCACCACCGAGGATGGGCGGGATCTCTTCGTCCATCGCAACTCGATCGCCGACGGTCGGCCCTGGCTGATCGACGGGCAGGGGGTCGAGTTCGTCCTGCGCCAGGGCCAGAAAGGCCCGGAGGCCGGGGACGTGCGCGTGGTGCAGGATGTCGAGGAGATCCCGGCCTCACGACAACGTCTCTACGACAACGCCAGCGGTCGCGAGGGCGGCGGGAACGGCTACGGCGGCGGGGACGGTGGCGAGGGCGGTGGCAACGGTGGTGGGCGAGCGGCGACCCCGCGCCGGGAGCGCACCCCGTACACCGGGCCAGTGCCAGATGGCGTCGTCCCGGCGACGGTGATGCGGGTCGATCCGTCGGAGCGCTTCCTATTCGCCCGCGCGGAGAGTGTCGGTGACGATGTCTACGTCCACGGTTCCCTCTTCGCCGGCACCGGCGTCCGCGAGGGCGACGAGATCACGATCGCCATCGAGCAGAGCGACCGCGGCCTGCGCGCCCGCTCGATGAATATGGGGTAGCGAGTCGTGGGTCGTGAGTCGTGAGAACTCGCTGAGAGCGGCAAGAGGTCCGCAAACGAAGTTGCCCTCGGCAGGCAGTTCTCACGACTCACGACCCACGACTCACAACTACCTCAGATCCCGCCCCCCGTTCACGTCGAGGGTCGCGCCGGTGATAAAGCCGACGGCGGGGCTGGCGAGAAACACAATCGCGCGAGCGATCTCGTCCGGGTCGGCGAAGCGCCCGGCCAGGAGTTTGGTCGCCGCATAGTCGGAGGCCAAGTTTGCGGCGGTGTCGCGCCCCATCGGCGTCAGCGTCACCCCCGGCGAGACGCAATTCACCCGCACCCCCGGCGCGAGCGCCCGCGCCGCGCTTTTCGTCAGATTCACCAATCCGGCCTTCGCGGCGGCGTAGTGCGCGTGGTGCGGCGCGCCGGTCTGCGCCGCCACGCTCGCCACCGTCACCACTCCCGCATTATCGCGCAGGAGCGGCGTCGCCGCGCTGAGGACGTAGAATGGCCCATTGAGGTTGACGGACACGATCGCATCCCACTCGGCGGTCGAGAGTTCCGCGAACTGGGTCACGATATTTTGCCCGGAGCAGAGGACCAGCGCGTCGAGGCCGCCAATCTCGCGCCCGATCGCCGCGATCGCCCCACTCACCGCCTCCGCATCGCGCAGGTCGAAGCCATAGGTCCAGGCACGCCGCCCCGCCGCGCGCACCGCGTCGGCGGTCGCCGTCGCCCCGGCCTCGTCGCGCCCGTAGCAGACGACGACATCGGCCCCCTCCTCGGCGAGGATGCGCGCGGTCGCCGCGCCGATCCCGCTCGACGCGCCAGTGACCAGCGCGACCGTATCGCGCAACCCCAGGTCCATCGCTCACCTCGCCGTCTTGCACCGAGAGGCCACAGCGCCCCTCGGCGAATCATAGCACCGCTCGCGTCGATGATCGGATTGTTGGATAGGTTGGTGACCCCTCCCCCGGCCCCTCCCCCGAAGCGGGAGGGGCCGGGGGAGGGGTCTTCCGACACGCGGATGCCCTTCCCATCACACACCAAATGACACACCGAAGGGGCGGGAGATATTCTCCCGCCCCTCCATCATCTATCCGAACTCACCGCCCCCGCAGACCGGCCTAATCGAGATACCCCCGCAGCTTGCGGCTGTAGCTCGGGTGGCGCAGCTTGCGGAGGGCCTTCGCCTCGATCTGGCGGATCCGCTCACGCGTGATGCCAAACTCGCGCCCAACCTCCTCCAGTGTGCGGAAGCGACCATCCTCCAGGCCGAAGCGGAGCTGGATGATCCGGCGCTCGCGATCGGTCAGGCGCTCCAGGGCGTCGCCGATCTGGCTCTTGAGGAGGAGTTGCGAGGCGAGGTCGAGCGGTGCGGGCATCGCGTCGTCCTCGATGAAATCGCCGAGGAACGCGTCGCCATCCTGGCCGACCGGGGCTTCCAGCGATACCGGGTGGCGCGACACATCGAGCACCTGGCGCACTTTCTCGTCGCCGATGTCGAGCGCGCGGGCGATCTCTTCGTGGGTCGGCTCGCGCTCCAGGATCTGCTGGAGGCGGTGGCCGGTCTTCTTGACGCGATTAATCGTCTCGCCGACGTGGACCGGCAGGCGGATCGTGCGGCTCTGGTCGGAGATGGCGCGGGTGATCGCCTGGCGGATCCACCACGTCGCGTAGGTGCTGAACTTGAAGCCGCGGCTGTAGTCGAATTTGTCGGTCGCCTTCATCAGGCCGATATTCCCCTCCTGGATGAGATCCAGCAGGGAGAGTCCGCGCCCGACATACTTCTTGGCGACGCTGACGACGAGGCGGAGATTCGCCTGAATCAGGTGGGAACGGGCCTGGTCGCCGTCCTCGGCGTCGTGGATGAATTCGAGGCGCTCGTCGTCGCAGCCGTAGCCGCCACATTGGAGACGCCCCTCGGAGAGCTTGCCGCGCTCCATCCGCTTGGCGAGCCAGATCTCCTGATCCATCGTCAGCAGGCTGGTCTCCCCGATCTCCTGCAAGTAGAGCCGGACCGAATCGCCGACGCCGCCGGCATCATCCGCCACGCCGGAGGGCAGGGGCACGGGATTATCCGCCTGATCGACTTTCTGCTGGTGAGTGCGCTCGCTGCGACCGTTCGTGGGGGGGATGTTGGCGGGGGTGACTCGTTTCACCGGGGTGGGGTTCTGATCGACGACCTCGATACCATATTCGAGGAGAGAGGAGTAGAAATCGTCCAACCTGGAGACATCGGCCTCGACGTTCGGGAAGGCGGCGATGATCTCGTCGGAGAGGAGGAACCCTTGGTCCTTGCCCTTGGCGATCAGGATGGCACTCATATGCGCACTTCACCCACGTTTCTATACTGCTTCAATCCGGTGGGTCTCCTGCTGGCTCGACCTTACGACACCTCCTGGCAATGTTCAGGCACGCGGTACGACACCATACCCCGTCCATCACTGGAACGACGGGCAGCCCGCCGCACCCTCTCATTCGCTTGTAGTGAGCATGGCCCCGCTCGTGCCGTCGCAGAGCAATGACCTGTCCTCCAGGTCAGCCCTGGCATCGTCGCTGATACGTCTCCATCAGCCGGACGACTTCTGTTGTGGCACCCCTATCATTGCGGGGTCATTCTTCATTACTGGACTAAACTATAAGGCATCAGACCACGGTTGACAACCCTGAACGGACATGAATCGCGGAACTCGGGGACGGAGAAGCGCCATGCAGCAACCTTTTCGCCGTTCGGGGGCAGGCGGCCCGTCACCCGCGCGATGGCCTGAGTAGCGCCCGCCAAGCCCAGGCAGACCAGAGCAGTCCGATCAACGGTATGACCAAAACGACGCAGTAATGCAGCAACGGCAGCCCCGGCGCGAGCACCGCCAAATCGCGCCAGTTGCGCCCGAGCAGGCGCCACGCCTGCTCGGGCGTATACTCCGCCGCGCGGTGGCCGAACATCGCCAGCAAGCTGAGATATGACCGCCCCAGCCCCCAAACGGCGAGGATTGCCGCCCCTGCGAGGAGGCACACGCGCCCTGCGAGACGGCGCGGTCGCACGACCCAGTCGAACCAGAGGGCTAGCGGTGCGTACAGCGTTGGGACGATCGCCAGCAAATAACGGGTGTCACGGCTGCCGCCGCCATAGTAGGTGCGATGCATGGCGGTCGGCAGCAAGATGGTCAGCGCGACGCCGAGGAGTAAGGCTGCCCGCGCGGGCGAACGGCGCGCCAGGAGCGCCAGCCCCCACAGCGCCAGCAGGAGCGCGGGCGTGACGACGAAGAGGCCCACCTCGCCGAAGAGGAGCCAGCGCAGGCCGGTCGAGGGCGGCGTGACGTAGGTTGTCAGCGGGCTGCGCGACCAGTCGAAGTAGAACTGGAAGGTGTAGGAGGTGCGCCACGGTCGCCCGAAGGCGATCCACTGATAGCAGGCGAGGAGCAAGACCGGCGGGAGCCACCCCGCCGCGAAGGCGAGTGGCCCACGCCAGCCCACCCCTTCCCGCCACGCGCGCCACACGAGGTAGAGCCCGACCGGCGCGACTAGCGGCAGATTCGGATACTCCGCCACCCCGGCGTAGCCGAGCAGCAGCCCGCCGAGGATGGTCGACCACACCCACCCCGGCTTGCGCTCGGCCAGCAGGATCGCCGCCAGCGCCGCCGTCACGAACGCCGCGCCCGCGATGTGCGAGTAGAGCAGCGTGGCGTACTTCAGCAGCAGCGTCGTCAGCGCGCCCGTCGCCGCCGTGGCGATCGCCGCCGCCGGCCCCGCGCCGATCCCGCGCGCCAGCAGGAAGAGGGCCAGCGCCGCCGCCGCGCCGAGGAGTGGCGGCAGGATCGTCACGTAGCGCAGCGGCAGATCGAGGTCCGCCCGCCCGGCGACGCGCGCCACCAACCCGCCGAGCCAGTAGAACGGCACCGCCAGGAACGCCGTACCAGGAGGGCGATCGGAGTAGAAATGCCCTCCATAGAAGCTGACATCGCGGTAGTCGTCGGGGGTCGGTGTCCCCTGCCTCGGCTGGATCGCCGCGTAATTGACGTACCGATCGATCCGCACCGTCCCGTCGGCGGCCAGCGCCTTCGTCAGCGCGTAGTGGCTCCCATCGTTCGTGCTGACGATCCCGTCGGCAGCGGTCAGCGCGAAGAAAAGGAGTGTCAGCAGGGCGAGCGCGATAGCTCCACAGAGACTCGGGGCGAGACGCCGCGCGAGGTGGGCGCGCGCGGCGGGCGCGGCGGTGACTGGCGCGGGAGCGGTTAGCAGCTTCATGGGGTGCTATTGTAGCGCAACCTTATACCGAAGCGCCGATGGGAGTCGTATGGCGGGCGGCATGTGGTTTTCACGGGCGCTTTGGTATAAATTCAATGGAGCGGTTCGAGACTATCCCAATCTATCCATCTATCTTCGATTTCCTTAACTTGCCCCATCACATCATTGTAGGTACGCTCTAAATCATTCATCTGAGGCGAGTTAACAGTGTCACGATGGTATTCAACATTGTTACGCTTATTATTGAAGCGGTTCATAGCGTCTTTATACTTAGTGGTCCATTTCGCAATGGCTTGTAGGGATGGGCGAGGGCTGATATGGTGGAGGCCACGGCGCGAGGAGGTGTGCGATGGCCGGCCCGGCCCCCAAGTATCAGCCGACGTTCACGGCGGACGAGTTGGCGTTGTGCGAGCGGACCATCCGGCGGCCACACGCGCCGCAGAATCAGGTCGCGCGGGCCAAGCTGGCGCTCGCGTTGCACGAGCAGCCGGCGCTGGACAATGTGGCGGCCGGGCGGCGGCTCGGGAAGCACGAGAACTGGGCGCGCTACTGGCGGCGCGCCTGGGCGACCGAGGGCTTCCGGCTGGCGGACCGGGGCGGGCAGGGGCGCAAGCCCGCCTTTTCCCCCTCGGGAGATCGCCACGGTCAAGGCGCTGGCCTGCGAGCTGCCGGCGCGGCGTGACGCGCCGCTGAGCCGCTACAGCACCGCCGACCTGACACGGCTGATCGGCGACCACCCGGAGCGCCCGCCCATGAGTCGCAGCACGATCTGGCGCATCCTCGACCGTGACGCGCTCAAGCCGTGGCAACACCGCGCCTGGATTACCGTCCGCGACCCCGACTTCGCCGCCAAAGCCGGGCGCGTCCTCGACCTGTACGAGGGCTGGTGGGCGGGCCAGCCCTTGGCGGCCGAGGACTGCGTGCTCAGCGCGGATGAGCAGACCAGCATCCAGGCGCGCCGCCGCTGCGCCCCCACGACCCCGCCCCGGCCGGGGCAGGCGGCGCGGGTGGAGCACGAGTACGCGCGCGGCGGTGCCCTGGCCTACCTGGCCGCCTGGGACGTGCGCCGGGGCGGGGTCGTGGGGCGCTGCGAGGCGACGACCGGCATCGCGCCCTTCGACCGGCTGGTTGAGCAGGTCATGGCGCAGGAGCCGTATCGCGCCGCCCCGCGCGTCTTCTGGATCGTCGACAACGGCAGCAGCCACCGGGGCACGCCGGCGGTGGAACGCCTCCGGGGCCGCTACCCGACGCTCATCCTCGTCCACCTGCCCACCCACGCCTCCTGGCTCAACCAGATCGAGATCTTCTTCTCGATCGTGCAGCGCAAAGTGCTGACGCCCAACGACTTCCCCGACCTCGCCGCCGTCGAAGACCGGCTCCGCGCCTTCGCGGCGCTCTACAACGACACCGCTGTGCCGTTCCGCTGGCGCTTCACCCGCCGGCAGCTACTCGACCGTCTCGCCGCGCTCCCGGACCTCCCATGGCCCCAGGCCGTCGCCACCGGACCGCCGGAGCGCGTCGCCGCCTAACCCGACAGGCCATTGTGAAATCGACCAACTTAGCGTGTCATACTGAACGCCAGTGAAGTATCCGTCTCAAGCCTCTGCCAGCGTAAAGACCTCAGGAAAAGGAGTCGCCAATGGCCGACCAGGAGCAGCCCGGCGAAACGGACACCAACCTCACCCCCCACGCCGCCACCAACCGCGCCCTTTGGGAGCGCACCAGCGATGCCTACGAGCGGCGGCACGCCTCCTCGCTCTCCGGGCAAAACGTGCTCTCATGGGGCCTCTGGCGCATCCCCGAGAGCGAACTCCAACTCCTCGGCGAGGTCGCGGGCAAGGACATCCTCGAATACGGCTGTGGCGCGGCCCGCTGGTCGATCGCCCTCGCCCAGGCCGGTGCCCGCCCCGTCGGCCTCGACCTCTCGCCCACCCAGCTCGGCCACGCCCGCCGCCTGATGGCCGAAGCGGGCCTCGACTTCCCCCTGATCGAAGCCAGCGCCGAGGCGGTCCCTCTCCCCGACGCCTCCTTCGATGTCGTCTTCTGCGACTACGGCGCGATGCTCTTCTGCGACCCCTACCTGACCGTCCCCGAAGTCTCCCGCCTCCTGCGCCCCGGCGGCCTCTTCGCCTTCACTACCCTCACGCCGATCAGCATGATCGCGCAGGACCGCGTGGCCGACACGCAGACCGATTGCCTACACAACGACTACTTCGGCATGCACCGCATCGAATGGCCCGACGAGGTCGATTTCCAGCTCCCCTACGGCGAATGGGTGCGCCTCTTCCGACGCAACGGCCTCATCGTCGAGGACCTGATCGAACCCCAGGCCCCGGAGGGCGCGACCAGCACCTACCGCACCCCCGAAGAACTCGCCTGGGCACGGCGCTGGCCGATGGAGAGCATCTGGAAGCTCCGCAAAGCCTGAACCCTGCGCGTCGCTGGCGACCAGGCAGGCTTAGCTCGACTTTAGCGGTTCAGGCAACGTAGCAGAGCGCCTCGGTCAGGCGTTCCACGAAGGCGCGCGGGAGTTTGACGATCTCCTCGGCACAAGTGGATGTCTGGAAACCCTCGTGCCGCCAGAGTTCGCGCCGGACGAGTGCCAGCGCGTCCGCGAACGTCGGGCGCGCCTTGCGGTACCACGCGGCCTGGCGGGTGGTACCGGCGGGGTCAGCCATGCGCTCGTGCGCGAGGAGGGCGACGAGCGAGAAGAGGCCGAGCAGGGTAGGGGTGGTGCGGCGGATCGCCAAGTCCGACCATTGCCGCTGCGACTCGACGCCGAGGTG
>CADCWN010000417.1 GCA_902806415.1 uncultured Thermomicrobiales bacterium | reverse complement strand
CCACCAGGCGAGGGCGAGGAGCACCGCGAGGATGAGCCGCGAGCGGCGCTGCATGGGCGTCCCCTTTCTCGTGTGCGGTCGCGTCGGACCCGCTGTGCTGGCCGTTTACTCCGTTCGGTATGTTTTCCTGGCAGTTTGAGCACGGGAGTGCCAGGATCGAGCTCCGGATGGACTAAACGGCCAGCACGGGGGCACGGGATTCATTCGGTCGGCACCGTTGTCGGAGTCACCGCGTTCCCGGTTCTCGGTGGTCTCCACCACGTGTATCGCAGGGCCGCCCGATGGGAGAGGGCCGGAGCGGTGATGGGAGCGGATGGCCCTGGTAGCCGACACGCGGGGCCGATGCCTATGGTCCGGGCGACGGCGTCTACCCTATCCGTCCATCAGGTTGACGAGGACGAAGATCGGGCGGTGTGTCGTGCGGGCGAAGGTGTTGGCGCGGACGATCGTGTCGGTCCAGCGCTCGGTCGGGGTGGTCGCGTCGAGCTGGAACCAGCGCACGCCCGCCGCGTCGAGGAGCGCCTGACTGCGCTCGCTGATGCCGTGAATCAGACTATTGTATTCCCCGAGGCCGCCGCGCCGCGCGACGATGACGAGGAGCGGCAGGTGGTAGGGCTGCGGGAACGTGTTGAGCGCGGTCAGCATGTTGCCGATGCCGTTGTCCTGGATGATCATCACCGCCGGGACGCCCGCCAGGGCGAGGCCCGACAGGATACCGACGCCCTCCTCCTCGCGGGGGATGGGGACACAGCGGAAGCCGTCGATGCCGTCTCGCGCCAGGAAGTGGCCGACGATCGTCTTCAGGGTGCTGGAGGGGAGGTGCAGGACCCACCTGGGGTTGATCGTCTCCACGGCGGCGATCACCGCCGCGCTGCGCTCATCGACCGTCGGTGCCGTCGTCATGCCGCGCTCCTCTCGCGTTCGGGGTGTCCAGAGGCTCGTCCGCGTCGGTCCAGCGCAGGCGCAGGGCAACTGCATTGTGAGCAATTGTACGAGTTGTACTCGCCGAGCCCGCCGCGCCGCGCCACGAGGACCAGCAGCGACAGGTGTGAGGGGAGCGGGAAGGTATTCAACGCGGTCAGCAGATTGCCGATCCCGTTATCCTGGATAATCATCAAGGCCGGTGTGCCGCTGAGGGCGAGGCCGGAGAGGAGCCCGATCCTTTCCTCCTCGCGCGGGATCGGGCCGATACGAAAACCGTCATGGCCATCCCGAGCCAGGAAATGCCCCACCACCGCCTTCAGTGTGCTGCTGGGCAGGTGGAGAATCCAGCGCGGGCCGATGGTCTCGATCGCCGCGATCACCGCCGCGCTTCGCTCGTCGGTCGGTGCACTACCCATCGCTGCACCTATCCATCACCACGCTCATCCCTTCCAGTGCAATTGTTACGCTTCCACCACAACCCACCAAAATGGTTGGTCTTGACGTACTCCCCGCGCCGCTACGCCGCGTCGAAACGCTCTGCGGCGAAGCGGAGCAGCGCCTCCACGACGATATCCGGCTGCTCCTCCGGGAGATAATGGCCGCAGCCCGCGATCGCTTGGCCGCGCACATCGGTCGCCACCTGCCGCCAGATGTCGAGGACCGGCTGATTCGAGAGGTTCCCGCGATTCCCCCAGAGGAGCAAGGTCGGCACGGTCAACTTGCGACCGGCCTTGCCCTCGGCGCGATAGCGCGGCACATCGTGCCGGAAGGTGGCGCGATAGTCGTTCAGGGCGGCGCTGATGGCACCGGGTTGCAGCCAGCACCGCCGGTATTCGAGCCACGCGCCATCAGCCTTCAGCTGCGCCAGGAGCCCCGGCGTGCGGCTGAAGAAGCGCGCTAGATATTCCTCCTCCTTGCCCTCGATCAGCTGTTCCGGCAGGTCGGGGACAAGATGGAAAATCCAGTGCCAGTAGCGCTCGCTGACTTCGGCGGCGCTCAGCCGATCGTAGACGTACTCGACCGGCAGGATATCGAGCAGGGCGAGGCCACGCAAACGCTGCGGATGATCGAGCGCGTAGCGCCGCGCCACCCGCGCGCCGCGATCGTGACCGACGAGCAGCGGCGCGGCGAGCCCGAGCTGCTCGACCAGTGCCGCCAGATCCCCGGCCATGGTCCCCTTATCGTAGCCCGCCTCGCCTTCCGGCTTCGCCGAGTCGCCGTAGCCACGCAGATCAACCGCCACGACATGATGCCGCGCCATCAGCTCAGGCAGGATAAGGCGCCACATCACCCAGCTTTCGGGAAAACCGTGCAGGAGGACCAGCGGGCGCGCCTCGTTCGCGCCACCGCGCACGTAGTGGAGCCAGATATCGTTGACCTCGACCCGCCCGTGCTCCAGGCCGGGAATGTTCAGCGGATTCGGCAGAATGCCCATGCCACCTCGCTTGCGGAACGGGGAAATCAATCGCCCGAAGGCGCGGCACCGGGGGGAAATTTCGCAGCCCGTCGCACTCGGGCAGCACTCGCGGCGGCGCTACTCCCCTAACGCGCCCGCTCCGTCACCGGCTCCGTCATCGTGTAAACCTGCCGTTTGAGGACCGCGAGGAACGGCAGATTACGGTGGAGTTCCCGGTAGTCGAGGCCATAGCCGACAACGAACTCATCGGGGATAGTAAAGCCGATATAGTCCAGCGGCACCGGCACGACCCGCTGCTCCGCTTTGTCGAGCAGCGTGCAAACGGCGAGGCTGGCCGGTTTGCGCGCGCGCAATTCCTTGAGGAGGAAATCGAGCGACAGCCCGGTGTTGACGATGTCCTCGACCAGGATAACGTGCTGGTCGCCGATATCGCGATCGAGATCCTTGACGATCCGCACCGCCCGCTCACTCCCCCCGCGCGCCGGTCGCGCGAGCGCCAGGAAGTCGATCGCGAGCGGGCGACTGATCGCCCGCGCCAGGTCGGCGAGGAAGAAGGTCACCCCCTTCAACACGCCGATCAGCAGGATCGGACGATCGGGGTAGTCGTGCGAAATCTCCTCCCCTAACGCCGTCACGCGCGCCGCCAGCTCATCGCGACTGACCAGAATCCGCTCGATATCCTCCTCGCGCAACGAGGCGATCTCGACTACGCCATAACCATACGTCGCCAGGAGCTGGTGATAATCGCGATTGTAGAGGAGGCGGACATTGATCGTCGGGTGGAGCTCGCGCAGCCGCCGGATCTTGCGATGCTTCCGGGTCACCAACCGCTGTCGCATCGTCGTCAGTTCGACGTAGAGATCCTGGTCGGGCAGATAGAAGTCGGGGGTGAACATCTCGGTGACCTGCTCACCCGACCAATTCAGCGCGAACGAGGTCGGCTCGTAGAGCCAGGGGATATGGTAGAAGTCGAGCAAGCGCGCGAACTCGACTTCCATCGGATTGACGAAGGGAGGGGTGGCCGCGTCGTCAACGTGCGGGCGCAGTTCGGCCTCCGATAGGGCGTCATCGGCACCCGTCCCCTCACTCTTCGCCCCGATCAACTCATCGCCCAAGCTCACCTCGCCCGCCCTTAAGGAGCAATACTCGACAGCCCACCCAACGCTCGACCCACCCAGTATAGCACCGTTGCGTCATGCGAACGTACGTGAACGTACGCTTTGGTCGGCTCATTTGAGGGCTCGACTCGTCGGTTACGGGCGGGCCAGCGCGGTCGCACTGGCGAGCAAGGTGGCTTGCGCATCGATCACCGACTCGTTCGGTCCGGGGTGTCGCCGTTCATACTTCCCATCCGAGCGGAGTTCGCGCGCCTTCACATTGTCAGCGAGCAAGAGTGGTAGGAGTTCGTCGCGCAGTTGCGACTTGATCGCCGGGTTCTCGATCGGGAACAAGACCTCGACGCGACGATTGATGTTGCGCGGCATCAGATCCGCGCTACCGAGGTACAACTGATCGCTGTCCTCCGCCGTCTGCCCTCGGCCATTCCCGAAATAGTAGATACGACTGTGCTCCAGGAAGCGCCCGATGATGCTGGTCACGCGGATCGACTCGCTGACGCCGGGGAGCCCCGGTCGCAGGCAACACGCGCCGCGAATCAGCAAGTCGATCTGCACCCCGGCGCGCGAGGCGCGGTACAACGCCTCGATCATCTCGGCGTCGATCAGCGCATTCATCTTGAAGATCAGTCGCCCAGCCGGGCCGTGTCCCGCCTCGCGGTCGATCAGGGCGAGCACCTGCCGCCGCAGATTCATCGGCGCGACGATCAGCTTGCGGAACTCGCGTTGCGCCGAGTAGCCGGTCAAGTAGTTGAAGAGATCGGAGACATCAGCGCAGATATCCGGGTCGGCTGTGAAGATGCCGAGATCGGTGTAGAGGCGCGCGGTCTGGGCATTGTAGTTCCCCGTACCGAGGTGCGCGTAGCGGCGCAGCCCATCCACCTCGCGCCGCACGATCAGCGTCATCTTGCAGTGCGTCTTCAGGCCGCCCATCCCGTAGGCGACATGGACACCGGATCGTTCCAGCGCGCGCGCCCAGCCGATGTTGCTCTCCTCGTCGCCGCGCGCCTTGAGTTCGACCATCACCGCGACCTGCGTATCGTCGTCGCGCGATTCGAGCAATGCATCGACGATCGGCGAGTTCGAGCCCACGCGGTAGAGGGTTTGCTTGATCGCGCGCACATTCGGGTCGAGGCCGGAACGGACGAAATCGACGACCGGGGCGAACGACTGGTACGGATGGTGGAGCAGCACATCGCGCCGACCGACGATGTCGAGGACATTGCTCCCGTCGCGCGGCCACTCGGCGGGGAGCCCGGCCACGAACGGCGGATCTTTCAGATCGGGGCGGTCGATCCGCCCGAGGCCGCCGAGGGCGTTCATGCCGAGCGGCCCCTCGGCGACGAACAAATCCTGCACATCGGCCTCAAGAGGGCTGTCGCCGACGTTCGGCTCTTGCGATTCCGTCTTGAGTTGGTCGGCGAGCCAGCCGCGCAACTCCGTCGGCATCTCAGCCGGGACTTCCAGGCGGACGATGTAGCCGAAAAGCCGCCGCTCCAGGCTCTCCTCGATCGTCTCCAACAGATCCTCGGCCTCGGCCTCGCGGATCGCCAGGCCGGCATTGCGGATGACACGGAAGAAATAGGTGCCGGTGATCTCCTTCCCCGGGAAGAGCGCGCCGATATTCGCGGCGATGATCTGCTCGATCCAGGTGAACGCGACGCGCGCCGCCCGCGCCACCCCGCCCGATTCCTCCGGTGGCGGGACCGGCACGAGGCGCGGTAGGGTCGGCGGCACCTTCACACGGGCGAAGCGCTCGCCCATCTCATCGCGGATCGTGATCAGCAGATTGAGGCTCCCGCCCGAGATGTGCGGGAACGGTCGCCAGGCATCGACCGCCAGCGGCGTCAACACCGGGAACACGTCCCGCTCGAAGAACTGCCGCAGCTCGGCTCGACTCGCTTCTGTCAGTTGCGCGTAGTCGAGCAGGTGGATCCCCTCTGCGGTGAGCTGCGGGATCAGGAGGTCGCGCAAGTGGGTCCACATGGCGGTTGAATATTGCCCGGCTAACTCATAGATCCGCTCAAGCTGATCTTTCGGCGTCAGCGCATCGCGCCCACCCTCCACGACCTGTCCGGTGAGTTGCTGATCGCGCAGCGCGGCAACCCGCGTCTCGTAGAACTCATCAAGGAGCATCCCGCAGATCGACAAGAATTTCACCCGTTCCAGCAACGGATTCCGCTCATCAAGCGACTCCTCGAAGACGCGCGCGAGAAAAGCGAGTTGGCTCAGTTCGCGGTTGATGTAGAGCGAGGGGTCGCGCAGATCGATCGGGGCCGTCGCGGCCCCCTTTGCTGCCATCGGCGTGTTGTCCTTCCCCTCATCCAGCGCAACGCCGCCCGATCCCGCGCGTCGTTTCGGCTGCGAACTCGCGGTCATCCTGCCCTTCCCGTGTTGGCGCGGCATCACCCCGACACGCGCCCGGCGAGCTATTGCCCGGAGGAACGAGTGTCGATGAGGGAAGCCCGCATCGGCATTACTCGCCCGTGCTCTCGTCCTCTTCGTCCTCGATCGGCGCTCCCGCTCGCCCTTCCAGCCGCGGCTCCAGCAAGCTATCGGCGAGGTCGCGCAAGCGCGAAACGAATCTCTCCTCGTTCAGCACTCCCCAGTGGGCGCGCAACTGGTCTTCGAGCGCGTCGCGTTCCATCGTCGCGTCGATCAGCAGGCCATATGTGCCGGGCGCGGTGGCGGCGAACGAGTCCGGCGCGTCCAGAATCTGCCGCGTCGCGGCCAGCCTCTCCTCGCGCGTGCCGGGGTTGAAGGTGGCAAATTCGAGGCTGTGCAACTGCCGCTCCAACGCGCGCGCGCGCTCCCAGGCGAGGAGGTCGATCAGCACATCCCGATCGTGCAATTCGCCGAGGAGTTCTTGCAGCGATTTCAGCGACGACAGGAGTTCTTCGGCGTCAGCGCCCAGGACCGGCGAGAAGAGTTCGATCGTGTAGCGGAGCTTCTTGCCCGCGATCCGCAGCGTGTGGAACGCCTCGGAGTCGCCCCCCTCGTCTTCGAGCAGCGCGGCGCACTCCTCGAACCAATCGAGATCGGCATCGAGCGCCCGCGCCGCGACGACCCTGACCAGATCGCGCCCCTTCCCCTTCCCGCGCCGCGACTTGGCTTTCAGCGCGAAACGGTGGAAGTCGGCGACGTAGGTGCCGTTCTCATCCCACTGATCGAGTACCGGCCCGAGGTCGTCGCGCGCCGCCGCGCGGTCGGAGTCGATCGCGTCGATCAGCCCCTCGATCCCCACACGCTCATCATTCGCCACGGCTATGTAACGCTCGCGCAGATAGGCGAGGAGCACATCGGCATCCCGCACCTGCCCGAGCGCCCGCGCCAGCGCGCGAACACGGCGTGACGCGCGCCGAAACGGTTTCCGCTCGAAGAACGGCTCCGCTGCGGCCAGGGCGGCGCGGAGTCGCCGCGACGCCACGCGCATATCGTGGACCCCCTCGGGATCCTCGTCCTCCTGCACGGTGGCGAGTTGCGCCAGGACGGCGGCGAGGCGCGCTTCGAGGAGCGCGGGGAGGGCGCCCGCGAACGATTCATCGGCGGCGAGCAGCGCCACTTCCTTGGCCGTCGCCGCGCGCTGCGCCGCTCTCCGCGCCTTCTTCAAGCGCTTTCCTCGTTTGCGATCTGCAGCGGTGCCGTCGCCCGCCGCGACAATCGTCTCCGCCGCTTCGACCTGATCATCATCCTCGACAGCGTCCTCATCATCGTCGTCATCGTCGCGATCATCACCGAGCCCGACACCATCGGTATCAGCGTCGGTGCCCTCAGCGACGGCGAGGCCAACCGTCACCTCGGGTCGTGGCGGCGCAGACGCGGGCGCTTCCATACGAGCGTCCGGCTCATCGCCCGGCGCGGCCTCTCCTGTGGCCCATGCGAGGGCCGCATCGTCGGTTGCGGGCACGACTGGCGCTGCGCCTGAATAATCCCGCTCCGGGATAGCTTTCTCGGTTGAATCCGTCATCTCCATTAGTTCAGCCCCCAGGTTCGCCGATGGCACGGACTCGGCCTCCGTCGTGGTGGTCATAGTCGGGAGGTCAGCCTCGGGGTGCGCGACGATCGGCTCACCAGCTGTCACCCCCGCCGCCACCGGCACCGACTCCGCGGCGGGCGTCACGCTGGCCCCCTCGCCGATCTGCACGACCAGTGCCTCCGAATCGTCCGGGTCACGCGCGGCACGCTCTGCCGACGTGGTAGCCCGCCGCTTTGGGGCGCGACCGCCGCGCGCGGCGGTCATATTCGGGTAGCGGGCGCGCAGCACCATCTTGATCAGATCCTCAACGCCCGGCGGATCGGCCTCGCGCAATTGGGCAACCACCTCCTCGACCGCATACTCGACCCGGCGCTGCTCGACCGACCAGCCCGCGCCGTTCCAGGTCAGCACACCATAGCCCGCCCGCCGATCGCCATCTTTCGGCAGCCCGACGCTCGAGATATCGGCCAGCAGCACGCGCCCGACCTCGCGCACGAAGGGGAGGTGTAGATGCCCGAAGACCACCGTCGTCACCTCGGGCGCGAGGGCGTCGAGCAGCGGCGCGATCTGCGCCTCCGACGCGAACGGCCGAAGCGGGTCATCGAGATTTTTCGGATTGGCGTGGACGACCAGGACAACGCCCTCGCCGGTCGGGTCCGGCACGCGATGCGCGAACGGGAGGGTCCGCAGGAAGGTCACGGACTCCTCCCCGAGCCGCTGTCGCGTCCAGTCGAGCAGTTCGGCCTGCTCGCTCTCGGCGGTCTCGGAGGGAGAAAGGGCAAGGTCACGATCGGTATTCCCCTGCACGAGCGGATAGCCGAGCGCCCGCAATCGCTCCAGCGTCTCGCGCGGCCGCGGGCCATCGAGGCAGAGGTCGCCGGCGATCACCACCGCATCGGCACCACCGGCGGCTTCCAGATCGGCCAGGACCGCTTCCAGCGCCAGGAGATTCCCGTGAATATCCGAGAGTACTGCAACGCGCATCACCGCCCCTTTCACCGTTCGCCGATCGATCGCGGCTCGTCCGTTAGCTGTCCCGCACTTGTGTCCGGTCGACGTTCCGCAAATAGTCCAGTAGCAAACCCTCGCGAATCCCGCCGGTGCCGATCGTGGCCGTGTCCAGCCCGAAGGCATCGAGCAGCGCGCCGATGATCGCCACCCCGGCGGGCAAGGTGCGCACCCGCTCCGGGTCGAGGCCGGTTTCAGCCGCGAGTGACCCCACCGTCGCGCCGGTCAGGATCGCGCTGGCACCCGCCAACCGCCGCGCGGTGAGGATCGTCGCCTCACGCGGGTGCGGCGCGAGGATCGGGAGGCTCGTCGCCGTGCCGCCGACGATGATCAGGCGATCGATCGGCGGGGCGGCGGCGGCTTCCGGGGCGAGGGTCGCCCGCGCGTCGGCCTCCACTGCGGCGATCATCGCGCGCGTGGGCGGATCTGCGGTGACATGCCGCTCGGTCAGGCGACCGGAGCCGAGTTGCAACGAGCAGGCGGAATCGATCAGCCCGTCGCGCGAGACGATCAATTCGAGGCTGCCGCCGCCGAGATCGCCGACGAGGAGGGTGCCGACCAGCGGCTGCCCGACGGTCGCCCCGGCGAAGGTCAGCGCCGCCTCGCGCTCCCCGGAGACGATCGGCAGCACCAGGCCGCTCGTCGCCGCGATCCGCTCGCGCAGCTCGTCGCCCTGCGCCGCGTCGCGCACGGCGCTCGTGGCCGCCAGCAGGATCGGCGCGGCCCCCAGGTCGGCGGCGATGCGCCGGTACTCCTCCACCGTGGCCACCGCGCGCGCCAGGCGTTCCGGCTCGATTCGCCCGGTCCGCTCGACACCGTGGCCGAGGCGCACCGTGGCCGTGTGCGTCGCTATCGGCGAGAGCCCGAGGGCGTCGCCATCCCGGACCGGCAGCGCCACCAGGAGGCGGATCGTGTTCGTGCCGATGTCGATCGCCGCGAGCAGGGATTGGTGGGGCGTCCGCGCATCCATCTCGCCGTACATCCTTCCGCCCTCTGGGGGGAAGTGCGGAGACAGGCTCCGCACGCACGATCAGTCTAGCCCACCGAGCGCGCGATGGGCAAGGCACAGGTGCGCAACCCGCGAGGCCCTCACTCGCCTTGCACGCCCCGCAGAAGATGGCGTACGCTCACCGCGTTGGCGCGAGGTCAATGCGCCGTCCCGATCGGCGCGAACGAACGAGCGCCGGACCCGCGCCTCCCGCCCGAGAAAGGCGAAGCCCGACGCGGGAGGTCTGCGGCACAACCTGGAGTGAGAGGATCGATCGATGCGCGACTATATTCCTGTGCTGATCGGGGTAGTGCTCCTCCTCGCCGCGTGCGGTGGCGGCGACGCCCCCCCGACGGTAAGCCAGCCGAGCCCGAGCGCGGCGGCCAACCCCACAGCGACGGCACCCGCTCGCGCGAATGTTCCGCGCACCTCGACCGTCGGCGCGGTCATCCCCCCGGCGACCGGGACGATCACGACGCGCACTGTCCCTGCGGCCACGGCGGTGCGGGGGAGCGCCACGGCGCGCGCCCTGTCCCCAGCGGCACCGGTCGCCTTCGGCAAGGCACCGTGGAAGGTCGGCGAGCGGACGAGCTACGCCGTGACCACCCGCGATGGGCAGCAGGCCGGCACGGCGACCTACACCGTCGGTGGCGAATTCGAGGCGGCGACGGTCAGCGCCAATCTCGCCATCGGCGCGACGCAAGATCGCTACCAGATCGGTTTCGACGGGCGCACCTTCGCCCCGGCCAGCGAGCTGCGCTCGATCGTGACGGAGCAGGGGACGATCGACATCCGTGCGGAATACCACGCGGGCGGGGCGACGATCGAGGTGATCGACCGCAACGGCACCGTCCGCAACCAACTGACGTTGCCGCAGGTCTACTACGCCAACGACCAGTTCCTGATCATCTTGCGGGCGCTCCCATTCGCCGAGGGCTACAGCGGGTCGCTCCAACTCGTGCCCTCGCAGGGGACGCTCACGGCCATCCCGACGGTCGTCACCGTCACCGGCAAGGAGACGGTGACGACCCCGCGCGACACGATCGCCTGCTGGCGTGTCGTCGCCGATTTCGAGGGGGCCACCGCCCAGCAAATCCTCTGGTACGGCGTGGACGCGCCCAACTATCTGGTGAAGTACGAGACGGCGCGCTACATCTACACCCTCACCGGGACACCCTGAGCGGGGAGACGGCGGGGGCGGGCTGAACCACCGAGCGCACCGAGCGCCCAGAGAACGAGGAGAGAGGACGAGAGAAAGAACAATCTACAGGGATCATAGGCGAACGAAATACGAATTGAATACCGGAAAGGTACGCCCGTAAGTCAGCGGCGCTTCGGAGAAACACCCTATCTCAGCAGTTTCCGATAATCCTCTCTCGTTCTCTCTCTGTGCGCTCGGTGCGCTCGGTGGTTCAACCCCCGTCCCTCTACACCAAACCCCAGGGGCCATTCGCCCGGCAGTACGCCACCGTCTCGCGCAAGCGCGCGCGAACCTCGTCGTCGTCGCCAGCTTCGAGCGCGTCGGGGACGAGTTCGACGGTGACAACGCGATCGTAGCGCGCCTCCGCCAGCGCCAGCAGGAAGAGATCGAGCGGCAAGCCGCCGCGCCCGGGGACGCGATGCTCCCGCTCGTCGGCGAAGTCGGACAGGTGGATATGCCGCACCTCGTCGCGCAGGCCCTCGAACGCGGTCAGGATATCGACCTTGGCCGTGGCGAAATGGGTCGTGTCGAGGGTAATGCCGGGGAACTTCGCGATCCGATCGATCGTATGGGTGGCATACTTCGGCTTCTTATTCACCAGCACCAACGGCATATTCTCGACGGCCAAGGTCGGCCCGCCGGGCGGGCTGAGTTCATCGTAATGCTTGATCAGCCAGTGCGAATAGTCGGCACCGTTCGCCAGCTCGGGATGCGCCACAACCGAGGAGGCTCCGACCTCCCCGGCGAGTTCGAGCGCGCGCCGCACACAGGCCGGGTAGTCGTCACCGAAGCCGACCAGGGGGCGAAACGGCGTGTGCAACGCGGCGACCGGTAACCCGGTGTTCGCGACGAGCGCGCGGAGATAGGCGGGCTGACGGCTATCCCACTTCGCGTCGATCATCACCTCGACAGCGTCGAAACCGGTCTCCGCCGCAAACTCCCAGACACGATTGAGGCCGTAATTGTGCAGCGAGCCGGTCGCCAGGGCCAGGGTTGGCATGGACCTCCAGGGGACAGTGCCGAGTGACGAATGACGAGTACCGAGTGCCAAGGAAGAAGATCGCGCCCGTCTGAAGCGCGACTCGGCACCCCGCTACTCTGCTAGAACGAAATAGAGGTCGGCGACGTTCGTGCGTGTCGGGCCACTGACGATCAGGCCGCCAACGTGGCGAAAGTATGTCGCGCTGTCATTGCGGTCGAGCGCGTCGGCGGCGTCATGGCCGAGCGCCCGTCCGCGTGCGATCGTGTCGCCGGTCGCCACCGCGCCCGCCGCGCCGGTCGGGCCGTCATCACCATCGGTGGTGACCGAGGCGACCGCGAAGCCGACGCGACCCGCGATCCCCAGGGCGGCGGCCAGGGCGAGTTCGGTGTTGCGCCCGCCAACACCGTCACCGCGCACGGTCACGGTCGTTTCGCCCCCCATGATCCGGCAGCGGCGACTGCCGGGCGCGAGACCGTCCGCCCCGGCGACGATCCGGGCGGCGACCTCGCGCGCCTCGCCCTCGATCGTCAGATCGCCGATCTCCGGCGTCCAGCCAAGCTCGGCGGCACGGCGCGCGGCGGCCTCCGCGGCGCGCGGCAAATTGGCGATCACCGCAGCGCTCACGCGGGCGAAGAGGGGATCATCCGGTCGCGGCAGCGCGGGGATGTCGCCGCGCAGACCGGCGCGGAGATGGGCGGCGACCGGCGCGGGGAGTCCGGCGACGAGATCATGGCGCTCGACAACCGCCCAGGCGTCGGCGAAGCTGCTGCTGTTGCCCGAGCACGGTCCCGAGGCGATCACATCGAGCGGGTCGCCGAGGACATCGGAGATCGCGAGGGCGATCACGCGCGCCGGCGCGGCGGCGCGCGCCAACCCGCCACCCTTCAGCGTCTCCAGGTGTTTCCTGACGACGTTCAACTCGTTGATATTCGCCCCGGCGGCGAGCAAGGAGCTGGTCGTGGCCCGCAAGTCGTGCAACCCGATCGGCGGGGCGGGCGCGGTCAGGAGGGCCGAGCCCCCCCCGGAGAGCAGGCAGATCACCAGATCGTCGGGTCCGAGGTCGACGAGCAACCCTCGCAGCTCAGACGCCGCCGCCAGCCCCGCCTCATCGGGCGTCGGGTGGGCGGCCTCGCGGACCGGGATCGCGCGGGTGGCCTGGCCATGCCCGTACTTCGTCAGGGCCAGGCCCGCGCTCAGGCGCTCGCCAAGGATCTCCTCCGCCGCCGCCGCCATCGCCGCCGCCGCCTTCCCGATGGCGATCACGACCACCCGCCCGACCCCCGCCAGGCGGCACTCGAAGGCGACGGGCGGGATGATCAGGCGATCACCGTCGAGCCGGATCGACCGCGCGACGGCCGCGCGGACATCGACCGCCGCGATGGCCGCCCCGAAGAGGGCGCGCGTTGTCCCCTCGGCCAGGGCGAGTTGCATCAGCCCTCCACGGGGGCGACGGTTTCGCGCAGGGCGACCAGCCCCGACGCCAGATCCTGGGGCAGCGGGCTGGCGAACTCGTGCCAGGAACCATTCGGCAAGGTCAGGGCGAGCGACGCGGCGTGGAGGAACTGGCGATCCAGCGCTAGTGGGTTCGGGCGCTTCTGGGGACCGTAGACCGTGTCACCGACCACCGGATGGCCGATGAAGGCGCAGTGGACGCGGATCTGATGGGTCCGCCCGGTCTCGATCCGCACTTCAGTCAGCGTGTACCCGACAAATCGTTCGAGGACGCGGAAGTGGCTGATCGCCGGGCGACCGTCCCGCAGGGCGGCCATCCGTTGCCGGGCGCGCGGGTCGCGCCCGATCGGCACATCGATCGCCCCCTCATCCGGCTCGACCTCGCCCCCAAGCAAGGCAATGTAGCGCTTGATCGCCCGACGCTCCTGGAACTGCCCGGCCAGGATGGCCAGCGCCCGTTCGTGCTTCGCGATGATCAACAGGCCCGAAGTATCCTTATCCAGGCGGTGGACGATGCCGGGCCGGATCGAGCCGTTGATCCGCACCCCCGGCGCGTGGGCCAGGACGGCGTTGACGACCGTCCCGCGCTCGTGGCCGGGCGCGGGGTGGACCACCATCCCGGCGGGCTTATCGATCACGAGCGCGTCGGCGTCCTCATAGACGATGTCGAGCGGGATCGCCTCGGCGACCGGATCGATCGGCGCGGGCGGTGGCACCAGGACCGCGATCGCCTCGCCAGCGCGGAGCCGATAGCTCGCCTTGCGCGTACGCTCGGCAACAGTCACGTAGCCGTCGTCGATCAGCGACTGGAGGTAGGAGCGGCTGAGATCGGGCAGGAGGCTGGCGAGGGCGCGGTCGAGGCGCTGGCCTTCCTCGGCCTCCCCCGCCAGGAGCTCCTCGCGACGGGGCTCATCGTCGTCGCTCCACGCGATCGCCGCTTCGGGGCCAACGTCGGTACCCATCAGGCGTTCGAGGGGCGGCGCTGGTTGTCTTCTAGGGATTGGCACGCGATGCAGAGCGTGGCGAATGGCAACGCCTCGAGACGCTCCGGGGCGATCGGCTTCTGGCAGCGCTCGCAGGTGCCATACGTCCCCTCATCGAGGCGTTCGAGTGAGCGCACGACATCGCGCATCCGGTCCTGCAAGTTGGCGATCAGGGCCAGATTACGCTGCTGCTCCATCACGTCGGTCGCATCATCGGCGATATGATTCCCCGCCCCGCCCCCTTCGTCTTGCTGCGAAAGGCCCAGATCGATCATCTCGCTGTCGAGTCCGGCGAGATCCGCCTCGATCCTCCCGCGCTCCTCGATCAGGCGAGTGCGATATGTCTCCTGCATGTCGGTCGAAAGCGCCATCGGTCAGTCCTTTCTCGATCCCTGCGGCATCACCGGCACTTCGACCAGCATTGTGGCACCGGGGCGCGGTAGTATAGCATACACCCCGGAGGGTGATTGGCGGTAGGAGGCCACTGGTTTCGTCGCACTCCCTGTGCAATACGCGGGCCGACAGGTCGCGCCCGCGAACCGCCCTCGCGGAGGAAAGACCCGATGCGCATGGTGATCGCCGGTGGTGGGACGGGCGGGCATGTGACGCTGGCGCTGGCGACGCTCGCGACCCTCCGGACGCGGCTGGCCGGAACGCCGCTCGACCTCCTTTGGATCGGGACAGCCGGGGGCGTCGAGCGGCGAATCGCTGATGAGCACGGTATCCCCTTCCGGTCGATCCAGGCCGGCAAACTGCGGCGCTACCTCTCGCTCGAAAACGTCATCGACTTCGGCCGTATCCCGATCGGGGCGGGGCAGGCGCTGGTGGCGTTGCGCCGCTTCCGCCCGGATGTGGTCTTCAGCACCGGCGGCTTCGTCAGCGTCCCCACCGTCGCGGCGGCGGGATTGCTGCGCTTGCCGGTCCTCATCCACGAGCAGACGGCGCAATTCGGTCTCGCGAACCGGTTGAACCTGCGCTTCGCCACGACGATCGCCCTCCCCTACGAGGCGTCGCGCGCCTTCGTGCCGCGCACGACACGTCGCGTCGTCGTCACCGGCAATCCGGTGCGGGCGGAGATCCGCCACGGGGACCGTGCCGAGGGCGCGCGCCTGCTGGGGTTCAACCCCGATCTCCCGACGATCTACGCGACGGGCGGCGCACGCGGGGCGCGGGCGATCAACGCGATGATCGCCGCGATCCTGCCGGATCTCGTGAATCGGTATCAGATCATCCACTCGTGCGGCACGCAGGATGTCCCCCCGACGCTGAACGATCTGAGTGCGATCGGCGCCCGATTGCCGGAGGCGCTACGCTCGCGTTATGTCGTGCGCGACTTCGTTGGGGCGGAGTTGCCCCACGTCTACGCGCTCTCCGCGCTGGTCATCGGGCGCTCGGGGGCCGGGACGGTCGCCGAGCTGGCGGCGCTGGGCAAACCGGCGCTCCTCATCCCTCTCCCCGGCACCGGCGGCGACGAGCAGACGAAGAATGCGCGCCTCCTCGCCGATGTCGGCGGCGCGATCATGCTGGCCGAGTCCGAACTGACGCCAACAAGCTTACTCGCCACGATCGACCAGTTGCTCGACCCCGAGGCGCGCGACAGACTGGAACAACTCGGCAGGGCGGCGCGAACGCAGGCTCCGCCGGATGCCGCAGGGGCGCTGGCAGAAGAGCTACTGCGCTTATGGCGTACAGGTCGGAATGGGTGAGTCCGAGCGGTGCCGCCCCAAATGGGCTGTCACCTCCCAACGCTCAACCCTCCGGGTTGGGGTGCCAGCTAACGAGCGGCGACACAATACGCCGAGAGGGCGGGCCGGGGATGTTTCCCCGGCCCGCCCTCTCGGCGTAGATGCAGTTACGGACGTTGCGTCGATGATGGCGTAGACGCGGGCGGCGTGCCACCAACCGGCTGGTTCGTATCGTCACCCGAAGAAGCCGGTGTTGACGTTTCTGTCGGCGCTGGCGTCGGCGTGGCGGGTGCTGTGGCTACTGGCGGCGGCGACAGCGCGTCGGGCGTTGGCGTGCCAGGAGTGCGCGTTGGATACTCCGGTGTTGGTGTCGCGCTCGGTGTCGGCGTCGGCGTCGGTGACACCGGGGTCGCGCTCGGCGGCACCGGCGTTGGACTCGACACCGGCGTGGTCATCGGCGCGGGCGGCAACGTGGGCGCCTGGCGCGGTGGTGCCGCAGGGATAATCGGAGCCGGAGCAGAGGATGGCGTCGGCGTCGGCGTCGGCCGCCCATCGCCGTTCGTCGGGGTTGGCGTGGCGGTCGGTGTCACCACTGGCTGCGGTGTCGCCGAGGCCGTCGCGCTGGGCGACACCGACGGGGTCGGCGACGGCGTCTGCATCACCACCGGCGTCGATACCTGGGTGGTCGGCAGCGTCGGGGCGTTACTCGGGAGGGGCGCCCGGGTTGGCAGTGCCTGTGTCGGTGGCGTTTGGGGCAGGGCAGCAGTAGGCGCGATCACCGACGTTGACACCGCCGGGACGGGGGTCGGCGCTGGCACATTCCCGGCGACCACCAACGGCTCATCCGGTGTCGGGATGGACGCGGGCGCGGGCTGCGCCACCACCGGAGGCTGTGCCGGTGGCGGTGCACTCGGCGCACCCGGCGCGGGAGGCTGTGCGAGCGGCATACTCGGCTCGCCCGGCGGAGGCGGTGACGAGGGTTGCGGAGCACTCGGGGACGCCTGCGGTACGCCGGGCAGCGCTTCCTGCGTCGCGGTCCCGGGTTGCGCGGGCGCAGCCGGTGCGAGCGGCGCATTCGACTCGACGGCGGGGGCACCCGAGCCGGATGCTGACGAGGTCTGGCCACCTGGTGGCGGGGTCGCCTGCGGTGTGGCAGTCGCCACATCCCCGCCGGTTACTGCCGAGGGCGAAGCAGGCTGCGTGGCAACACCACCGGGCGCGGCATTTCCGGGCGCGATAGTGCCTCCGCTCGAAGGCGACGAACCGCCGGGCCGTGGTAACGACGCACGGCGGGTGGGGCGACGGCCCGCGTCGGCAACACCGCCAGCGCGGCCGCATTGAACGACTGGAATGCGCCGAGCGTCCGCCAGCAGATCATGCAGCCTTGCAAATGCTGCTGCACAATATACCGCTCCTCGACGGTCAACTCATCGTCGAGCAGCGCAGACAGGAGCGGGTCGATCTCGTGGCAATTCATCGCGCGCCTTGCATCGGCCGATCGTTCATCGTTACTTCGCTCGCATTATGCAGGCGCTTGAACATTTTGCGCGCTTCGTAGAGGTGGCCGCGCACCGTCTCGCGCGACAGGCCGAGCATCTCCCCAGCCTCCGCGTAGGAATAGCCGTGTTCCAGGCAGAGCACCAAACTGGCGCGCCGATCGGCGGGCAGATCGGCGAGCACGATCCGCGCCAGCACCTCCGCACGCTCCTTCTCACCGCGCGGCAACTGGAGGAGATTTGCCCACGCCTTCGGCTCACCCCCCGCAGTCGCGCCTATCAGGGAATCATACTCGGCGTTGCCATCAGCAACCGGAGACTGCGCGAGCAGCTGATCGAGATCGTCGAGGATCCCGTCGACGCCGCGATGGCCCAACGCCCCTTCGGTCAATAGCCAATCGGCAACGCGCACTTCCAGCAGCTGGCGCTCGGCCCGGCGGATGGCACTGTACGCGATCTCCTGGACCAGGGCATGGGTAAACTGATAGGTCACCTCCGGCCCTTCGCGCCAGCGAGCGACGAAGTGCCGGGCGCTCAGTTCGCGCAGGGCCGCGTCGAGCGCCCTGCGCACCTCGACTGTCGGCTCGGTCACCATCGCGATCGCCCGGTAGGCGAAACGCTGACCGAGGATGGCCCCCGCAAACAGGACATCGCGCACCGGCGGCGATCCACGCGCGGATCGCCGCCTGGATCGTCGTCGGCACAAGCGCCGGATCGCCCAAGTTCGCTTCGATAGCAGCCAACGTCGCGTGCTGCAGCAAGAGCGGGTTCCCGTGCGAATTGACCGCCAAAGCTTCCGTCAGCGCCGTCGGCAGCGTGTTCTCACCGGCAACATCGGCGATCACGCGCAAGCTATCCCGTCGCGAGAGCGAGCCGAGGTAGAGTTGCGCGTGCCTAGCGATGTCGGGCCAATCGTGCGACCAGTCCGCGTGATGGGTGTAGATCACGAGCGACTTACCCGCGAGCAACCGCGACAATAAGCGATCCAGGATAGTGAGACTGGCGGCGTCGGCCCATTCGAGATCTTCGAGGACCAGGATGAGCGGCGCGTCGCCAACGGCACGCCGCAACGCCACGGCCAGCGGCTCGGCCAGCGGGAGTTTCGCCAGATCGTCCCGGTCAGTCGTGTCGCGGGCATCACGCGCCAGGGCAAGGAGCGTCCAGCGCTCCTGCGGCGGGGCGTCCTCGGCCAGGGTCGCCAGCGCAGTCGCCAGACGGGTGGAAATATCCGCCGTCGGCACGCCGCCGGACCACGGCGCGAGGAGATCAGCCAGCAGGGAGAGGGGCTGATAGGTGGCGTAGGAGTGCGCCTGCCCGATCAGCCAGCAGGCCCCGGCCGCGTCGGCGTCGATCGTCAAGCCGAGTTCGCGGATCAGGCGCGAACGGCCGGACCCGTTTTCACCGACCAGCGACACGAGGTGCCCATCACCACCGAGCGATGCGCGCCAAGCGGCGCGGAGGCGACGCAGCGTGTGCTCGTGATCGACGAGCGCGGGCTCACGGTAGGCCTGGCTGTCGCCAACACTGGGCAATACCTGCGGGCGGAGCACGGCGCTCCCGGTGAGTTTGGCATCGCGAAGATCGGTGCCGCAGAATGGGCAGATGGTGTCGTTGGGGGGAATGCTCCGCGCGCATTCAGGACAGTTCACGATGACCTCGCTCGGCGTGGGGAGTTGTCGCGGGGAAGGGCCACCGGGACGTCTGGACAGTGCAACCAGTACGTTGTTCCCCCTGATAGGGTACTGGACAGTCACTACGCGGCGCAACCGATTTGGCCGGTACGATGGTCCCGGTTCAGTACCGATTAAGGGAGGAAAAGACCCGCAAGGTACGCCGCAATAGCGCGCGGTCACACCGGACCAGATGCCCGACAGGCAGGGCGAACGGACGCGTTCAATCCCGATCGTCCTCCTCATCGCGACGGGCCGGGCGCTCCGACCCGTGAGCCCGCCCCTGCGTCCCGCCCAGCGCCAGCCCGATCGCATCACCGACCGTGCGCGCGGTGCGAATGGTCAGGCCGCTGACCTTCGGCAGCTGATCGCGCCGGTAGGACGGGACGATCGCGTTGCTGAAGCCCAATCGCGCGGCCTCGTGTAACCGGCGGGGGAGATCGCCCACCGAGCGCAACTCGCCCGAGAGGCCGACCTCGCCGATCATCACCGTATTGGGGTCGATCGGGACATCGCGAAAGGAGGAGGCGATCGCGCCAACGACCGCCAAATCGATGGCGGGTTCGTCGACCTTCAGGCCGCCGACGATATTCACGAACAGATCCTGCCCGCCGAGCGGCAAGCCCACCCGCTTGCCGAGGACGGCCGATAACATTTGCAGGCGCGTCGCGTCGACACCGTTGGCGGCGCGGCGCGGCATCGGATTCTGCGTGACCGAGGTGAGCGCCTGCACTTCCACCAGCAGCGGTCGCGTCCCCTCCAGGGTCACGGCGACGGTCGAGCCGGAGACGCTGTCGGCCCGCTCCTGCAAGAACGCTTCGGAGGGGTTGGTCACCTCGCGCATCCCGCCATCGCTCATCTCGAAGATGCCGACCTCATTCGTCGAGCCGAAACGGTTCTTCACCGCGCGCAGGATCCGGTACTGCCCGAAGCGATCACCCTCCAGATAGAGGACCGCATCGACCATGTGTTCCAGGACGCGCGGCCCGGCGATCGCCCCTTCCTTCGTGACGTGGCCGACGATCAGCACCGGGACCTGCGCGGGCTTGGCCCAGCGCATCAGGCGCTCGGTGCAGCCGCGCACCTGGCTGACGCTGCCAGCGGCGGAGGTAATATCCTCCAGATAGACCGTCTGGATCGAGTCGATGATCAGCAGGCTGGGCGGCCGCTCCTCGGCCGCGTCGAGGACGAGATCGAGGTTGGTCTCGGAGAGGACCGACAGACCGGCGGTCGGCAGCTTCAATCGATCGACGCGCAACTTCAACTGCTGCGCCGACTCCTCGGCGGAGACATAGAGCGCCCCGCCCTCCCGCCCGGCGAGCAGGGCCGCGACCTGGGTGATCAGGGTCGATTTGCCGATGCCGGGGTCGCCGCCGATCAGGACCAGCGACCCAGGCACCAGGCCACCACCGACCACGCGGTTAAACTCGCCGATCGGCACCTGCACGCGGGCGTGACCGTTGCTGCTGACCTCCGCCAACGGGGTCGGCTTGACCAGCGCCGGGCGTCGCCCGCGCGACAGGGCCGACATCCCGCCGCCCGAACCACCGGGGGCGGGCCGCGCGAGCGCCGTCTCGACCATCGTCTCCCACTCGTTGCACTGGGGGCAACGGCCATGCCACTTCGTGCTGGCGAAGCCACAATTGCTGCACAGATACTGGCTGGTGGCTTTCGCCATCGTCCTCGACCACCCTTTCATCGTCATCATCGGCGCGCGGGGGCTATGGGGGGGCCACTCGGGGTGGTGCTCAGTCTTGCGAGGCGAAGTGCGCTCGTGCCCGTTCGCAGGTTAACCCGGCGGCGAGGATCATCCGCGCGGCGATAGCACCGCCCCAGGTGAGCGTATCGCGGAAAGTCTCGGGGGTCACAAGGCGGCGGGCGCTCGTCCCCTCCGCCCCATCGAAAGGATAGAGTTCCACGCGCGCCCAGAAACGCGCCTGATAATAGAGTGTCGGCCCATCCGGGCGCTCGCGATCCTCGACCCGCTGGCAACCGATATATTCGCAGGCGATCAGGCGGGCACTCGCCTCTTCCCGCAGATCGCGTTCGAGCGCCGCTTCGAGCGATTCGCCGACCTCGGGAGGGCCACCCGGCAGGGTCCACTGTTCGCCATCGCCACTGACGAGGACGATCCGCCCGTCGATGGTGAAGCAGAGACCGAGCGCCTGCGTCGTCAAGCGGCGCGAGGGTCGGTACGGTGGCGCGAGCCAGGTGACCGTCGCCACGCGCCCATCCCACTCGACCCGCTCGCTCGCCGATTCCGGCCCCACCTCGCCCACGATCCCGTCTTGCCTCCGCGCTAACCGTGATTGCCCCACTCTATATAAGTGGTAACGCACTCCAGGTTAATCTAGCACACCGCAGGCCATACGAGAGCGACTGTACAGGCAATTGTACCCCGCTGGCAGCATTATGTCTAATCGCAATGTCAGAAAGAGCAGTATCGATAGCACCCCTGCGCCGAGCCAGTCCTCGGGCGCTCACTTATTAAGACGCGGGTCGAGAGCATCGCGCAGGCCGTCATTGAAGAGATAAATGGCGAACAGGGTCAGCGAAATCGCGACGCCGGGCGCGACCACCAGCCAGGGGGCATCGGAGAAATAGGTCAGCGCGTTGTTCAACATATTGCCCCAGCTCGGCGTCGGGATTTGCACGCCGAATCCCAGGTATGACAGCGCCGCCTCGCCGAGGATGGCACCGGCAATATCGAAACCGACCAGCACCAGGACGATCGAGCTGACATTCGGCAGTATATGGACGAACAGGATTCGCGGCGCCCGTGCCCCGGCGAGGCGCGCGGCGTCGACATAGTCGAGCTGCCGCTCAGCGAAAACCCGACCGCGCACCTGCCTGGCGATGCCCGTCCAGCCGAGGAGGCCGAAGAGGACCGCGAGGCCGACGACGCCGGGCCGGAACAGCACGGTGAGGGCGATCAACAGGAAGATCGTCGGGATATTGTTGATGATCTGGATCAGCGCGTTGATCGCGTCATCGATCCGCCCGCCGAAGTACCCGGCGGTGAGGCCCAAGGCAACGCCGATCACCAGGTCGATCGCCATCACCATGAAGCCGAAGGTGAGCGATACCCGACCCGCATGGAGGAGGCGCGCGGCGGTATCCCGGCCATACTCGTCGGTCCCCAGGCGGTTCACACTGCTCGGGGGCTTCAGCTTTTGGGTCAGGCGCACCCGATTGGGGTCTGTCTGCAGGATATGCTCGGTGATCAGCGGGGCGGAGAGCGCGAGCACCACGATGATGACGAGCAGTCCGAGCGCGGCCAGTGCCAGCTTGTCCCGCCGTAGCCGCCGCCAGGCGCGACGCATATAACCGGGCGATCCTTGGACCTTCGGTCGGACATCCGCCAATGTCGAGACGTTCGGTCCGGTACGCACCTCGCTCATCCGATTCCCCCCGCGCACCAGCGGCGCTTAACTCAGCTTCACGCGCGGATCGACGAAGCCGTAGGCCACGTCGGCGATCAGTTGGCCGATAACCACGAGGGTGGCGCTGATCATCACCAGCGCCATCGTCACCGGGAGATCGCGCTGGAAGGCCGCCTCCACCGCCAATTTGCCGAGGCCGGGATAGGAAAAAACGTTCTCGAACAGGATGCTGCCGGAGAAGAGCGAAGCCAGCGAGCCGCCGAGAATCGTGACGATCGGGATCATCGCATTGCGCAGGGCATGCCGATAGGTGACGGTCGATTCGGTCAGCCCTTTCGCGCGGGCGGTCCGCACATAATCTTGCGAGATCACTTCGAGCATCTCGGAGCGCATGAAGCGCGAGAAGCCGAGCCAGCCGCCCAATGAGCCCAGGAGCACCGGCAAGACGAGGAAATGTGCCCAGGCACCGAGCGTGCCGTTCATCGGCGGGGCCAGCGGGAAGATCTTGATCGTCCGCGCCGATATGAGCAGGATGATCAGGCCCAGCCACCAGTGTGGCACAGCATTGCCGATGACCGTGAAGATACGCAAACTATTGTCGTAGACGCTGCCACGGCGCAGCGCGGCGATGACCCCGAAGACGATCCCGGCCAGGCCAAAGACGAGGCTGAGACCGGAGAGGAGCAGGGTGCGCGGCGTCCGCTCGGCGATCACCTCCATCACCGGGCGCTTATCGGCATAGGAACGCCCGAAGTTGCCCTGCATCGCCTGCCAGAGCCACTTGCCGTATTGCACCGGCAGCGGTTGATCGAGCCCAAACTCCTGGCGCTGCTGATCCTGGTAGACCTTGCCGAGGCGCGGATCTTCGGTGAAGGCACCAGGGCCGCCGGGCGCGACCCGCATGATGAAAAAGACCATCGCGCTGATCCCGAGGAGCAAGAAGATGGACTGGATGAGACGACGCAGCAGATAGCGATACATAGCGCCAACTCCGAGTCTGCGCGGCTATTTGCCGTCAGTTGCCTGCACTTCTGCGACGGAGAACGGGCCGGCGGCGCGGCCATCGCGACCGCGCCACCGGCAAGAACTTAGCGCTGGATGAACCAGTCGGCGAAGGAGTTGTAGCCGACGCCGCGGCGAGTGGGACGCACCCCGCCGATTCGCTTGTTGACGGCGGTGTAGGACTGGTTGTTGTAGATGAACGCGTAGGGCGCGTCGTTGGTGATCAACTCCTGGATACGGAAATAGAT
>CADCWN010000416.1 GCA_902806415.1 uncultured Thermomicrobiales bacterium | reverse complement strand
GAGCGGCGCGAGCGCGACGACCGTGGGGGCCGCGCTGCACGGCGCGTCCGGCGCGGCCGGATCGCCGCTCCCGCACGCCGCCGCGGCGAGCGCGCCCGCGGCGGCGGCGAAGCGGAGCGACGGCACGCGACGACGCGGGATCATCCTGTGCAAGTTTCTATTTGGCAATGGGTTACACGGCATGGTCGCGCCGGCGGGCGCTTTCGTTGGGGGCGCCGACCGGCTACTTTGCACGCCATGTCCTTCGTCCATCTGCACTGCCATTCCGAGTACTCGCTCCTCGACGGCGCGAACCGGATCGACGATCTCATCCGGCGCGCGCAGGAGCTGGAGCAGCCCGCGCTGGCGATCACGGATCACGGGAATATGCACGCGGCGTGGGAGTTCCAGGAGAAGGCGAAGAAGGCGGGGATCCGTCCGATCCTCGGCATGGAGGCGTACGTCGCGCCCGGCGACCGCAAGCTGAAGGCGCGCCCCGGGCCCGGCCAGAAGCCGTACTACCATTTGGTGCTGCTCGCGCAGAATGCAACGGGGTACCGCAACCTCGTCAAGCTGTCGTCGCTGGCGTACACCGAGGGCTTCTACGTCAAGCCCCGCGTCGACCGCGAGCTGCTCGCGAAGCACGCCGAAGGGATCGTCGTGTCGTCGGCCTGCCTGGCGGGCGAGGTGGCGCAGCACCTCATGGAGGGGCGCTACGACCAGGCGAAGGCGGCGGCGGCGTGGTACGCGGACGTCTTCCGCGACCGCTACTACCTCGAGGTGCAGGCGCACGACTCCGAGGGGCAGCGCCAGCTCAACGAGCAGATCTTCCGGCTGAGCGACGATCTGGGGCTCCCGGTGGTCGCGACCAACGACGCGCACTTCCTCAAGGACTCGGACCACGACGCCCACGACGTGCTCCTGTGCATCGGGCTGGGCAAGGACCGCGCGGACCAGGACCGGATGAAGTACGACCGGGGGCTTTACTTCAAGAGCGCCCCCGAGATGCAGGAGCGGTTCGCCGGCCGCGCCGACGTGCTCGAGAACACGCTCAAGGTGGCCGACGACGTGGGCGTCGAGTTCTCGAAGAAGTACCACGTGCCCTCGTTCCCGCT
>CADCWN010000415.1 GCA_902806415.1 uncultured Thermomicrobiales bacterium | reverse complement strand
CGTTCGCCTTCAAGGTGCTCGGCGACATCACCGCGACCCAGATGGGCACCCTGAGCACGATCGCCGACCGCCTCGGCCTCTTCAACACCCTCGCCGAGGCGGGGCCGCTCACCGAGCGGGAATTCGCGGCGCGCGGCGGCATCAACGAGCGCTACGCCCGCGAGTGGCTCTCCGCGATGGCCTGCCACGGCTACGTCGCCTACGACGACGGCACGAAACAGTTCCGCCTGCCGCCCGAGCACGCGTTCATCCTGGCCGACCCGGACAGCCCCTTCTACCTCGGCAGCCTCTTCCCGATGGCCCCGCCGTATTGGCGCAACCTCGACCTGCTGACCGCGGCGTTCAAGCACGGCGGCGGGGTGCCGCAGGAGCAGTACGGGGACGAGTTCTGGTGCGGCTTCGAGCGCTTCACCCGCACCGGCTTCCGCAACAACCTCGCGCAGGACTGGGTCCCCGCCATGCCGCATGCGGATGCCGCCCTAAAGGGAGGCGGCAGCGTCGCCGACATCGGCTGCGGCAACGGCCAAGCGCTCCTCTTCCTCGCCCGGGGCTACCCGAACGCCACGCTGGTCGGCTACGACAACTACGCGCCCGCGATCGCCGCCGCCAACGCCAACGCCAAGGCGGCGGGGCTGGCCGACCGCGTGCGCTACGAGGTCTGCGACGCGACCACGGGGATCCCCGGCCAGTACGACCTGATCACCACCTTCGACGTCGTCCACGACATGCCGCACCCGCGCCCGGCGATGAAGGAGATCCGCACGGCGCTCAAGCCCGATGGGACGTTCTTCGTGCTGGAGTTCAACTTCTCCGGCGACCTGCAAGCCAACATCGACCACCCGATGGGGATCGGGTCGTTCGGCTACTCCGCCAGCACCAACTACTGCATGACCCAGGCGCTGGCGGTCGGCGGCGAGGGGACCGGCACCTGCATGGGCGAGGAGAAGGCGCGCGAACTGGCGAGCGAGGCCGGCTTCACCCACTTCCGCCGCATCGACTTCCCCCAGAACCCCTTCAACCTCTTCTACGAGATCCGCAACTGACGCGCCGGATACCGGACAACCGAAGGCCCCGGACCATTCGCTCCCGGCCCGCACCTGCTGCGCGTGCCGGGAGCGATCCATGCAGCCCGAAGCGAAAGTCGACGAATGGAGAATGAGACAATGACCGCACAAGGTGTGTTCGTGCTCGCCCATATACCACCGTTCCTGCGCGCCATGTTCGGGGAAGAAGGCATCCGTGACCTGGTCGCCACGCACCCGCGCGCGGAGGTCGCGCTGGTCGATGAGCCCGCCCGCTTCGCCGACTTGTTGCCCCGCGCGGACGCCGCGCTGGTGATGCAGAGCACGGTGCCCGCGCTCACCCCGGCGTTGCAGCCCAGCGGGCGACTGCGCTGGCTCCACAGCATCCCCGCCGGGGCCGAGGCCCTGCTCACCCCCGAGGTGATCGCTGCGGAGCAGATCGTGCTCACCTCCTCGAAGGGGCCGATGGGGCCGATGGTGGCCGAGCATGCCCTCGCGCTCATGATCGCCCTCGCGCGCGACCTGCCGGGCTTCGCGCGCAGCCAGGCCGCGCACCGCTGGGACACCCGGACCGATGCGCCCCCGATGGTGGACCTCTTCGGCAAGACGGTGCTCATCCTGGGCGTCGGCGCGATCGGTGGCCACCTGGCGCGTATCTGCCGGGCGGGCCTCGGGATGCGCGTACTCGGCCTGGCGCGCGCACGTCGCGACAACCCCCATGTCGATCGCTATGTCGAACCCGCCGACCTGCACGCGGCGCTGGGCCAGGCCGATTTCGTCGCGCTCTGCATGGCGCTCACCGCCGAGACGCGGGGCATCATCGACGCGGCGGCGCTGGCGGCGATGCGGCCAACCGCCTTCCTGATCAACGTCGCGCGCGGCGGCCTCGTGGACGACGGGGCGTTCGTCGCGGCGTTGCAAGCGGGCACCATCGCCGGGGCGGGGCTGGACACGGTCGCGGTCGAACCGCTGCCGGAGGGGAGCCCGCTGTGGGCGATGCCGAACGTCGTCATCACCCCGCACCTCGCCTCCAAGAGCGACGGTGCGCCCGGCGCGGTCGCCGCGTTCCTGCGCGAGAACATCCGCCGCTTCGCCGAGGGCGAGCCGCTGCTGGGCATCGTCGATCGCCACGCGCGCTACTGATCGCCCACCGCACCTGGTCGCGCCGGATGTGCATCGGCATGGTCGCTGGAGCGGGAGCAAGTCCGGTTGGACATCAATGACCTCGCGGCGTGACTACCTGACGCAGGTGTCGCCGAGTAGAGCACGTGCCGCCCAACACGCTGCCCTGACAACCGCGACTCGGCGGAACAGATAGGGGTCAAACCCGCGCTCTCCGCGTTGAGGGGGCGGTGTACCACCGGAGGTCGTGCCAAGCGGGGTGGCGACCGAGGCCACCGAGTGTTCCCGACGCCGTGGCGCCGTCGGTCCTGACCGGCGCGGCTGGTGCGCCCTGGCGGCGGGGACACGACGATCGGGGCATCCCGCATCCGCCCCGGGCCCGAATCGTCGCGCCCGCCGAGGTGCGGGGTGTCCGCTACGCCTTGCCCCCCGCGCCCGTGCCCATCACGG
>CADCWN010000414.1 GCA_902806415.1 uncultured Thermomicrobiales bacterium | reverse complement strand
TCCATGTGGGCGCGACGGATCAGCTCGGGATCCTGCGCCCCGACGACGACGACGGAGCAGTGTTGCAGCACCTTCGCCATGATGTAGGCGCGCTGCTGGCCGGGCGGGTAGCCGTGCGCGTGGGCGTCGTCGATGATCGCCTGGGGGCTGGGTGCCTCGCTGAGCGCGCGGTAGAACCGCTCCTCCCCCGTGCCTTGACCGGCCCCCTCGGGGAGCGGCGCGGGCAGGATGATGATCCCGCCCTCGCGCACCGGCGGGGTCGGCGCGAAGTGGAGATACGACGCGGCGCGGGTCGCCTGGTAAAGGTTGACATCTTTCGGCCAGCCGACCCCGGCGATCGCGGCGTCGTACTGGTGCGGGATCGGCGCGATATAGTGGTCGCGCCCGACGGTGACGAGGTGATCGTGGACCGCCTCGGGCGCGCCGGCGGCGACGGCGATGATCTGCCCGTCGTCGTCGAGGATGACGTTGATGACGAAGCGCAAGCCCGCGCGCCGGGCCGCCTCGCGCACGATCGCCTGGAACGGGTTGTCCTCGATCCGCCCGAGGCGCGTCGCGGGCTGGTCGAGCATCCGCGGGCCGTGCGTGAAGGCGATCGTCGCCTCGCCGCCGCAGCCGATCGCCAGGGTCTTGCCGCCGCCGCTATACCCGGCGTACTGGTGCGGCTCGACGACGCCGGTGGCGATGATCAGGTCGGCACCGTAGGCGCGGCGATTGACGACGATCGGGCAGCCGCCCGGACCCGCGCCGAGATCCTGCAACCAGGCGGGGTCGCGCGCGTCGTGGTCGATCACCTTGTAGCGCTGGACGATGTCGGTCCCCAATTTCTCCTGCTTCTCGTCCGGTGTGCTGTCGCGGTGCAGGCCGGTGGCGACAAGGATCGTGATGTCCTCTTTCGCCACCCCGGCCAGTTCCAGGGCCATGCAGATCGGCGGCACCAGCAACCGATCGGGGCAGGCGCGCGTGGCATCGGTCACGGCGATGCAGACGCGGTCGCCGCGCTTGGCGAGGCCGTCCAGCGTCGGCGCGCCGAGGGG
>CADCWN010000413.1 GCA_902806415.1 uncultured Thermomicrobiales bacterium | reverse complement strand
GTAGCGCAGGAGGATGAAGGTGGTCGGGCTACCCCAATTGGTGAAACGATATTCGGTCGCCGGGGCGAAGAAGACCGGGCCGAGGGGCGGGTGGGCGAAGAAATAATCGCGGTACGGCTGCCGTCCCTCGGCCAGCAATTGCGCCGCCGCCGCGTAGACCCCCTCGTCGTCGTAGGGGGCTTCGTCCAGGCCGACCGCCTGCGGCCAGATCGTCGCCCCGCGGAGCCACCCCGCCGCGACGACAATCGCCACCAGCAGGATGATACCGGTCCAGTCGCCGAACAGGCCCAACCAGTCGGCCCGCCACCGCGGGCGCGGTTGTGCAGCCTCGGCAGCGCCGACGTCCTCGCGCGCCGCGCTCATCGCCCCCCCGACGCCTTCAAGACCTCACCGCGCGGGAGGGTCTCTGCATCCGCTGCGGGGTCGCCGCGCGGCACCGGATCGCGGAACCAGAGGATGAAGCCGGGGAGGATATTCGCCAGATTCAGCCCGAGGATGAGGAAGGAGATCGCGATCGCCTGGCCGTCGTCGTAGCCGTAGCGTCGCAGAAAAAGGAGCAGCACCGCGTCGCGCGTGCCGATACCGCCGACGGAAATCAGCGCCGCGAGGGTTTGCAGCATCGTCAGGATCATGAAGTCGGCGAACGGCAGGTGGACATCGACGGCGATGAAGCAGAGCCAGACCCGCCCCACGCTGACAATCCAGGAGGCGACCGTCCAGGCGAGGGCTGGCATGAGTTCACGCGCGTCGAGTTGCAACTCCGCCAGCGAGCGCAGCAGCGCGACCTTCGCGAGGCGTTCGCGCAGCGGGCGCGGCGTCAGGCGCGCGAGGAAGTTGAGCAACGGGGTGCGCCAGCGTTCGGTCACGACCGCCCCGATCGCCGCGCAGACGAAGACCAGCGCGAGGATCACCAGGATGGCGCTGCCCCCACCCCCGGCGTAGGCCAGGAGGGCGATGCCGCTGAGGGCGAACAGCGCGACGAAATCGAACAGCCGGTCGAGGATGCAACTCGTCAGCGCGGCCGCCAGATCCGCCCCGCGCCGCCGCAAGTACCACGCCTTGACGAAATCACCGGCCTGGCCCGGCGTCGCCTGGCCCCACCACAGCCCGATCGCGTAGAGGCGGAACGCCTCCAGGCGACCGATCGTCGGCGTGCCGAGCCCGGCGGCCAAACCCGCCCAGCGCCAGCTCTTCACCGCGATGAACGGGATCGTCGCCAGCACCGACGGGATCAGCGGCCAGGGATCGGCCCCGCGCAGCGCCGCCCAGACCCGCCCCACGCCGACGGTGCGCAGAACGAAGACGAAGAGGAGGAGACCGAGGATCCGCGGCCCCCAGCGCTTGGCGAAGAGGAGGACCACCGCGCGCCCGGAGGGGGCCGGCTCGGGCGACTCTGCGGGCCGCGTCGGCGTTGGCGTGGCAGTCACCTCTTCACACTCGCTGTCCGGTGCCGTCACTCGCGGCGCTCGAAACGGTAGGCGGCGATCTGCTCCGAGATCAGCCCTTGCAGGAAGATCAGCAGCGACATCACGATCAGGAGGACGGTCGTATTGGTGATATGCACCTCGGTGAAGATCGTGTAGACGCCGTAAGCCGCCCCGATGACGAAGAACACGGCGCTGATCGGGGAGAAAATCTTCAGCGGACTGAAGAGTGTCATCATCCGCAGGATAATAGTAACAAAGACGACGCCGTTGCTCAGGAGCTTCTGCCCGCTCGCCCCGCCCGCGCGCGGCTGCGCGGCAATCGGCACGAATTTTACGCTGTAGCCCGCCTTGATGAAGGCCATCGTGCTCGTCGTCGGGTAGGAGTAGCGGTTCGGCAGGAGATGGATAAATTCCATGATCTGCGCGCGCTTCATCGCGCGGAAACCCGAGGTGAGGTCGTCGATCTGCATCCCGGTGAGGTAGGTGGCGAGGCGGTTGAGCATCGCGTTGCCGACGCCGCGCGTCCAGGTGGCGTTCGAGGCGCGCGTCCGGGCGGCGACGACGAGATCGTACTGACCGATCGGCGCGAGGACGCGCGGCAGGTCGGTCGGATCGTGCTGACCGTCGGCATCGAGCAGCAGCACCACCTCGCCGGTCGCCGCCCGGATACCGGCCTTCACCGCCGCGCCGTTCCCCTTGTTATACGGCTGGCGCACCACCGTCGCCCCCGCGCGCGTGGCGAGCGCCGCCGTCTCATCCCGCGAGGCGTCGTCCACCACGATCAGCTCGGCGTCGGGCAGTTGCGCGCCAACCTTCGCCAGCACCCGCTCGATCGACGCCGCCTCGTTATAGGCCGGGATAACGACGCTCAGGCGATACGGCGTGCGGATCGCCTCCAGCAGCCCGACGGACGCGGAATGTGGCGTCTCCTCGTGCCGTCCGTTCGTCGCCCGGCCATGCTCGGCGCTCGTCCCGGTCGTCGGCTCCAGCATGTCGCTCATCCTCGCCCCACCACCCTCAACCGCGCCCGCCAGCGGCCCGCGCGACCGGTCTCCCGCGCCTCCCCACCCAGGCCCTCGCCGCTCAACCCCAGCGCCACCAAATCGCGCGCCACCGAGCGGACGGTCGGCTCATGCCCGGCCAGACGGAGGTCGGTCAGCGCCTCCGCGACGACGTCGAGGGTCGGATCGACCGCCAGTGTACCAGCGGGTGGAACGCCGGGGGAGGCGGACTGGTTGCGCCGCCCATCCGCCACCCCCACCGTCAACCCTTGTGCACCCGACACCGCAGCGCCAACCACCACCGGCCCGTCAGCAGCGGAGGTCGGTGCGATCGCCCGCCCGAGCAACTCGCCCAGGGTATCGAGATAGCCGGTCGCCGCGCGCTCCAGGCTATGCGCGGTCGCGACGAACTCGCGCGCCGTCGCCCCTAACCCGGCACGCAGCGGCTCATTGCGGGCGAGTTCGATCAGGTATTCGGCCAATAACGGCTCCTCGATCCGCCCCACCGGGACGACCATCGCGCTCGCGGCGGGCAACTCGCGGAACGAGCCGGCATCGCTGACCACGACCGGCAGCCCCGCACCCATGATCCGCAGCAGGCTCGCGGAGGTTTCCCCCGACGAAGGATAGCGCAGATTGACGCAGCAATCGGCGGCCGCGAGGAGGTCGGCGACCGTGTCGGGCGCGACGAACCCGAGTCGTCGCGCCCGCCCGCCAAGCCCCAGGTAACCGATCTGCCGATCGAGGGTCGCGCCGAGCCCCGGTGCCTCGCTCCCAGCGATCAGGAATCGGGCGTCCGGGCGCTCATCAGCCAGGCGGCGAAACGCGCGCAGCGCCACATCCAGGCGCTTGTACGGGTTGGCGTGGCCGAGCGAGAGGACCACGAACGCCTCCGGCGCGAGGCCGAGCCGGGCGCGCGCCGCCTCGCGCGGCGGCAGGCTCGGCAACGGCACGCCCATCGGCACGACGCGCACCTTGCTCCCCGGACGCAACTCCTCCATCCGCGCGGCGCTCGCAGCGTTGTGGACGATGATCGCCCGCGCCCGGTCGAGGATCGGCTCGATCAGCGGGTAGTCGAAGAGGGTCGCGGGCGTCTTGCCGCGCAGCACCTCGCGCGCCAGCGCCTCGCCCGCCGCGCCGTACAGTTCGCGCAGCTCGTCGGCATACCGCCGTCGCCGCGACCGACCGCCGTTGATCGCCATCCAGAGGCGCAGATGGTGCAGGACAGCGTCGTGCAGGACGGCGACCCCTGGCTCGCGCAACGCTCGATCATACATATAGGCGTGCGCCGGGCTATTGCCGAGCTGATAGATCGTCGCCGCGAAGCCCTCCGCGCGGATGGCGCGCTCGAACTCCCGCCCCCGCCGAATCGTCACCCCCGCCGCGCGCAGGGGCGCGGCGTGCGTCGGCGTGTACCCGTCGACAAAGACGTGGAGGTCGAGCGCCCGCGCCAGGGTCGGCAGCAGATCCTCGCTGTAGTACGAGATACCGGACTCGACCGGGCTGAGCGGCGTCAGGCAGGCAACGCGGGGAGTGCCGAGTGCCGAGTGCCGAGTGCCGAGTGCAGGGTCTTTCAACTCATCGGCTGCCACCACGCTATCCACCTTCAACGTTACCCCGTTCCCACTCGGCACTCGGCACTCGGCACTCATCACTCGTCATCCGTCACTCGTCAGCGCCGCGACCACCCGGTCCCAACCGATGTCGGCGACCGCCTCACGCCCGGCGAGGCCGAGGCGACGCGCCCGGTCCGGGTCGGCGTGCCAACAATCGAGGGTCGCAGCGATGGCGGCGGGCTCGGGCGGGACGACAGCCCCGGTCAAGCCGTCGCGCACAAACTCGCGGGTCGCGCCGGAATCGGTCGCGGTCAGCACTGGCCTCCCGGCGGTGAACGCCTCGATCGTCGCATAGCCGTAATCCTCGTCGATCGGCGCATAATAGACGGCACGGCAGGCATTGTAGCGCGCGACCACCTCCTCGTCGGGCAACCGCCCGAGCAGCGCAACTCGGTCGGCCAGCCCGCGCTGGTCGATCAGTCGGCGCAACTCCCCCTCGTTCGGCCCCGCCCCGACGATCGTCGCGCGGATCGGCGCGACTGTCAGCGCCAGCGCCTCGATCAGCAAATCGACCCGCTTGGCCGCATCCAGCCGCGACACGGAGAGGATCGTCCCGTCATCGGCAACCCCCTCCGGTAGCGGAGCCAGGCCGCGCAGCCGGATCGGCGGGTAGAGCGGTGTCGCGTGCAAGCCGTTGAAGCGATCCAACCGCTCGGTGACGTTGCGCGAGATCCCAAAGAGCCGTCGGCACTCGCCGAGCCCGATCGCGTCCAACCCCTTGATCCGCCGCCGCACCTCGCGATCGGCGGGAGTGTTGGCGAAGTCGCTGAGGGGCGTGCCGTACCAGTCATATGCCTGGCGATGCTGATGGACGATCCAGGCGACTTTGCGCGGGTGGCGCACGGCCCAGGTCGGGAATTTGGTGCAGATCACCAGATCGATCGGCACGCCGTTCGCCTCGGTCAGATCAATCAGCCGCCAGGCGAGCGCGCCGCGCAGCAGTTGCTCCTTCGGATACCACTTGAACGGCAGCGCCACCACGCTCACGCGATGCCCGTGCGCCTCCAGCGCCTCGGCCAGGCCATCGACCAGGACCTCGGCACCGCCGCGCACGAATGGCACCTGGGAGGCGCAGATCGCGATATTCATGCGAAGTACGAATGGGGACGAAACAGGAGGCATGGAGACACGGAGAGGGCGGGGAGGGGGAATGACGGATGACG
>CADCWN010000412.1 GCA_902806415.1 uncultured Thermomicrobiales bacterium | reverse complement strand
CTGCCGCCGCAAGCAGTACCGGGGGATCGCCACGCGCGACGACACGACGAAACGCAACTTCCTCGCCGGCGTCCACCTCGCCGCGACGGCCATCCTCCTCAACTGCGGACACGCCCTAGCGGCTTGGCGAAATAACCGGTGGTCGCCAGGGCCGATTTCTTCCCACATGGGAGGCCACTCACATCGACATCGAGGAGCTGCCAGGTGCGGTCGTAGTCGTGTCGGTAGCCGCAACTCTGCTCGCGGTAGATGCGATCCAGGGCCTGCTCCATCTGCGCGACATTGGCGGTGGTGCACGCGTCCAGCGTGTCCTGCACTACCGACTGCTCTGCACAGGCCGCACGCCCGAACGCCGCCTGGAGCGCCGGGTCGGCGCGCAGGCGGCGGTTAAGTTCCACCAGGTCTTGCGCCCCGGCGAGAAGGGCGATGAAGGCGTCGTACAGCTTCTCGCCCGGGGTATGGCGTACCGTCTTCTGCGCAACGCGGACTTCGTCTCGGATGGGACCGACGAGATCCAACTGCCGGAGTTTGATCCCCAGGACGGCCAGACTGGCATGGGCGGTGCCATGGCGGGCGGACATGATCATTGCCTCCACTCCTACAACGACGTTAGGCACACGAGAGGAGCAAGACGGGTACGCTTTGTCAAGGTTGAGTGCGCAGGAGCACGCACTGCCGCTAATTCGGGCGAAAGTTGGGTAGCTACACCGGTCGGCACCTCCGCGTGGACGACGTCGCCTGCCCGCCCCGGTGCAGTCGCCGCGCATCCCGATCTGGGCCGCCGGGGTCTGGCCGAACAAGCCGCCCATCCGCCGCGCCGCCCGCTGGGATGGCTACTTCCCGATCAAACTGGGCGATGATGGCACCCCGGGCCAGGTGACGGTCGATGACGCTCGCGCGATGCTGGCCCACCTCGCCGCCCATCGCACCAACCCCAATCCCCACGATCTCGTTGTCAACGGCCGCATGGGTGGCGACAACCACGCCCGGGACGCCGAGACCGTCGCCCCCTTCGCCGCGGCGGGGGTAACCTAATGGCTCAAAGGCTTCGATCCCTGGAACAGCACCCTCGCCCGGACTCGCGACCGCATCCGCCAGGGTCCGCCAGGGGCGTGAGACGACGGCCGCCTCGCCCGTCCCTGTTGCCGCGCCGTTTCGCGCGCGACGGTCTGGTGGCACTGACCGCGAGCGGTAACCGCGGACACCGACACCATCACCAGCGGGCGGCACCCGGCAGGATACCCTCCTCGCCCACAAGCCGCGGGGGCGGTAGGGCACGGGCGGCGCGAGCATCGCCTCGCCACCAATCCCGCAGGCGCGCCCAGCACCCGCCCTCGGATCGTGACGGGCGAGGTAGCCCGCCCCGCGCGGATGGACCGGTAGCGGTTCACAGCGTCTCCCGCGCGCCGAAGGCGACCGCTTTCTTGAGTATCTCCCGCTCCCGCCGCAGGATCTGGTTCCTGCTGCGGAGCCGCCCTGGCTCCTCCCGCTCCGCCGTGGTCAGCCCCCCCGGCGGCCCGCGCCCCGCGTCGCTGTCCACGCGCTTTATCCAGCCGCGCAGCGCCCACTCGGAGACGCCCAGATCGCAGGCCGGCTACGGGATGCCCTTGCCGTTCGTCCGTGCCAGCTCGACCGCTTCGGCCCGGAAGGCCGCCGGGTACGGTGGGTGCGTCCTCGCCATGCTACACGCCCTCCTGAGGCCATCGGCCCCAGTATTCGAGTGCCCACATAGCGGAGTCAAGCCCACATCTGGAGGATATGGTCGCGGTGGATTGTGTGGCGGCGGAACGACCAGCTCGTGCGCATGCCCCCGCTATCCTGTCGCAGGGGCCGTCGCAAGCCTGCCACGGACCCCGCCATGACCAGGCTTCCCATTCTCCCCTCCCTCTGTCAAGATAGACACGAGGAGGGAATTGCCATGCCGCAGTTACTGATCCATGGGCACCGGGATTTCCCGGCCGAACTCCACTGGCAGGCGATCTCGTTCATGCGGATGGAGTGGCCCGGCATCGAGGGCGGGATGCTCACGGAGACCTACCCGGCCGCCTGTCGTCCGACGCACTTCGCGCTCGTGGAGGGCGCGGTGCTGCTCAGTTACGCCGCGGCTATCCAGCTCCAGATCCGCCATCTCGGGGTCGATTATCGGGTCGATGGGCTGGGCAACGTCCTGACGTATCCCGGCTTCCGCGGGCGCGGTGGCGGCACGAGGGTGGTGCGGGCGGCAACAGATCACATCGATGGGCGCGACGTCGACATCGGTGCCCTGTTCTGCGCGCCAAGTCTCGTGCCGTTCTACGCGCGCTGTGGCTGGGAGCCGATACGCCGCGTCGACACGACGAGTGGCCCCACCGCGTCGCCGCAGTCGATCGACGAGGTCCGCATGATGCGCTTCGTCTCCGCTCATGGGCAGGCAGGCAGCGAGGGCTTCGAGACGCAACCGCTGCATCTCGAATTCCTGTGGTAACGCGGCGCTGTGCTGGCCGTGTATTTCGCCCGAGCACTGTTGGCATACAACGTTCCCGGGGCTCCATTCGCGGGTGAGTCCGGCGAACTGCCCCTCACGCCCGATTATCGGCGTCGCGCCGTGTGATCTTCCCGGACGAGGTTTACGGCGCGGCGGCCCGCGCGGATAGGGGAGCCCCGGATCTTGCCTGGCTGCGGCACTCGTCTATCGATAGTTGGAATGCTTGAGCGATTCGCGCTGGCGTGCCTGAGGGATGCCCCGACCGCCAGCGAACGGAGGTCTTGGCCCGATGCGGCGCCTGCTCTTGTTCTATGCCCTGGCGTGCGGGATCTCCTGGGCCTGCTGGCTACCCACGCTCGCCGTCCCGGCCGTCACGACGCCGCTCCTCGTCCTCGGCACCTTCGGCCCCGCGATCGCCGCTCTCATCTGCGCCGACCGCCGGGGCGGTCGGCGGTCGCCCCTGCGAAGCCTGCGCTCGGCACGCTGGCGCGTGCCGGGGCGGCTCTATGCGGCGGCGCTGCTCGGCCCGCTCGCCCTGGCGATCCTCGCCGCGCTGATCGATGGTGCCCTGGGCGGACCCGGCCTCACGCTCGGGCGGCAGGTCCCGGCGGGGATCGCGCCGTGGGCGGTCGCCCTCCTGCTGCTCCCGATCTTCCTCACCGGCCTCGTCTTCGGCGGGCCGCTCGGCGAGGAGATCGGTTGGCGCGGCCACGCCCTCCCGCGCCTCTTGGCCGAGCGCGGGGCCTGGGCGGCGAGCCTGATCCTCGGCCTCGCCTGGGCCGCCTGGCACTGGCCGCTCTTCCTCGTCGGCGGATCGAGCCAGTCGGCGATGCCGCCAGCGCTATTCCTCCTCTGGGTGGTGGGGCTCGCCTACCTGCTGACCCGCCTGCACCTCGCGAGCGGCGGCAGCGTCCCCCTCGCGATCATCGCCCACGCCGCGATCAACTTCGGCGCGGGGTTGCTGGTCCTGCCGACCGCCGCCTTCCCCGCGACGCGGCCGTTCGCCATCCTCGCCGCCCTGATCTGGCTCGCGTGCGGCCTGTTCACGGTCGCCGCGCCGCCGCGCCCGCCTCTACCAGATGCGCCGGCGCGACGGCGTCCGGGAGCAATGGCGGGCGAACCGGCTGAGCACGCCGGGCGGGTGGTATCAGTGGCGCCCCCACACGCCCGATGATCGCCGCCGTGTCCCGCAGTCGCATCGTCCCTCCCCATTCCTGCTGCCGACGGTCGTCGCGCGCGGTGAACGGCGGGTGAATCGGCGATCAGCCGGGCGCATGTGCCCGCCGCGCGACGAGGCGGACGAGGGCGAGGCCGTGGATCGCGCCGACGGTCGCGCCGACGGCCGCGAGGAGGATGACGGCCAGGATCGCCGCGGCGGGGCCGGGGCCGAGGGCGACGAGGGCGTCGATCCCGGCGAAGATCAGGACCATCCCGCAGCCCCACGCCGGGGCGTTCGCGGCGATCCACCACCAGGCGCGCTCCCGGTAGCGCCGCAGGACGAGCCACTGGGCACCGCCGAGGACCGGCCCCAGGACCAGCCCCATCAGGAAGGCCAGCGGATAGACGACCGCGGCGCTCGGCTCGGTCGCCGGGGCCTGCGCCGCGTCCTGGCCGAGCGCCAGGAGGGTGCTCGGCAGCATCCCGGCGGTCCAGGCGATCCCCGCGCCGGCGGCGGTCGCCCCGGCCCAGCGCCCCCAGGGGAGTTCGGGCAGGGGGCGGCGCAGGACGAGCCACTGGGCCGTCCCGACGGCCAGCCCCTCGATCGCCGTCCCCGCGGCCACGGCCAGTGCGGCGGTCGCGACGGCGGCGACCATCCTGGCATCGCCGAGCCGGGGGAGGAGCGCGAGGCCGACGAGCGCGGTCCCGCCGAGGCCGATTGCCTCGCCCGCCGCGTTAGCGGCGACCCAACGCCACCAGAGATCCGGGGGCGGCGCGGCAGCCGACCGGTCGCCGCACGTGGTGGTAATCGTCATGGTCGGCCTCCTCTCAACTCGCGGGGCGGAGATCGGCGATCCGCACGATGACATGGGTCGCGGCGGCCTGGTCCAGGGCCTCCTGCTCGGTGCGCCCGCGCGCGACCCGCCGCAGCAGGGCGCGCGGGCCGTCCTGGGCGAGGGCGGTGTCGGCGTCGAGGAGTCGCGCCGATCCTCGATAGTGTCGTCCCTGCACCAGCACCGCGACGGCCCGTCCGTCGCGCAGATTCTTCCACCAGGTGTGTCCGCGCGGGCTGACGATCAGGAGACTGTCGCCGTCGCGCGCGTAGTTCAGCGGCGTCGTGTAGGTCGCCCCGCTCCGTCACCCGGTGTAGGTGAGGAGGAGGACCGAGCCGCTGAGCGCGCCGTGGAGCGGCGAGCGCAGCAGCCAGACGACGGGGATGTTGTACCAGCGTCGTGTCGCCATCGTACCAGCCTCCATTGTAGTGCCGCAGCGTTCAGCTCGTCGCGGCGGACACGCGCAAGGCCACGCTGATCGACCGCGCCCAGCCCTGGATCGCCTCCCGGTCGCGGAAGTCGCCGGTCGGGGCGTGGACGACGCGGGCGAGCGGGCGCTCGGCGAGGCCCAGGTCCTCCGGATCCAGCTTGCCGGTGAAGATGACGTGCTCGCGCGCCGATTTGGCGTTGCCATCTATCCAGCGCGGCCAGATCGCCGCGCGGCCGGGGGCCCCCGCCGATCGGCCCGCTGCTGAAGAGCCAGACCGGCGGGGCCATCAGTCGCGCGCGGTGCCGCGCCGCGAACCGGTCCGCCAGCGGGAGCCGCTCCCCGGTGTAGACGGCGCCCCCGCACCCAGCGCCGCGCCGCGACGAGCGCCGCCGGGACGGTCGGGGGGAGCATCGCGGCGTCGGCCCCATGGGTCTGATTGCGGCCGATCGGGCTGACCCGCCGGACGAGGCGACCCCGCCCCGGCGGGCCGAGGAGGACACGGGCGGCGAGGCACGCCGCCGACGGCACCAGCGCGATCAGCATCGCCGCAGCCCCGTCGCCTCGTCGGTCGTGGCGGTTTCCCGCGCGGTGCCGCCGCCGGGAGCGGGCTGGCGGACGAGGACGACCGGCACGCTCCCCTGCCGGACGACGGCATCGGCCACGCTGCCCAGGGTCGCCCGCCAGAGGCCGGTCAGCCCCCAGGTGCCCATCACGACGAGTCCCGCGCCACTTCGCCGGCTGACGTCGTCGATCGACGCGGCGGGCGGGCCCAGCCGCACCTCGGTGGTGACGGGACGCCCCGCCGCGCGGAGCTGGTCCGCCATGCGCCGGAGGTAATCTCGGGCCTCGGCCTCCCCGCGCGCCAGGTCTTCCGCGAGGAACGGCGCGACGAGGGCGTCCGGCAGCCAATCGTTCGCCGGCGGCGGCACCGCCCGGACGAGGAGGAGGGGTGCCCCCAGATCGTCGGCCAGCCTTTCGGCGACCGGCACGGCCGCCTCGGCGAGGGCCGAGCCGTCGAGCGGCACGACGATCGGCGCGCCGGCGTCGAGGGCGACATCGGGCGGCGTGCCGTGCCAGCCGCGCACCAGCAGGATCGGGGCGGGCGGGTCGGCGAGGAGTTGCTCAGTGACACTGCCGTAGACCCAGCGCCCGAGCCCCGAGCGCCCGTGCGTCGTCATCGCGATGAGGGTCGCGCCGACGCGGCGGGCGACGCCGGCGATCCCCGCGACCTCGTCCTCCTCGACTATCTCGGCGGTCGCCGTGAAACCGAAGCGCGCCAGGTGCGCGACCAGCCCATCGAGATAGCCGCGCGCCTCGGCCGCAGCCGCCTCGCGCGCCGCCGCCAGGGTCGGGAACGAGCGATCGTCATCCGGGCGGGAGAGGTACGGCACCGCCCTGACGAGGACGAGCCGCCCGCCACCGCGCCGCGCCAGCACCGCCGCCGACGGCAGGGCACGCTCGGCGAGGGGCGAGCCATCGAGCGGGACGAGGATAGTGTGCGTCATCGGATCCCCCTTACCGGGCGCGTCGCCGCGCGGGGGTACGGTGCCCCGTGGTCACCGACCCGGCACCATGGCAGTGCTGCCCCGGCTCCACAATGATCGCCCGCGCGCGTTGCCCGCCGGGTAGCATCAGGATAATGCCAGGTAAACGGGCGGTGGTGCCAGCGGCGCGGTGCCGGCAGTCTGTGGGCGGGGGAGCGCTGCCGCGCGGGGGCGGCGAGCGGCCGGGGAGGGTCACGACGGTCAGCCAGAAATTCTCGATCGCGGCGATGGCGGCGAGGAACTGCTCGGGATCGACCGGCTTGGCGCTGGAGCAGGTCGCGCCCAGGTAGTAGCCCCGCACGATGTCGCGCTCGCCGGCGGACGTCGTCAGGACGGCAAGGGGGATCCGGTGCAGCGTGTCGTCGGCCTTGCGTGTCGCCAGGACTTCGCGTCCGCCCGTCCGCGGGAGGTTGAGATCGAGGAGGATCAGGTCCGGCCGGGGCGTGTTGGCGTGGGCTCCCCCGCGCCGCGGGACTGCCGGTGCCTCGACGCCATCGTCGTCGGCGGCGCCGAGGTTTCGTCGGCACCGTGGCGTCGCGCGGCGACTCGCGCGTCAGCCGGGCATCGCCGGGATTATCCTCGACGGGCAGGAGCCCGATCGGTCGGACCATGCCGCGCCTGCGCATCGTCCCGCCCCGCTCCCCCCGCCGGGCGCGTGAACCGGGAGGTTGTCCCCGCGCCGGGGGTCGATGCGATCCGGATGCGGCCACCGTGGCGCCCGACGAGCTTCGCCCGCGATCCTCGGTACGTGACCATGCCGGGCGCTGTTGTTACGGGCGATGCGGGACGTGAACCGCGCGGATACGCGGCGGGTCGCCGGCCGGCGATCGGCGGGCCGACACCCCGGACCCTGGTGGTGGTCGGGGCGCATGCGCGCCGCCGTCGTCGGGCGGTGTGTTGAGTGGTGTGAAGCGGCGTGCGCGGTGGCGTTGACGCCGCGTTTACCGCGGGCAAGGTGCCGGTCAACCGAGTGGCGCTATCCTCGGGGAGTAGGGCGAGCAACGCCCGCACAGGCCGGCCCCGCGCGGCATGCAGCGGAATGAGGGAGGGGGGACGTCACGATGGAACGATACCTTTCGACAGTCCTGCTCGCGAGCGACGGCTCCGACGACGCGAAGCAGGCGGCGCGGATCGCGGTGGATCTGGCGGGGAAGGTCGGCGCGGCGCTCCACCTCGTCCACGCCTGGACGCCGGTCGCCCGCGCCGCCTACGCCTACCCCGGCCTGGCCGACGCCTACTACGACCCGAGCGTCTTCGAGAGCGACGCCCGCGCGACCCTGGCGACGGCGGCGGCGCAGGTGGAGGGGCTGGGCGGGACGACCGCCGGGCGGCATCTGGCGATGGGCAACGCCGTCGAGATCATCGCCGCCCTCGCCAGGACGCTGGACGCCGGGCTGATCGTCGTCGGTAGTCGCGGCCTGGGGCCGGTGCGCCGCCTCGTCCTCGGCAGCGTCTCCGAGGGGCTGGCCCACCACGCCGACCGGCCGGTCCTCGTCGCGCGCGGCGGCGAGGCGGCCTGGCCGCCGGCCAGCGTCGTGACCGGCGACGACGGCTCGGCGGACGCCGCGCGGGCGATCGACCTCACCGCGCAGCTCTGCCACACCCTCGGGGCGGGCGCCACGATCGTGCGCGCCCTGCCGGAGCCGAAGCTCCCCGCCGGGCGCGATGATGCGCTGGTGCAGGCGGGGTCCGCGTTCGTGAGGCGCGCGGTCCCGGCGAACTCGCCCGGCGCCGCGCCGCGCGAGGCGTTGGTCGGGCAGGCGACCACGGCCCTCGCTGACCGCGCGATCGCGCTGGCAGGGCGCTTCGGGCGGCGCCCGGCGATCGTCGCGGCGATCGGCGACCCGACGGCGCTCCTGCTCGACGCCGCCGCCGCCGCGCCGCAGCCGGCCTTGTTGGCGGTGGGGAGCCGCGGCCTGGGCGCGTTCAGCCGGCTGCGGCTGGGCAGCGTCTCGACCAAGCTCCTCCACGCCGCGACCGGCCCGGTGCTGGTCGTGCCGCGCGGGCACGGGCAACCGTAAGCCGATCATCCCCGCCTGCGCCGAGAAACGCAGTGGCCCCGGCCCCCTCGATCGGGGCGGCCGGGGCAGGCGATCCGCGAGTGCGGGACGCGGTGGGGCGCGATCGCCGCCCGTCTAGTCCTCGCCGAGCGCGGCGAGATCTTGCGGGCGGGCGAAGCGGTAGCCGAGCCCGCGCTCGGTCGCGATGTAGCGCGGGCCGCCGGGCCGCTCGATCTTCGCGCGCAGGCGGCTGATTAAGACCTTGAGGTAGTCGGTCGAGGCGACGTAGTCCGCTGTCATGGCTACTTTCTCCATCCGTGAGCTGCTCCTAGCACTCACGCTGAGATAGTGCCAGAAATTGCGAGCAGATGAGCAAAGTAGTCACGACAGGCCCTCCTGCGCGGGCGCGCCGTCGATCGGTTCCGCCGCGAGCGGGTCGGCTTCGTCTTCCAGGCGTTCCACCTCATCCCCACGCTGACGGCGCTGGAGAATGTCGCCCTGTCCCTCGCCCTGGCGGGGGGCGCGCCGGGGCGGCGGCGCGAGCGGGCGCGCGCCCTCCTGACGCAAGTCGGGATCGAGCCGCAGCGCCAGGGGCACCGCCCGTCGCGCCTCTCGGGCGGGCAGCAGCAGCGAGTGGCGATCGCGCGGGCGCTCGCCAACGACCCGCCGGTCCTCCTCGCCGACGAGCCGACTGGCAACCTCGACGCGCGCAGCCGGGGGCAGATCGTCGCGCTCTTCCGACAACTCGCGCGCGACGGCCGCACCGTCATCCTGGTGACCCACGACCCGGCCGTCGCTCGCCGGGCCGACAGCCACCTGTCAATGCGGGATGGCAGGATCGTGGGGATCGCGTAGCGATCGGCGCAGGTCGGCGTGTTGTAGCCGGTGGTTGCCGACTGGTGCCGCCGGGGGTTTCCCCTACAGCCGCAGGGGTGGTTCGATCACCGAGCACGGTCGCGCGATTTCCCGATTCCCCTTGACTGTGCGGTTTGGGGGCGGGCTACCGGCAACCCTTGTGTTGGCCGTTTTGTCTATCCGATGCGATTTGTTGGCAGTGAGGGTGTGGGAGTGCCAGGAGCTGACTGCGGATGGACAAAACGGCCAGCACAGGGGGGGCGACGTCGGCTTTGGGGCACTGGGGACGGCCTGCCCGTGCCCCTGGTGCCCCGGGCTAGCGCGCAGGTAGAGCAAAGCGTCAGGTGACCGTGGCCCCGCCGTCGATGACGAGCCCCGCGCCGGTGACGAACCGCGCCTCGTCGGACGCGAGGTAGAGCGCGGCGTAGGCGATATCGTCCGGCTCGCCAGCGAAGCCGAGCGGGATACCGGCCACCGCGCGTTCCGCCGCCGCCGGGTCAGCGAGGAGATCGGTCGTCAGGCGGGTGCGGATCAGGCCGGGGATGATCGCGTTGACCCTGATCCGCTCCGGCCCGTAGGAGGCGGCCATCGCTCGCGTCAATGCCAGCAACGCCCCCTTGGTGGCGGCGTAGGCGTGGGTCGGTCGCCGGTAGCCGCCGACAAGGGCGGAAACGGAGGAGGTCAGGAGGATTGACCCGCCGCCCGCCGCCCGAAGATGGGGGATCGCCGCGCGGCAAATCTCGGTCACGCCGCCGATGTTGGTCTGCAAGGCCAGATCCCAGAGCTCCGGCGTGATACTCTCGACTGTCCCGCCGACGGTCAACGTGCCGACGGCGGCGTTGGCGACGACGATGTGCAGCGCCCCGAACGCCGCGACCGTTTCGGCGATGGCCCGCGCGCAGTCCGCCGCCTGGGCGACATCCGCCCGGCAATAGCGAATCTCGCCGCCCGCCCCGCCGACAGCGGTCGCGGCCGCCGCCGCCCCGGTCGCCTCGTCGCGGCCGGCGACCATCGCCCGCGCCCCTTCACGGGCGAAGAGCCGGGCGCAGGCCAGCCCGATCCCCGTCGTCCCGCCGGTAATCAGCGCCACTTTGCCCGCCAAACGCACCATCGGCCCATCCTTTCGTGTCGCGACCGGCCCGGCACTCACCCTTCGGCGGCGGTCGCGGGGGTGGTCGCGATGAACGCTTCGAGGATCTCGGCCAGCGCGACGCCGGCCCGATCGAGGATCGCGGTCCCGATCGCGGCGGTCGCGGGGCGGGTATCGCCGGTCGCGCCGTTGCGGGTCAATTCCTGGTACGGCACGCCGCCGACGCCGTTGTACGCCGCCACTTGCAAGCTGAACGCGCGCTGCGGCACGACGAAGTCCGGCGCGCAGAAGGCTTCCGGTCGCGCGTAGGTCGGGTCCACGGCCATCACCACCGCCGCCTCGTCACCGCCGCCATGCCCTGGTGCCTCGGGCGGCAGCAAGTCGCGCGCTTGCGCCCCCAGGAAGCCGTAGCCATAGAGCCCGAGGACGTGCGTGCCGGGTCGCAGCCGCTGCGTCCACTCCGCCGCCAGGGCCAGCGCCGGGGCATTGCCGCCGTGCCCGTTGACCAGGGCCACGCGCGGGAAACCGTGCCGCGCCAGCGACTCGATGATCTCTTTGAGGATCGTCGCCAACGTCTGCCCGCTCAGGCTGATCGTGCCGGGGAAGGCCAGGTGGTGACTCGACACCCCGAACGGCACCGCGGGCGCGACCGCCGCCCGATCGCCGAGGATCGCCGCCGCGCGACGGCACAGCGCATCGGCGGAGAGCGTATCGGTGGAGAGCGCGATCCCCGGCCCGTGCTGCTCGCACGCCCCGACCGGCACCAGCACCACCTGATTCGTCTGTAGGAGATCGCGCACCTCCGGCCACGTCCGTTGGGCCAGCAAGATCGGCTCAGGCATCGCGGTCCCCCCTCATGATTCTCTCGGCGGAAGAGTGTGGCGGTCGCAACAGGGGGTAGGTGGAGGGCCTCCTCGCGTCACAACCCCACCTACATCATATGCCGCCCACCATCGATGCTGATCGTCTGCCCGGTCACCCAGCCCGACAGCGCCGACACGAAGTAGAGGACACCATTGGCGATATCCTCCGCCGCGCCGAGCCGTCGCAGAGCAGTCCCCTCGACCAGTTGGCGTTGCCGCTCCTCGCCCATCGCCTCCCACTGACGCTCGGTGGAAGGGTTGGAGCGGACGAAGCCGGGGGCGATCGCGTTGACGGTGATCTGATATTGCCCTAGCTCGTGCGCCATCTGCCGCGTCAGACCCAATTGCCCCGCCTTGGCGCTGGCATACGCCTGGATCCCGGTCAGGCTGACAGAGCGCCCCGCCCCGGAGGAGATGTTGACGATCCGCCCATTATTCTGCGCCTTCATGATCGGTGCCACGGTGCGGATACAATAGAAGGACGAGTAGAGGTTCGTCTTGACGACAATGTCCCACATCTCATCGGTGATCGCCTCGACCGGTTGTCCCGCTTGCCCCACCACCCCACCGGCGCAATTGACCAGAATATCGACCCGCCCTTCCACCGCGTGGACCCGCTCGACCATCGCCGCGACCGCCCGCGAGTCGGTCAGGTTCGTGGCCGACGTCTGGCACGTCCCGCCAAGCGTCACCACCGCCGCCGCCGTCTCCGCCAATCCATCGGCCAGCAAGTCAACCGCCCAGATCCGCGCCCCCGCCCCCGCCAACGTCGTGCAAATCGCCCGCCCGATCCCGTGCGCCGCCCCCGTGACGATCGCCACCTGCCCCCCCAAATCGATCCGCATCCCACCCTCACCTTTCGTTTATATCGTCTGGCGTTGCGCTACAACATTCTGCCGATCGTCGCCGTTACATCATTCGGGGAGAGTCACAGGGGGTCACCGATAATGGCGAAGGCAGTCAGGACCGCCACGACCCCAACCTGCGAAGGCAGTCAGGACCGCCACGACCCCAACCTGCGAAGGCTGGTTTATCCTGCGCGGTTAGCAGGGCTTCGTGGCCGCAGCCCTTAACCGGGATTTATGGCGGTGGCGAACTTAAACGCGGTCTGGCGTCGCCTCCCCACTCCCCCTACACCCCCACCGTCACCCCGCCCCGCTCCGCCAACGTGCGGAAATTCTCCCAGCCCATCCCCGCCTGTCCCTGCTCGATCGCGTGGATCAGCTCGAGGATCGCCGCGTTGGTCGGGGTCGCGATCCCCAACTCGCGCCCCTTGGCGACGACCACGCCGGTCAGCACATCGACCTCCGTGGCGCGGCGCTTCACCTTCAGATCGCGCCAGATCCCCATGTGCTGCTTGATCGCCTTCCGCGAGCCCTCGGCCATCGCATCGAACACCGCGTCTGAGCGCGACAGGAAATCGGGACCGGGCGCGAACTGGTTCGGATCGAACTCCCCGATATTCTCCAACCGCGCGACCTGCGCGCTGGCGACCAGATACGCTTCCGCAGAGGCCGCCCGGCAGACGGCGCGACCGAGCGGATCGTCCAGCACAGCGGAAATCGGCGCATCGACCGACGAGATGGCGAAGGCCATCGCCCCGTAGACCAGCTTGCCCCAGAGGAAGCCCCAGAGGTTGTCGGTGACGGCGGCGGGCATCACGTTCGTTAGCGCCGCGCGCACCGCCTCGGCGCGCGGCGTGATCCGCCCATCGAGTTCGCCGATGACGATCGTCTGCTCGTTCCCCAGCTGGATCAACCCCGGCTCAAGGTAATCCGCGCCGAAATGGACGAACGCCCCAACGGTCCGCTCGACCCCGATCTCGGTCGCGATAATTGGCTCGTTGAGGCCGTTCTGCAACGACACCACAAAGCCATCCGGAGCGAGGAGTGGCCCGTAGCGCGCGATCGCCGACGCCGTGAAGTGCCCCTTGACGCAGAGGAAGGTGACCCCGAGCGGCCCTTGCACCTCGTCAGCCAGAATAGCACGCGGGTGGAGGACGCGGTCGCCCCGCAGTCCGGTGATCCGCAGACCGCGCTCAGTGATCGCCCGGACATGTTCGGGGACGACATCGACCAGCGTCACGTCGTACCCGGCATCGTGCAGGAACGCCCCGACCGTCCCGCCGATTGCCCCCACGCCGATGATCGTGATCGGCTGATCCCGCAGAGCAGTTGCTGTCATAGCCGCTTCCCCCGCTGCATAGCGAACCGGTGTCGAATGGCCGCGCCGCGCTCAGGTGCCGACCCCTTCAGCCTGATGCGCCAGCAACCCGTTGATATAGACCAATTCCACCCTGGTCTGCCAGGCGAACGGGTGACCCGAGAGGATCAGCACATCGGCATCTTTGCCCGCTTCCAGGCTGCCAACCCGGTCGGCGATCCCGCTGATCCGCGCCGCGTTGATCGTGATCGCCTTCAACGCCTCGGTCTCGTCCATCCCCTCGCGCACGGCCAACCCGGCGAAGACCGGCAGATGTGCCGTGGCGGCAGTCGCATCCATATGGATCGCCACATCAACACCAGCCCGCGACAGGATCCCCGGCGACTTGAGGGTCATCGGCGCCATCTCGATCTTCGGGCGACCGATGTGGAATGGGCCGAGGCTGACCGGCACCCCTTCGCGCGCCAGGAAGTCGGCGATCTTCCAGCCCTCAGTCGCGTGCTCGATCACAATATCGAGCCCGAATTCGCGCCCCAGCCGCACCGCCGTGGCGATGTCCTGCGCGGCGTGCGCGTGGATCCGAGTCTTCTCTTCGCCGCGCAGGGCACGCACCAGCGGTTCGAGCTTCAGGTCGCGTTCCGGCTGGTCGCCCTCGCCGCTCGCAGCCCGATCGAGCTTCGCCGCATATGCCTGCGCCTTCAAGAACATCTCGCGGATAATCGCCGCCTCGCCCATCCGCGTGATCGGGCTCTTCTTCTGCGCGCTGTAGACCCGCTTGGGATTCTCGCCCAGCGCCAGCTTGAGCCCACACGGGTAACGCAGGACCATCTCCTCGACGATCTGGCCGACCGGCTTGATCGCGACCCATTCACCGCCGAAGAGATTGGCGCTGCCCGCCCCGGTCATCAACGTCGTCACCCCGGCGGCCAGAACGTCGCCGAAGGCTCCGTCGAGGGGGTTGATCCCGTCGATCGCGCGCATCTGCGGCGTTACCGGATCGGAGGTCTCGTTGAAGTCGTGGCCTTCCTCGGCGACCCCATCACTCCACACACCAACGTGCGAATGTGACTCGACAAAGCCGGGGAAAACGACCTTCCCTGCCGCGTCAACAACCGTGGCCGCCGCAGGGACGGCGATCCGTTCGCCCACGTCCACGATTTTGCCGCCATCGATCAGCACCGTGCCGTGGTCATGGATCGCCCCGGCCATCGTATGCACCATACCGTTGATGATCGCGAGCATCTATCCCCTCTCTCGCGCGACGATTGTGTTCCGCTCGTATCAAGAAACGCCGCGCACCGGCTCTCCACCCTGCCGGGCCGCCTCATCAGGTGCGCGGGGCTGGCTGGCGTGGTAGGGCGGGTCACCGACCCGCCCGCCAGCAACGGCACTTCGTACGCCGCCAGGCGCTCGTGCCGGATCGATTTGCCCCGCTCCTGCGGGCGCTGTTAACCGGGCGGGTCGGTGACCCGCCCCCACCACGCCAGCGCCATCACGAAGTGGGCGCCCCGGTCAAGCATCAGGCTTCCTTATCGGCGGTCGGCCAAAGCCCCAGCCCTAGCAACAACCCCTGCGCCTTCACCGCCGCGCTCGTCGTCAGGAACAGGACGGCACCGGCCGCTGGCGCGATCAGCGTCTCCAGCACCTCGCCGGTGAGCGACAGGACGCGCCCGACCTGCTGCCCCACTTGAATATCGTCCCCGGCGCGCACGTCGGCGATCCAAAACCCCTCGTTGGTGGTGTAGAACCAGTTGAACTCCTCCAGATAGCGCGTACCGGGTACGGCCGCCGCGCCGTGGAGGTTCCCGGCGGCGTGCATGGCGCGACGAGTGCCGTTGACCAGCAGATCGACATCCTGCATCGTCAGTTGCCCGATCCCGCCCGCCTCGGCGATCAGGCCGGGGACACCGACACTCGCCGCCGCCGCGAAGGTCATCCCGCCGATCTGGCCGGGCGCGGGGCGACTATTGACGGTATATGACAGGCCGAACGCCTCGGCGAGACCTCGCGAGCGCGCGACGACCTCCGGCGCGGCGTCGGCGGCGACGATCGCGAACGGCGTCAGCGCCTCGACCATGTCGCCGCCGTGCAGATCGATGAACGCCCCGCTCGGCGCGATGCAGGTGGTGAAGATGAAATCGGCCAGCACGTCGGTGAACGTCCCGCCAGGATCGCCGGGGAAGAAGCGGTTCGGATTCTTGCCGTCGATCGGGCAGACGAACGGCGTCCGCTCCCAGTAGGCGGGCAGATTGACGACCGGCACGATCAGGACACGCCCATGGACCTCGGCGGGGTCGAGTTCCGCCGCCAGCCGCATCGCGGCATGGATCGAGACATACTCGCAGCCGTGGATCCCGGCGATGATCGTCATCTGCGGTCCCTCTTGATGGCCGACGATCGTGGTGTACGGCCAGGAGTAGCCCGCCAGGAGCGGCGCATCGGATACCAGCGTATCCTGCACACGCTCGCCGGGTGCGCCATAGCGCGGGGTGGTCGATGGCATCGTCGTCTCTCCTTGCAGCAGGGGCATCTGACACGCGGCGATCAGCGACGATCGACCACCACACCGCCGGCCTGTACCACCATCGTGGGGGTACGCAGCGCCGTCAGATCCTGCGTCGGGTCGCCCTTGACGACCAGGAAATCGGCCGCGCAGCCGACTTCCAGCGTGCCGATGACACCGCTCAGCCGACACGCCGCTGCGGCGCGGCCGGTCGCCGCGTGAATCGCCTCCAACGGCGACAGCCCGATCTCGACCAGTAGCTCGATCTCGCGACTGAAATCGTCGAAGCCGGTATGCCGCCAACCGGCGTCGTTCCCGGCGACGAGCCGGACGCCGCGCTCGTGCAACAGCCGCATCGAGGTCAACGTCTCGTGGTGGCGATCCTGGTCGGGCACGACGCCGGTGCGGGCGCGTTCCGCCAGCATCCAGTCTTCCATCGTCTGCATCGTCGCCGTCACGTAGACCCCGGCATCGGCCACGCGCTGCGCCAGCGCCGGATCTTCGCGCCACTCGGCATTCGGCCCGTGGAAGTAGCAGTGTTCGATATGATCGACGCCCGCATCGAGCGCCCGCGTCACCGCCTCACCAGCGGTGCAGTGGCAGGACGCGGGCTTGCCGACCTTCTGGCCCTCCGTGATCACCGCGCGCAACTCCTCCACCTCGTAGCTCGGGCGATAGGGATAGGTGCCGGGGGTACCGCCGCCGGAGGCCATGATCTTGATGAAATCGGCCCCCTCTTTGATCAGCCCGCGCGTCGCCAGGCGCATCCCCTCGACCCCATCGGCCTCACCTCCGAATGGATGACAGTGCCCGCCGGTGATCGTCAGCGGTCTGCCGCAGAGGACGAGACGCGGCCCGGCGACGATCCCGGCGCGGATCGCGTCGCGCAGCCGGAACATCAACTGCCCCTTGCCGCCACAGTCGCGCAGGGTCGTGACCCCGGCGTGCAGCGAGACCAGCGCGTTGGTGTGCGCCCGCAACAGCAGCAGTTCATCCGGTAAGGCCATCCAGTCCATGAACGGCGTGCCGTCGCCGGGGAGGACCGTATGGGTATGCATATTGATCAGGCCGGGGAGGACGGTGTAGTCGCGCAAATCGAGGACGGTGGCACCCCGCGCCGGTGACGCGCCATCCGCCACCGCGCTGATCACGCCGCCATCGGTCGTCAGGTGCACATCGCGCCGTGGTTCGCCCAGGGTTCCATCGAGGAAGAGCCCGGCCAGGATCGTGAGCGGGGCGGATCGTCCGAACGGTGTCGTGGTCATGCCACTCCTCAGTCCTGAGTGCTCCATCGCGAGGGACGACCCTCACCCCCGCCTCGCATCCGGATGAACCGGATTCATCCTGCTGCTAGTCAGGGCAATGTCCACCTGCCACCCTACCGCCCAGGGGGCACCCGCCCATCCGATGCGAGGGTCGCCGCGGCGGCGGGGAGAGGCCATACCCCGACCTCACCGCGCCTGGCGCGGATCCAGGGCGTCGCGCAGGCCGTCGCCGAGCAGATTCATCGCCAGGACGGTCAGCATGATCGCGAGACCGGGGCCGGTGCTGATCCACCACTGGTCGCGCAGGTAGCCGCGCCCTTCGCTCAACATCCGCCCCCACTCCGGCGACGGTGGCTGACTGCCTAACCCAAGGAAGGAGAGGGACGCAGCGGCGAGGATCGCGGTGCCGGTCCCCAGCGTCGCGGCCACGATGACCGGCGCGATTACATTCGGCAGGAGATGGCGAAAGAGGATCATCCTGGTCGGCGCACCACTGGCCCGCGCGGCCTCGACATACAGATTCTCTTTCGCCGCCAGGACCGAGCCGCGCACCAATCGAGCGTAGGTCGGGATACCGGAGATCCCGACCGCGATCATCAGGTTGGCGAGGCTGGGTTCACCGCGGATCGTGATGATCGCGAGCGCCAGCAGGATTCCCGGCACGGCCAGCATCACGTTGACGACCCACATCAGGGTCGCATCGACCCACTTGCCGTAATATCCGGCGATCAGCCCGATCAGCACCCCAAAGGCGGCGGCGATGCCGACCGAGATCAGGCCGATAATCAGCGAAATCCGCGCCCCGTGCAGAATGCGGCTGAAAATATCTCGCCCGTACTGATCGGTACCCATGAGGTACGGGAAGCCGGGCGAGAAGAGTGCGTCATCGGTGATCTTGATCGGGTTGTATGGTGCGAGCAGCGGCGCGCCGATGGCGGCGATCAGCAGTAACGTCAGGATGAAAATCCCGACGAGCGCACCCTTACTCCGCCGCAGGCGACGCCAGAAAATCCGCCACCGCGCCTCGCCCTTATAGGCGGCCAGCTCCTCCTGGCGATCGACATTGAGCGTCCGAGCCTGAACCATGATCCCTCCGGGCAGCAAACAGACCGTCGCGTCGCGCATCCGCCGTAGCGCGTCGGCCAACACCGACACACGGGGCGTGTGTCAGCCGATCCGGATACGCGGATCGAGCAAGCCATAGGCGAGATCGACCAGCAGATTCGCGACGACATAGGCGGTCGCGGTGAAGAGGATGATCCCCTGGACCATCGGGAAATCTTTGGCGAGGATCGAGTTGACGATCAAGCGACCGATCCCCGGGCGGGCGAAGACCGTCTCGACCACCACCGCCCCGGCCAGTAGGCTGCCGAATTGCAGGCCGAAGATCGTGACGACCGGGATCAGGGCATTCTTCAACCCGTGGCGCAGGACCACGATCGTTTCGTTGAGCCCCTTCGCCCGCGCCGTGGTCATGTAGTCCTGCCGCAGGACTTCCAGCATCGAGGAGCGCGTCAACCGCGCGATGATCGCCGAAGCGCCGAGACCGAGCGTCAGCGCGGGCAGGACGAGGTGCTTGAGATCGCCGCCGCCGGTGGCGGGGAACCAACCCAGGCGCAACGAGAAGAGGAAGATCAGCAGCAGCCCCAACCAGAACGACGGCATCGAGACGCCGCTCAGGGCGAAGATCATCGGGCCGATATCGAGCCAGCTATGCTGCTTCAACGCGGCGATGATCCCGAGTGGCATCCCGATCCCGATGGCGATCAGCAGCGCCGACGCCGCCAATTGCAATGTCGAGCCGAGATTCTCGGCGATCTCGTTGCGGACCGGGCGCTTCGAGCGGATCGAGAGGCCGAGGTCACCTTGCAGGGCGTTGACGACGAAGCGGCCATACTGCTGCGGCAGCGGCTCATTGAGGTGCAGCTGCGAGCGCAACAATTCGACCTGCTCCGGCGAGGTTTGGAACTCACTCAGCATCATCTTGACCGGATCGCCCGGGACGAGATGGAGCATCATGAAGACCAGGAGCGACACCCCGAAAAGAACCGGCACCGTGGTGACGAGCCGCGAGAGGAGAAAGCGAAACATGAGCCCTCGCATCGGCACCGGGCGGCGGGCACAGTTCGTTGCGCCCGCCGCCCGACCGGTTGGTTATTTCGAGATCGCCACGTCCATGAAGAGTGGGTAGGTGTAGCCGTTGAAGGTCAGGCCGTTGACCGTCGACTTGTAACCCCAGACCGACAGTTCATCGACCAGCGGCAGGAAGGCGGCGTCGTCCATCACCTTCTTCGCCGCGTCGAGGTAGATCTGCCGACGCTTCGCCGTGTCGGTCTCGGCCTTCCCGTCGGTCAACAGCTTGTCGACCTCCGGGTTGTTGTAGCAGGAGAAGTTGAAGTTGGTCCCGATCGTCGAGGAGTGGAAGAGCGAGAACATCCCGTCCCAGTCGCCGGAACGGAGGAAGAGCGGCACGGCGTTGTTCGCGCACTTGTAGTTGTCCTCGTACCACGGCGCGCGGGCCTGCGCCTTGATCTTGGCGTCGATCCCAACCTCGCGCCACTGCGCCTGGACCAGCTGGATGTAGTTGTCGATCCCCGCGCCGGTATCGATCGCGTTGATCACCAGCTCGAGCCGCTTGCCATCCTTGGTGCGAATACCGTCGCCCCCGGCCTTCCAACCGGCGTCTTCCAGGGTCTTCTTCGCCTGGTCGGGGTTGTAGGCGTAGAGGGTCTTGAACTGGCTGTTGTCGAGCGTCCCGACCGTCAGCGGCGCGTAGGCGACGGTGCCGATCCCCTTGTAGGAGTTGTTGATGATCGCCTCTTTGTTCGTCGCGTAGAGGAGCGCCTTGCGGACCGCCGGATCGTCGGTCGGGAAGAGCTTGGTGTTCAGCGCGGCGAAGCGCGGCGTACCGACATAAGCCGGCTTGTCGACCTTGAAGCCCTGCGCCCCCTCGAACCGACCGAGGGTCTGCGGCGGGATATTGTGGATCAGTTGCGATTCGCCGGACTCCAGCGTCGTGGCGCGCGTCGCCCCCTCGGGGACGAACTTGAAGTAGACCTCATCGAGATAGGCCGGGCCGTCGTGGTCACTGCCCGGCGCGCGGCGGTTGTAGTCGTCATTGCGGATCAGTGTGGCGTGGTCGCTGGCGACGAGCTCCTTGATCTTGAAAGGGCCGGAGCCTACCGGCACCTGCGTCACCTGCTCCGGGGTCTGCGCTTTCGTCGCGGTCGGCGACATCATCCCGAGGGTGCCACCGGCCGCATAGGTCAGGAACGGGGCATTCGCCGTCTTGAACGTCACCCGCGCGGTGAATTCATCCACCGCCTCGGTCTTGTCGTACCCGGAGAGCGCGGCGAGCGAGCCGCCGGGCTTGTACTTCGGATCCACGATCCGGTCGAAGTTGTACTTCACCGACTCCGCGTTGAACGGGGTGCCATCGGTGAACTTCACATCCTTGCGGAGCTTGAAGGTGTAGATCTTGCCATCGCTCGAAGCCTCGTAGGACTCCGCCAAGTACGGCTGGAGCTTACGATCCTTGTCCAGATACAGCAGCGTCTCGAAGACCGAAGAGGTCATCTCGAACGTGACCGCCGAGGGCGAACCGTGCGGGTCGAGGGTCGGTGGCACCTGGTCGAGCGCCACCACCAGGCGGCCACCCTTCGCCTTGGCGGCGGCGGGTGTAGCGGCGGCGGGCGTCGCCGCGCCGCCCGCAGCGACCGGCGCTGCGGTGCTCGCCGCCGGGGCGGTCGTCGCGGTCGAGGGAGCCTGCGACGAACAGGCGCTCAGAACCACCGCGAGGATGACGACACCTGCGACCGATGCAGTCATCGAGTGCAGCAGGGCGTGCCAGATCCTCCGTAAGAATGAGCTGGGAACCATTGATCTCTCCTCCACGCTCGTACAAACCGCGTCGCCTTTCCAGCCCGCCGTCCCCCAACGGCAAAGCAAACCAGCTTGCTCCCCAGCGACTACTCCCCGTTCGCAACCTCCTCTGCCTGGGCCTGGACACGCCGCAAGCCTTCGACCGGATGACGATAATGCTCCTCGGCCGCCCGGCGGGCGCGCTGCGGATCGCGAACGCGGAGCTCCACGAGATATGCGAGATGGTGGGCGCGAGACTCGCCAAGGCTGGCCTCGAAGGTGTCGTGAAACAAGAGTTCCAGCATCGTCAAGCGACTGCTGAGCGTCGACCAGAGTTCGACCAGGATCATCTTCGTGCAACGGCGCAAGATGATCTCGTGGAACGCGAGATCGGCCTCCCAGAAAGCATTGCCGTCGCGCGGCGTCGCGTGCCCGATCGCCTCTGCCGCCGCCGCGAGGGCGACGAAATCATCGTCGGTCAGGTCGTGT
>CADCWN010000411.1 GCA_902806415.1 uncultured Thermomicrobiales bacterium | reverse complement strand
GATAGCACCGAGCATCAGGCAATCTCCGACGGTAAGGGGTCAGGGATGGGGTATCTCGCTTCCGCTCACTCAGGCGGCATAGTGTAGCAGAAGCGCTCTGTCGTTGCGGTCCGGCCGCGGGGCCGACTCGCCGGGCGACGAAGGTGCCCGGCTACAGACCCTGGCGCCCCCCGTCCCGCCCCGCCTCGCCCGCCCGCGGCGCGGCGACGACCGCCAGCGCGGCGAGGCCCCAGAAGAGGGCGACCATGTGCGAGAAGGTGATGTTGAAGAAGTAGTGATCGAGGACCCCGGCGACGACGGCGGCGACAATCGACCCCGCCAGCGCCAGGGTCGCCTCGCGCTCGGCACTGTCGGGCAGGGCATGGCCGACGATCGCGGGCCAGAGGCGGATCGCGAGGACGGCCAGCACAATCAGGTAGATGGCGAGGCCGAAGAGGCCCAGGCGCGTGGCAACGGTCAGGTAGACCGACGAGACCCCCGCCTGGAGGTCGATCGAGGGGGCCGTGCCGAACCCGATCCCGAACGCGGGGTGCTCGCGGATGATCGCCAGGGCGTTCTGGTACTCGGCGAGGCGCAGCCGCGTCGCCGGGTCCTGCAACCGCAGACCGAGGACGAACCGCATGATGAAGCTCTGCCCGATCCCCAGCGCCAGGACGACCGGGACGCCGAGGGCCATCGGCGGCAGCAGCCAGCGGTAGCGCAGGATGGCGATGAAGACGACCCCCGCCGCCGCGCCGAGCCAGGAGGCGCGCGACTGCGTCAGCAGGAGGCAGAGTCCGACGACCGGGATCGCGGGGACGGTGAGCGGGCGCGGGACGAGCGGGCGGCGCGCGGCGAACTGCGCGACGAGGACGACCAGCACGACCATCAGCAGGCCGCCGAAGCTGTTGGGGTCCACGCCGGTGCCGGTGGCGCGGATCGCCTTCGCCGGATCATCCTCGATGTAGCGGATGATCTTGCCGGTCGGGTAGCCGATGATCGCCAGCCGCGCCAGGAATCGTTCGGCCCCCGGCCCGAGCGCCCAGAGCCCGAGCCCCAGCGCGCCCGCCGCCGCGCCGAGCCCCCCCAACGCGGTCAGCGCCAGGCCGAGGTCGCGCCGGGTGCGGAGTAGGTTGGTAATCAGGAAGAAGAGGGAGACCGAGAGGACCAATTTGACGTAGTCGTGGATCGTCGCGGTGGTGTAGCTGCCGCTCAGGCCGAGGACGAAGGCGAAGACGGTCACGATCAGGAACAGGGCCAGCGGGCCGTCGATCGCGCTCGGCAGCAGCCGCTCCTCGCGCCGCAGGAAGAGGCGGATCGCGAAGACAAGCCAGGTCAGGCCGAGGGCGCATTCGAGCAGGGTCGGCGTGAGCCCCACCTTGAACGGCAGCGTCCCGAACGGCAGCAGCGCGACGACCCCGAGGGTCGCCAGCAGTCCCCAGCGCGGCTCGACCAGGATGAGGGTCGCGCCGACCGCGCCGAGCAGTAACAGGGTCGGCAAGAGCGGGCCGAGGGTCGCGACCGCCACCCCGCCGAGCAGGCCGAGTAGGAGCCCGCCAGTTGCCACCGGGAGCGGGCCGCGCAGGAGCGGGCCGAGCGCGGCGGGCGTGGGGCGGCGGGCGCTCAGATCCATCGCCGCCAGCGGAAGAAGAGGACCATCAAGATCGCGATCAGGAGCATCGAGAGGACCAGGGCGGTGAACGCGAACGGGCTCTCGCCCAGGGGCAGGGCCACGTTCATCCCGTAGATGCTGGAGAGCAGCGTCAGCGGCAGCATGATCACCGAGAAGATCGTCAGGGTCTTGATCACCTCGCTCAGGCGGTGCGAACTGAGCGAGTCGGTCGTCGCGCTGAGCGAATCGACCACCTCTTTCGCGTCGTCGAGGATGTCGTAGATCTTGCTGATCTTATCGACCAGGTCGCCGAAGTAGGCTTCCAGCTCCTCCTCCTCCTCGCCGCGCCCCTTGAAGAAGGTGCGGACGCGCCGGTCGAGGATCGTCATCACCGGCACCTGCGGCTTGATGATCCGGCGGGTGGCGATGATGTCGCGGCGCACGGCGGCGATCTCCTCGATCGTCCGCAGGGAGTGGCGGTCGAAGACCAGCTCGTCGATCCCCTCGATCCGCTGGCTGATCCGGCGGGTGATCGGCACGCAATAGTCGAGCAGTTGATCGATGATGCTGTGCAGCAGGTATTCCGCGCCGCCGCCGAAGACCTCCTCGCGCTGCTCCGGCTCGCGCTCGACCGTGTCGAAGAGGCGCACCAGCGGCTTCAGCTTGGTGTCGTGCAGGGTGATGACGTAGTCGCGCCCGACGAAGATGTCGACCTCGGTGGAGGTCGTCTGGCGGGTCGCCTTGCTGTGGACCGGGAACTGGAGGACCAGCGCGAGATAATCGTCGTATTCGTCGCATTTCGGGCGCTGGAGGGTGTCGAGGACATCCTCGAGATCCGGCTCGTGGAAGTCGAAGTTATCGCGCAGATAGGCCACCGAGACCGCCGTGGGAGACTCGATGTCGATCCAGCGCACCCCCCCGTGCTCGACGATCACCGGCATCCCGTGGAGGGCGCTGGGCGCGGGGAGCGGCTGCGAGCGGACGCGCGGCACCCACGGCGCCCGCCGCACACCGCCGCCTAATTCGCGCCGCTCGCCCCCGGCCATCGCGCCCCCGAGAATACGGTTACCGCAGAGACGCAGAGACGCAGAGAGGACGAGCTATTTTTTCGTTTCTTCTCTGCGGCCCTCTGCGTCTCTGCGTCTCTGCGGTGAGAAAAACCTTCCCTACTCTCCGCCCGCGCCTTGGCCCGCGCCCCGATCAGCGGGCGGACCGTGACCGGCAGACCGAAGAGGGTGATGAAGCCCTCGGCATCCTGCTGCTCGTAGACCGCGTCCTCGCCGAAGGTCACGTAGTCCTCGCGGTCGAGGCTGTTCGGCGAGCGTCGCCCGGCGACGATGCAGCCCCCCTTGTAGAGCTTCAGCCGCGCGTCGCCGTTGACCGGCCCTCGCGTGTTGTCCATGAAGGCGTCGATCGCGTCTTTACAGCGGCGTGAACCACTGCCCATTGTAAACCAAGTCGGCGTACTTAAGCGCGATCCAGCCCTTGTAGTGCATCGTCTCGCGATCGAGGCAGCTGTGCGTCGACTCGCGGTGGGCGGTGCTGCGGATCGTTGGAGCAGTGGGCCGCACATGTCGCTCCCGCTCGGGCGCGCATCGACGCGGCGGCCATCGCGGGGCGAGCACCGGGAGGCACTACTCCGTGTTCTTCTCGCCATCGAGCAGGCGCATCCCCTCGAACGTCGCCGACCCGATCAACCCCGCGTCGGCGTACACGAACAGCTTGTCGCGGCTGTCCGAAATATCCAGGTTGCGCATCGTCAACTGGCCGATGCGGTCGCGCGGCGCGAACGCGGACGCGCCGCTCTCCATCGTGAGGCGCTCGGGCTTGTAGGTGAGGTTCGGGCTGACCGTGTCGACGATCGAGTAGTCGTTGCCGCGGCGCAGAGCGATCGTCACGGCACCGGTGATCGGCTTGGCCACCCAGCGCTGCAACGTCTCGCGCAGCATCAGCGCCTGCGGGTCGAACCAGCGCCCCTCGTAGAGCAGCCGGCCCAGTCGCCGCCCCATGGCGTGGTACTGCTCGATGGTGTCCTCGTTGTGGATGCCCGTGATGAGCCGCTCATAGGCGATGAAGAACAGGGCCATGCCCGGCGCCTCGTAGATGCCGCGGCTCTTCGCCTCGATGATCCGATTCTCGATTTGGTCGCTCATCCCCAGGCCGTGGCGCCCGCCGATGCGGTTGGCTTCCAGGACCATCTCGACCGGGTCGTCGAAGCGCTGGCCGTTGAGCGCGACCGGCAGGCCGTCAGCGAATTCGACGGTCACCGTCTCGGCGGGGACGGCGACATCGTCGCGCCAGAAGGCGACGCCCATGATCGGCGCGACGATCGTGATCCCCGCGTTCAGGAACTCCAGGTCCTTCGCTTCGTGCGTGGCACCCCAGATGTTGGAGTCGGTCGAATAGGCCTTCTCTTTGGACATCCGGTAGCCGAGGCCCGCGCGGTCGAGCAGCTCTGACATCTCCTGTCGGCCGCCCAACTCGTCGATGAAGGCCTGATCGAGCCACGGCTTATAGATGCGCAGCTCCGGGTTGACCATCAGACCATAGCGATAGAAACGCTCGATGTCGTTGCCTTTGTAGGTGCTGCCGTCGCCCCAGATATGGACATCATCCTCCCGCATCGCGCCGACCAGCATCGTGCCCGTCACGGCGCGACCGAGCGGCGTGGTGTTGAAGTACGGCACGCCCGCCGTGCTGATGTGGAACGCGCCGCATTGCAGCGCCGCCAGACCCTCGCGCACCAATTGGGACCGGCAATCGATCAGCCGCGCCTGCGCGGCGCCGCACTCCATGGCGCGTCTGGGGATCGCGTCGTAGTCCTCTTCATCGGGCTGTCCCAGGTTCGCGGTGTAGGCGAACGGGCTCGCGCCCTTCTGGCGCATCCAGTACAGCGCGGCGCTGGTGTCCAGACCGCCCGAAAAGGCGATCCCCACCCGCTCGCCCACGGGGAGTGCTTGGAGAATATGACTCATGCTATCCTCGTACATATCTAGAGGCTATTCAAAAAGGGAATCGCCGGGGCGTATCGCGGGGGGATGATACCACAGCGCCTTCTC
>CADCWN010000410.1 GCA_902806415.1 uncultured Thermomicrobiales bacterium | reverse complement strand
GTCGGCGGGGCGGGCCTGACGATCACCTTCGGGATGGATGGGCGCGTCACCGGCTCGGGGGGGTGCAATCAGTTCTCCGGCACCTACAGCGCCGATCTCGGCGGGACGCTGACCCTCTCCCCGCTGGCCGCGACGAGGATCGGCTGCGCGGCCCCGATCGCGGATCGCGAGGCGCGCTATTTCGCGACCTTGCGGGAGGCCACCGGCTACACCCTCGACGATGGCGGCGCGATCCTGCGCCTCACCTTCGCGCAGGGCGGGCGGCAATTGGTCTACGGTCGCTCGACCGCCAACCTGGCGCAGGTGATCGGCACCGTAACCTACCGCCAGCGAATCGCCCTGCCCGCCGACGCTGTCCTCAGCGTCCAGTTGGTGAATGTCTCGCGGCAGGACGCCCCGGCGACCGTCCTAGCCGAGCAGGTCGGACCAGCCAGTGGGACCGTTTCCCAACCCTATGCCTTCACGCTGGGATACGACCCGCAGCAGATCGTGGCGAGCAACACCTACGCCGTGCAGGCGCGAATCACCGTCGGCGGGCAGGTGCGCTTCGTCAGCACCCAGACGCACCTGGTGATCACTCAGGGTCGGCCCACCGCCAATCTGACGGTGATCGTCGAGCCGACCGACGGTGGCGCATCAAGCGCGCCCGATGGACCGGTCGCCCTGCCGCAGGGCGGCGGCGGCGGGATGGCGTCGCAGTCTGCTGTGACGATGTGGCCCCCGACCGCTCTCGGCGTGGCGGGGCTGCTCCTGGGGCTGGTCATGTGCCTGCGCCGACGTACGGTGGATCGTGGCATACGCTAGTCGCCATAGCGCGCGAGTCTATACGAGCGGGAGGGGACGGCCTCGGCAGTATGTCGGGGCCGTCATCGTTGCGCGGGCATTTCGCGCGTGGCACGCCCGCAAAACGCTCGACCGATGGTAGGGACTGACCGGTATCCTCTCGGCTCGGCATGATCCCTGCGAGTCGTTGCTGCGGTCCGGGATCGCCACCGGCGAATGCGAGCAGAAGAGGAGAACAAGATGGCGCAAGCGACGACCGACCCGAGCGCCCCGCCCGACCCCGCCCACGATGTCTACCGCGCCGAGCGCCAGCCGCTCGACGCGATCTTCAAGCCGCGCGCGGTCGCCGTGATCGGGGCGAGCGAGGAGGCGCAGAGCGTCGGGCGCACGATCCTGGCGAACCTGATCGGCAGCCCGTTCGGCGGCGCGGTCTTCCCGGTGAATCCGAAGCGCCGCTACGTCCTGGGGATCAAGGCGTACCCGACGATCGGCGAGGTGCCGGAGACGATCGATCTCGCGATCATCGCCACCCCCGCGCCGACCGTGCCGGGGATCATCGCCGAGTGCGTCGCAGCTGGCGTGCGCGGCGCGATCATCATCTCAGCCGGGTTCAAGGAGCGCGGGCCGGAGGGGGTCGAGTTGGAGCGGCGCGTCCTGGAAGAGGCGCGGCGCGGGCGGATGCGTCTGATCGGCCCCAACTGCCTCGGCGTGATGAGCCCTCCGAGCGGCCTCAATGCCACCTTCGCCGCCACGATCGCCAGGCCGGGCAATGTCGCCTTCATCAGCCAGAGCGGGGCGCTCTGCACCGCCGTCCTCGATTGGAGCCTGCGCGAGGAGGTCGGCTTCAGCGCCTTCATCTCGATCGGCTCGATGCTCGACGTCGGCTGGGGCGACTTGATCGATTACCTCGGCAACGACCGCCGCACGCAGGCGATCCTCCTCTACATGGAGTCGATCGGCGACGCGGCCGCCTTCCTCTCGGCGGCGCGTGAGGTCGCGCTGACCAAGCCGATCATCGTGATCAAGGGCGGGCGCACGGCCCAGGCGGCCCAGGCCGCCGCGTCGCACACCGGCTCGCTGGCTGGCAGCGACGAGGTGCTCGATGTCGCGTTCCGCCGGGTCGGCGTCCTGCGCGTCAACAATATCGCCGATGTCTTCTACATGGCCGAGACCCTGGGCAAGCAGCCGCGCCCCCTCGGCCCGCGCCTGGCGATGGTGACGAACGCCGGCGGTCCCGGCGTCCTCGCCACCGACGCGCTGCTGCAATGGGGCGGCGCGCTGGCCGAACTCGCCCCCGAGACGGTCGAGGCGCTCAACGAGACCTTACCGGCGCACTGGAGTCACGGCAACCCGATCGATATCCTCGGCGACGCCGACCCCGAGCGCTACGCCAGGACGATCGAGATCGCCGCCAAAGACCCGAACACCGATGGACTGCTGGTGATCCTGACGCCGCAGGCGATGACCGATCCGACGCGCGCCGCCGAATTGCTCGCACCGCACGCGCGCGGCACCAGCAAGCCGATCCTCGCCTCGTTCATGGGCAGCGCGGGGGTCGCCGGGGGGGAGGGAATCCTCAATCGCGCCGGGGTCCCGACCTTCCCCTACCCCGACACCGCCGCGCGCGTCTTCGGCTATATGTGGCACCACAGCGAGGGCTTGCGCGCCCTCTACGAGACGCCGGTCCTGCCGAAGTCGGAAGGCGGAACGCGGAACGCGGAAGTGATGGCGCGGGAGCTACTGCAAGAGGTGCGGGCCGAGGGGCGGACGATCCTGACGGAGCCGGAGTCGAAGGCGTTGCTGGCGGCGTACGGCTTCCCGACCGTCGAGACGCGCGTCGCCGGCGACGAGGCGGGGGCGGTCGCGGCGGCGGAGGCGATCGGCTACCCCGCCGTGCTGAAACTCTACTCCAAGACGATCACGCACAAGACCGATGTCGGCGGCGTGCGACTCGACCTGGCCGATGCCGAGGCGGTGCGCGCGGCCTATCGGGCGATCGAGGAGTCGGCGCGCGAACACGCGGGCGAAGCGGCGTTCGACGGCGTGACGGTCCAGCCGATGGTGCGGCTCGACGGCTACGAGTTGATCATCGGCAGCAGCTTCGATCCGCAGTTCGGCCCGGTCCTCCTGTTCGGGGCGGGCGGGCAACTGGTTGAAGTCTTCCGCGATAGCGCGCTCGGGTTGCCGCCGCTGAACACGACGCTGGCCCGGCGGATGATGGAGCGAACCAAGATCTTCACCGCGTTAGGAGGGGTGCGCGGGCGCGCGCCAGTCGATCTCGCCGCGCTGGAGGGGTTGCTGGTCCGCTTTGGGCAACTGATCGTCGAGCAGCCGTTGATCCGTGAACTCGACATCAACCCACTGCTGGCCTCGCCGGAAGGGCTACTGGCCCTCGATGCGCGCATCGTCATCCACGGTGCGGAGATCGCCGATGCGGATTTGCCACGCCCGGTCATCCATCCCTACCCGTCGCAATACGTCTCCGAGGCGACGCTGAAAGACGGCACGCCGGTCGTCATCCGCCCGATCCGTCCGGAGGACGAGCCGCTGCTGATCCAGTTCCACCAGACCCTCTCGGAGCGGAGTGTCTATTTCCGCTACTTCCACATGATGACCCTGCACCAGCGGACCTCGCACGAGCGGCTGACGCGGATGTGCTTCATCGATTACGCGCGCGAGATGGCGCTGGTGGTGGAGCGGACCGACCCGGAGGGCGGCGGCCCAGAGATCATGGCCGTCGGTCGCCTCAGCCGCACCCCTGGCACCGTCGAGCCGGAGGCCGAGTTCGCCATCCTGGTCAATGACCGTTACCAGCGGCAGGGGCTCGGCTCCGAGCTGCTGGGCCGACTGGTGCAGATCGGGCGCGACGAGGGGCTGCATCGGATCACCGCCGAGATCCTGCCCGAGAATCGGGGGATGCAGGTCGTCGCCACGCAACACGGTTTCACCCTGAAGCCCGATTACGTCGAGGGGGTCGTCAAGGCGTGGATTACTTTGTGAGGGCGTGATCGGATCGTCCTTTCTGCGGCAGCGACACCACGTCGCACGCTGACGGCGCTGCATCGTCGGGTTTTCCTTCAGTCGGAATCTTTTTGGCGCGTCGGCCTTGGGGCCGCGCGAGAGGTGGGGTGCGATGGCGCGAACAGCAGAGGAGGCGAACGGCGGGTTCCCGGTCGCCGCTGGGTTCTTCTTCGGGCTGGGACTTGGCGGCTTCTTCGACGGGATTGTGCTGCACCAACTCTTGCAATGGCACCACATGGTCAGCGCCGCCTATCCGCCGGACGATGTGCGGAATCTTGAACTCAATACACTCGGCGATGGCCTGTTCCACGCCAGCACCTATCTCTTCGTCGTCATCGGCCTCGTTCTGCTGTGGCGCGCGGCCAGTCGGCGACACATCGCCTGGTCGGGGAAGCTGCTGCTCGGGACACTCCTCCTCGGCTTCGGCGCATTCAACGTCGTCGAGGGGCTGATCGATCACCAACTCCTCGGCGTCCACCATGTCAATGAGACGGTGCCGCGCGACCAGTGGATCTACTGGGATCTTGGCTTCCTCATCTGGGGTGTGGCGATGCTCGTCGGCGGCTGGTTCCTCCTCCGCGCCGGACGGCGGGAGACGCTGGCGGGGGAGGACTCCTAAATGCGGGTTGCCCTCGGAGCCAAGACACCCTACCTGTTGATGCACTGGCGAATGCCGCGATAACTCGTCAAGGATCACACGACGGGAGACGATCCGTCCTCCCTGTGGGTTGCTCCGCGCCCGTCAGCGCCCTCCTCGAACATGCGTGCTATACTGTCCGCAAATAATCGCGTATAGCGGCGGGAGGGAGCGATGGACGGGCGACAGCAACCGATGGGCCAGACACAGCGTGCGAGCTTTCTGCTGGTGATCGACCCCTTACCGCTGCGCCTGCGTGGCCTGGCCTCGACCGAATTGCCGGTGACGGCGGCGGCGGTGGCCGACCTGGCACAGGCGCTTGGCGCGCGGGCCACGACCCTCGGGCGACTGGCCTATGTCCTCGCCGAGTACGATTGGGATATCAACGTCGCGACGAACTTCATGCTGGAGGCGCGGCGGCACTGTCGCCAGATCGAAGTTGAGCAGATGCTCGCCGCGCACCCCGAGCTCGCCCTCGCCGCCAGCGTCTACCTCGAAGGGAGCTTGGCCGAGCCCGCGCGGTCCGGCCAGAGTGAACTTTTCTGGGCCGAAGACGAGAGCCGTCTGGTCGCCGCCTGAACGCAGGATCGCGAGGAACGAGCAGCGATCACCCGACCCACAATCTGGCCGCATGGCATAACTCGTGCCTAATCTGCTTGCGTACGTACACACGCCGTGCTACAACATCCTGAGTAGACGATGAGATAGCGCCAGGAGACGACGGTGAGTAGTGCGCCAGCCCGCAAAGGTGGACAGTCCGCGACCGGGCGGGCGGCAGAGGCGTCCCGTGCTGGCAAAGGCGCGGTGAAGGTTGAGTCGGCCAAAGCCGCGACCTCGAAAGGGGCTGGGGAGACGACGAAGCGGCGGGCTACCTCCACGAAAGCTGCGCGCCCGACAAGGGGCGGCGTGTCGCGCCCCCGGTCTTCCTGGCTGGCCTGGCGATTGGCACCGACGATGCGGCGCGACATCGCCGCCGTGGCGCTCGTCGTGCTGGCGTTGCTGACCGCCTGGGGGCTGCTTGGCGAGCGCGCGGGACTGCTCGGCCTCTGGATCGATCTGCTGCATCGCGGCTTCGGCTGGGCGGCGCTGCTCCTGCCGGTCGCGCTGATCGCCCTGGTGGTCGAACTGTTCCGCGCGCAGCCGACCGAGGGAGAGGGGCCGGCGATCGGGACGCGCGCACGCCACATCGGCGGCTCCACCGTCCTTTTCCTGGCGATCCTCGGCTTGCTGCATCTGCCCGCGCCCGACTTCACCAATCCCACTCCGGCAGAGGGGCTGACCTGGTGGGAGATGGGGCAGGGGGGGGGCTTCCTCGGCTACCTGATCGCTATCCCGCTCGTCACCGCGCTGCGCCCGATCGGGGCGGCGATCGTCCTGCTCGGCCTGGCGATCGTCGCGGCGGTGGTCGTTTTCAATACCGACCTGCGCTCGCTCGGTCGCGTCTTCGGTCGAACCGGGCGGACGATCGCCGCGAGCCTCAGCCCGCGCGGATTCCGGTCGGCACCGCAGTCGGCAGCGCCATCTTCCGATGACGACGAGCCGACCCCTGAGCGGATCGAGTTGCCACGGATGAAGGGGGGCAAGACGCCAGACCGCGAAGCGCCCCCCGCGCCCGAGCCGCCGCTGCCGCCGATCATTAATATGCCCACATCCGCCGGTCAACGTGCCGCTACGCCAGCGGTAGAGACGATCGAGCGACCCGTGAAGCCGCGCCCGGCGCTCGATGGCCCGGTCCTGCCGCTGGTCGTCGGCGCGGGGCAGCTACCACTCCCCGCCGAGCAGGTGGTGCGCAAGGTCCAGCCACCCGCGCCGCAATATCCCCTCCCGCTGGTCAGCGATCTGCCGCTCTACGATTCGGTGATGCCCAACGAGACCGAGCTGGCGCTCAAGGCCCGCCGGATCGAGGAGACGCTGGCGGCATTCAGGGTCGATGCGAAGGTGCGCGAGGTCAACCCCGGCGCGGCGGTGACGCAGTTCGCCCTGGAGCCGGGCGCGGGCGTGAAGGTGCGGTCGATCAAGGTGCTGGAGAACGACCTGGCGCTGGCCCTCGCCGCCTCCACGATCGCGATCGAGACGCCGATTCCCGGCCAGTCGCGCGTGGGGATCGTGATCCCGAACAAGCATATCGCCATCGTCGGTTTGCGCGAGACGATGGAGTCGCCGGACTTCGTGAACAGCAAGGCGAAGCTGCCGATCGCGCTCGGTCGCGACGTGAACGGGCGCTACATCGTCGCCGACCTCGCCAAGATGCCGCACTTGCTGATCGCTGGCTCGACCGGCTCCGGGAAGTCGGTCTGCATCAACTCGATCATCTCGACTTTCCTGCTGTCGCGCTCGCCGGAGCAGGTCAAGATGGTGATGGTCGATCCGAAGATGGTCGAACTGGTCGGCTACAACGGTGTCCCGCACCTGAAGAGCCCGGTCGTGATCGAGATGGACAAGGTGGTGGGGACCCTCCGCAAGGCGCTCAGCGAGATGGAGCGGCGCTACCAACTCTTCTCGCAGCTGAGTATCCGCAATATCGACGGTTATAACGCCAAGCGCGAGATCGACCCGCAGATGGAGAATCTGCCCTATCTGGTGGTGATCATCGACGAGTTGGCCGACCTGATGATGACCGTGCCGGATGAAGTCGAGAGTGTGATCGTGCGCCTGGCGCAGATGGCCCGCGCGACCGGCATCCACCTGATCATCGCCACGCAGCGCCCCTCGGTAGACGTGCTGACCGGGCTGATCAAGGCGAACTTCCCGGCCCGGATCGCCTTCATGGTCACCTCGCAGATCGACAGCCGCGTGATCCTCGACGGACCCGGCGCGGATCGCCTGCTCGGCAAGGGCGACATGCTCTTCCAGGATCCGCAGGCCGCGAAGCCGGTCCGCGTGCAGGGGACGTTCGTCCACGATCGCGACATCGAGAAGATGGTCAGCCACTGGCGACAGGTCGTGCCGCTGCCGCAGTACGAGCCCGATTGGACCAACGTCCCGGTCTATCGCCCCGGTGAGGACGATGAGGACGAGGAAGACCCGATGATGGGGAAGGCGCTGAAGATCGTCGAGGAGCACGGCACGATCTCGACCTCGATGCTCCAACGAAAGCTGAAGATCGGCTACAACAAGGCCGCGCGCCTCGTCGAACAGATGGAGGAGGAGGGGATCATCGGCCCCTCCGAGGGCGTCCGAGGTCGCACCGTCCTCGGCTCCCGCGCCAAGAACCCCGCCGATCCCTACGACGATGGTGCGCCGCCACCGTGGGACGAGGAGTAGCCACTCTTAACAAGTACTCCCGTCATCCCGCTACAATCTCCAGCGGTGTAGGCGGGCAAGCGAGCGAGGGGGTGGCGCGATGAATGAATTGACGGCAGTGTTCGAGCATACCGACAAGTGGTGGGTTGCCTATATTGAAGAATTGCCTGGTGTGAATACGCAGGGCGAGATGCTGGAAGAAGCACGCGAGAATTTGCAGGAAGCCATGCGGCTCGTACTAGAGGCTAATCGGGCGGTTGCACAGCATGTGGACGATGCAAAGAGACGATTAGTTGATTAGAAAGGGCAGGAAGATGAGCGAGTGGGTTATCCCGATGCGAGACGGCATTGAGGTGTTCGTCAATAAAGGCGGCTTGATTAGCTTGAAGCAGTTATCGGAAGATCCCAATAGCGATGTAATTGTGGCTGTTGAACCTGACGATGTACCCAAACTCATTCGTTTCTTAGAGGCGGCACGTCAAGAGGCAATGAATTACAGACAGGAAGAGGCCGATGCGGAGGAAGAAAACCCTACTCTTGGAGATTAGTTTAAGGAGTCGAGCGGAGAGTCCGGTAGGTGTAGGCCTCGGACTCTCCGCTCGAATTTATTCTACCCCTTCAACCTTGCGATCGCCTGCGCTTGCAGCGAGGTGGGCGACATCTCCATCAGCTCGATCCGGTTGCCCTCGGGGTCGCTGATCCAGGCTTGGCGGTTGCCATCCTTGCCGGTCTTCAGCGCGACATCGATCGTGACGCCAGTCGCTTCCAGGGTGGCGACCGTGGCCGCCAGATCGCTGACGGTCAGGCAGAGGTGGGTGAAGCCGACGGCGTTGCGGGCGGGCGTCTCGCCGATGCCATTCGGGAAAATTTCGATGTACTGGTTGTCGGTGAGGCGCAGGTAGACGAGCATCAGGGAGCCGTCGTCCTGATTCAGCCGGAACATCTCGGCGAGGCCCAACTTCTCGGTGTAGAACGCGACGGCACCTTCGAGGTCGCGTGCACGGATCGCGACGTGACCGATGCTGGTTAGTCCGAGGTCTGCCACAGGTTCCCCCTTCTCTCAGCGAGTAAATATTAGGCCGGTGCGGGCATGAGACGCAGAAGCGGCTGGCCGTACTCGACCGGCTGCCCGCTCTCGACCAGGAACTCGACGAGCGTGCCGCTTGACTCGGCGGCGATCTCGTTCATGATCTTCATCGCCTCGATGATCCCGATCGTCTGGCCGACCGCGATCTCCTCACCGACATCGACAAAGGCCGGCTCGCCCGGTCCCGGCGCGCGATAGAAGGTGCCAAGCATCGGGGCGGGGACGATCACCCCCTCGGGCTCCTCCGCGTCGACCGCCGCGTCGACCGCCGCGACGGCGACCTGGCTCGTGCCGCCGCCCACGCCGATCATCCCGTCGCGGGTGCGCAGGCGTAGCTTCACGGCGGCGGTTTGCAGGCTGAGTTCAGCGATCCCCCCGCGCGACATCATCTCGATCAGCGCGCGCACCTCGCCCGTCAGCCCCGATGGTAGCCCTTCCGTCGCACCGTCACCGGACGACCCGTTGCCATTCTGCGCCATCCCCCAACCCCTCAATGAAGTGCCGAGTGGCGAGTGACAAGTGCCGAGTAAGTGCTCAGTACTCGCCACTCGCCACTCGGCACTTGTTACTTGTCACCCTTGGACGCGCTCGATGTACTGGTTCGTCCGCGTGTCGATCTTGACGCGGTCACCCTCGTTCAAGAAGAGCGGGACGTTGATTGTCAGGCCCGTTTCCAGGGTGGCGGGCTTGGTGCCGCCGGTCGCGGTGTCGCCGCGCAGACCGGGATCGGTCTGGGCGATCCGCAGGATGGCGTTGACCGGGATTTCCACGTCGACCGGCTTGCCCTGATAGCTGAGCAGGTCGATCGACTCGTTCTCCCGCAGATAGTTGGTCACGTTGCCCAGGACATCTGCGGAGAGTGGGAACTGCTCATAGCTCTCCGTGTCCATGAAGTGATACTGGTCTTCCTCTTTGTAGAGGTACTGGATCGTCTGGCGTTCCAGGCGGGCGACGGTGAACTTGCTGCCGTTCTGGAATGTGCGCTCCGTCGTGGAGCCGGTGCGCAGATTCTTCATCGTCAGGCGCACGAACGCGCTGCCGCGACCCTGCTTGATGTGTTGATAATCCGTGACCCGGACCAACTCATTGTCCATCTCAATCGTCAGCCCCTTGCGCAACCCGCCGGTATCTACTACCGCCATTGGTGTTCCTCCTCTGAGAGAGTCGTCGGTCGTCGGTCGCCGGTCGTCAGTGACTTAGTGCAAGGCTCGTGAGTAAACCTATCATCAGTTCCCTGACGACCGACGACCGACGACCGACGACTCGTCATAGCTGCTGCTTGGATGCCCGGCTCAATACTCGGACGCCACCTTCCTCGATCACGACCAGATCCTCGATTCGCGCGCCACCCCACCCGGGCATATAGATACCGGGCTCGATCGTGAGGGTGGCACCCGCGAGCAGCGGTGCCTCGATCTCCTTCGCGGCGCTCGGCGCTTCGTGGGTCCGCACGCCGACCCCATGGCCGAGCCCGTGGCCGAAATACTCGCCGAATCCGGCCTCGGCGATCACGTCGCGGGCCAGCGCGTCGGCCTCCGCCCCGGTCATCCCCGCCCTCAGCCGCTCCTCGACGGTATCGACCGCCCGTTGGAGGGTGCGATAAACTTCGCGCGCCCGCGCGGTCGGCTCGCCCAGGATGAGGGTGCGGGTCAGATCGGCCGCGTACCCGCTGACCTGCGCGCCCATGTCGATCGTGATCGGCAAGCCCTCACCGAGCGGGGTGTCACCGGGCTCATGGTGCGCATACGCGCCGTTCTCGCCCGCCGCGACGATCACCGGGAAGGCGAGGGCGTCCGCGCCGCCCTCGCGCAGCGCCCGCTCGATCGTCCAGGCGACCGCGCGCTCCGTCTGCTCAGGGCGTAGAGTCGCCGCGACCGCCTCGTAGGCGGCGTCGGTAATCGCCACCGCCCGCTCGATCAGCGCCAACTCCGCCTCCGTCTTGATCAGCCGCAGCTCACTGACAAGCTCACCGATCGGCACCAACTCGACCGCCTCGCCCATCGCCTCGCCGATCCCGCGATGGAGCGAGACCAACGTCGCCTCTTCCTCGAAGCCGAGGCGGCGCACCCCGTGACGCTCCAAAAGCGTTTTCAGGGTTTCGGGCAGCTTGTGCTCGCGGCGCACGACCTCGAACTCGGTCGCCTGGGCGCGCGCCTGGTTCTCATTGGTCCCGCTGGTGATCAGGTAGGCACTGTCGGGTCCGAGGAGCAGGCACCCCGCCGATTCGTTCGGCGCGATGTCGGTGGCGGTGTAGCCGCTGAGGTAGAAGCGATTCGAGGGGTGAGTGATGAGCAGGGCATCGAGATCGCGTTCGCGCATCTGCGCGCGCAACGCGGTCAACTGCTGTCCCTTCAATGCCCCCCCTATCCGCATACCCCTCACCCCATGCCACACCCTCGCGGACGCGCAGCGCCAATTATGGCCGAATGGCCTGGACCTGGCAAGGCGGTCGCGCCGAGGTTTGGCAGCCCCCCATGGCGTCTGCTACCATGTTTCGCAGGCCATGCGGCGTAGAGCCGAGGGTGAGCGAGAATCGAGGCGCGCGATGGCCGGACCGTTCCCCGGGATGGACCCCTATCTGGAAGAACCGAGCGGGTGGCCGGATCTTCATAATCGATTGATCACCGCGATTAGCGATGAATTAGCGGCGCAAGTAGCCCCTAACTACATCGTGCGGATCGAGCAGCGGGTTTATATCGCCAGTGCCGATGAGCTCGCGCGGCAAGTCATTGCGCCTGATGTCTACCTCGTGCGCGGACCGAGTGCGGGCCGTCAGTCCGCCTCGTCGGCCACCATCTCGCCCGCGACGCTGATCGAGCCGCTCTACGATGAAGAAGTGCGGGACCATTTCATCGAGATCCTCGATGCGCGCAATCGCGAGGTGGTGACGACGATAAAGGTGTTGTCACCGGCCAACAAGCTCTCGGGGTCGCGCGGGCGGCGGCAGTTCCATCGTAAGCGGCGCGCGGTCCTCGCTTCGCCGACGCACTGGATCGAGATCGACCTGCTGCGCGAGGGGCAACGCCCGCGCGAGGTGGGCGGCAAGAGCGATTACTATGCGCTGCTGCGCCGGACCGGGCAGCAGCAGTACGAGGTCTGGTATTGCGGGCTGCGCGACCCGCTCCCGACGATCGCCGTGCCGCTGCTCCCGCCCCACCCGGATGTGCCACTCGATCTCCAGGCCGCCCTCGACGGCCTCTATGCGCGCGCCTTCTATGCCCTGAACGTTGATTACCGGTGGCCGCTGCCACCGCCGCCGCTCTCGCCACCGGATGCCAATTGGGTCGCCAAGCGGGTGAGGGCGTGGGGTGTTTCGCGGGCCGCGCCGCCCGCTTGAGTCGTGCCGATGAAAGGGAGTGTTGTGCCGGAGGTGTCGTTGACGGAGGCCGGTCGGGAACTGGCGGTGCGGATCGCGCGGGTCGATCCGGCGCTGCCGTTGCCCGCCTACGAGACGCCCGGCGCGGTCGGCTTCGATCTGCTGGCGCGGCTGGCGACGACCGTCGCTCCGGGGGCGCTGGCCCGGATCCCGGCGAATGTCATCGTCGAGACGCCGCCGGGATATATGCTGCTCGTCGCCGCGCGTAGCAGCCTGCCAGGGCGCAGAGGACTCTCCGTGCCGCACGGGATCGGCGTGATCGACCAGGATTATTGCGGCGCGGATGACGAAATCCTGGTGCAGGTCTACAATTTCACCGCCGAGCCGGTGACGGTCGCGCGCGGCGAGCGGATCGCGCAGGGGGTTTTTGTGCGCGTCGATCGGGCGCGTTGGGAGGAGGCGGATTTTGCCACCCAGCCCTCGCGCGGCGGCTTCGGCAGCACGAGCCGCGAGAGTACGCCGCCGCCGGCACCTGAGCGGTAGCGCTGCCACGACCTGTCAGCGGCGGTATCTCCGGGTAGAATAGTGTGGCGACCGCGCGGGCGGTCGCGCATCGAGCGAAGAGGGTGGGAGCGTGATAGGGCTAGGGAATCCGGTGCGTCGGCGACCAACTGATGTCCTGCGCGGGCTGGTGCCGTGGTTGCCGATCCCGCCCACCACGCCGCCCGGCCCGACGACCGTGTTGATGGGCGACGAGATCACCTCGATGCTCCCCTATGATCGCCCCTCGGACTTCCTGCGCGAGGTGCGTCTCTTCGCCGATGGCAAGACCGCCGAGGGGGTCCATATCGTCGATCCGGCGCGTTGTCAAGGGCATCGTTTCGGCACGCCGTTGCTGCCTGGCTCGGTCCTCGGCGACCTGCTCTATCTCACCTTCGGGGTTCTCCTGCGCCACAGCCCGCTCCTCCCGGACGAACTCTTCACCGGGCGGATTGGCGTGCGCGCGCGCGACGAAGATTTCCGCTATCGGCGCCGCATCGCGCCGGGGAGTGAGGTCACCGTCGGGGTGGAGTTGCTGGGACGGCGTGGCGAACTGCTCGCGGCGCACGGCTGGGCGACCGCCGAGGGGGAGACAGTCTTCGAGGCGCGGCGCTGCTGGATCGGCTTGATCCCGCCGGACGGCGGGAGCGCGCGCCTCGTCCCGAGCGATGGTGGCACGGCCATCGAGCGCGCCACCGCCTAGGGTCGGCGCGCCCGCTCACCGCAGCGCGCGGTGCGTTCCCGCCTGCATCGGAGTATTAATCGACCGGCACGGCGGGATCGAGGCCGACGAGCTGCTGGTAGCCGCCCCGAACCAGATCAGCGGTTCTGCCACTGCGTCGCCCCGGCGTAGCCCGGTCACGCGCCCGAGCAGGATCGTGTGGTCGCCGCCGCCATAGCTCGCCTCGACCGCACACCGCAGGGACGCGACGCAACCGGCGATTGTCGGCACCCCACTATCATCCCCCTCGCCATAGACGAAGCGTAGCGCTTCGGACGGCGGCTCTCCTCTGGCGCGCCCGGCGAAGTGCTCAGCGAGTGCCCGCTGCTCGGCGGCGAAGATATTCACGGCGAAGAGTCCCGCATCGGGTCGCTCCTTACGGTACAACTGCGCCCAGGAAATCAATCACCGCTCGGTTGAACGCGGCTGGCGCTTCCAGGTTTGCCAGGTGACCGACCCCAGGCAGGGTCGCCGTGCGCGCGCCCGATATCCGTTCGCGCAGGATCGTCGCCTGGGCGAGGAAATCCGGGTCATCGCGCTCACCGTTGACGATCAGCGTCGGGATACTGATCTGGGCCAGCCGCTCGATCGCGGGCGGGGTCGCCTCCTGTCGCGGATCGCGGTTGAGCCAATGCCAGCCGGAGTAGTCGCCGACCATCCGCCCCAGGTCCGCCGCCACGCGGGGTTGCTCGTGCGCTGGCCCGAAGAGACCGGCGTGCGCCAGCCAGCGCTCCCTGGCGGTGGCGAGGCCGGACTCGCGGGCCGCGCGCCAGGCGGGGGCTGTCGCGGCTTGCCACGCCGCCGACCAGCGATAGCCGCCGATTATCGCATCCGCGAGGACCAACGCGCGCAGCCTGGTGGGGTGGGCCAGGGCGAAGTCGAGCGCGACCTCGCCGCCCATCGAGAGACCGATGATCCCCGCGGCTGTCGCGATCCCGAGGTGATCGAGGAGCGCGCGCAGATCGTCCGCATGGTCATAGGCCGTCTGCCCCGGCATCGCCGAGCCGCCGAATCCGCGCAGATTGTAGCGGATGACGCGATACCACTCGGCGAACGCCGTCACCTGCTCGTCCCACATCCGCAGATCGAGCGCGAAGCCGTGTAGGAAGACGATCGGCGATCCCGTGCCCGCCACGCGGTAGCGCAAGCGTGTCCCGTTGATCTCGGCCTCGTCGGACGTTGCCGCCATCTCCCCCCTGATCACGCGCCGTCGCTGCCCTGCGCCGCCCCCGCTCAGGTGGCGCTGCGCCCCGGCTGGACTTTCCCCGGTTCCTCAGGTTTGTCGCCCGGCTGCAATGGCCCGTCATCCGGGGCATTGTCGCGATAGTACTGCTCCGCCCCGTGCTCGATGGCGCGTTCCTT
>CADCWN010000409.1 GCA_902806415.1 uncultured Thermomicrobiales bacterium | reverse complement strand
CCGGCGTTGCGACCTCAAAAACCTTGCCGAAGGGGAGCGGCACGATCGGCGAGGCCGCGACGCCGTTCGCCGTCCAGCGCTCGCGCAGGGCGGCCAGATCGGTGGTCTTGTAGTAGAGCCGTGCCTCGCCAGCAGCGGGCGTCCGCTCGCCCGCCTGCGCGAGGCCGAAGCCGTGACCCGCGCCATCAATGAACTGGCGGAAGACCGGCGAGTCGCCTTCTGGTTGGCGGGCGAAGCCGAGCGCCCCCTCGAAGAAGCGGCATGACGCATCCAGATCGGCGACGTAGAAGACGACGAAATCGAGGGCTGGCGCGGCTGTGGTCGTGGTCATCCCAATGCTCCTGTCATTCCCCCGCCCGGCGGGGCCGTCGCGGATCGCCCGTCCGATCCGCTTGTCCTCGCAGTATAGGGAGGGGGAGTGACAGCCCTATGTCAGTAGCGATTTGGATCAGATGAAATCGAGCGAGGCCCCCGCGCAACTCATCGCACGGGGGCCTCGCTCATCGTATCCTGTTCTCGCGCCGCGCTCAGTCCGCCGCCGGGTCCGGGGCGGCGTGGTCGAGGACGAGATCGAGGTCGAGTTCGGGGTAGAGGGGGTGGCGGTCGAGGAGCGCGCCGATCCGGGAGCGGGCCTCGTCAGTGACGCCGTCCGCGATCGTGTAGCGCGCCTTGCTCCGCTCGCCGCTCTTCGTCTTGGTCGGCGTGGTGCTGGCGAGGACGCGCCCGATGACGGCGGCGATCTCGCGCATCTCGTCGCCGCCCATCCCGAGGGTGGTGATTGCTGGGGTGCCGAGGCGCAGGCCGCTGGTGTACCACGGGCCGTTGGCGTCGAACGGCAAAGAGTTGCGGTTGAGGGTGATGCCGCAGTCGCGCAGCGCCGATTCGGCCTGCCGCCCGGTCAGGCCGAACCCCTCGGCGACGTCGATCAGCAGCAGGTGGTTGTCGGTGCCGCCGGTGAGGACCGCCAGCCCCTCCTCCACACAGCCCGCCGCGAGGGCTTGCGCGTTCTCGACGATCTTGGCGGCGTAGGTGCGGAACTCCGGCCGCAGCGCCTCCCGAAATGCCACCGTCTTGGCGGCCATGACGTGCGGCAGCGGCCCGCCGAGGATCGCGGGGCAACCCTTGTCCACCCACGGCGCGAACTCCTCGGTCGCCAAGACCATCCCACCGCGCGGCCCGCGCAACGTCTTGTGCGTGGTGGTGGTGACGATGTGGGCGTGCGCGACCGGGTCGAAGTCACCGGTGAAAACCTTGCCCGCGACGAGACCGGCGAAGTGCGCCATGTCCACCATGAAGACCGCGCCGATCTCGTCGGCGATCGCGCGCATCTCCTTGAAATTGATCCGGCGCGGGTAGGCGCTGTAGCCCGCCAGCAGGATCAACGGGCGGACCTCGTGCGCCGTCTTGCGGACCTCGTCGAGGTCCAGCAGTTTCGTCTCCCGGTCCACGGAGTAGGAGTAGACATCGAAGAGTTGGCTGGAGATGTTGTGGCGGTAGCCGTGCGTCAGGTGTCCGCCGGAGTAGTAGTCGAGCGCGAGGATACGCTGATTGTGGTACGCCTCGCGCACCGTGGCCCACTGCTCGCGCGTCGCCTTGGAGGGGTCTTCCAGGCCCATCTCGCCCAGGGTCGGTGCCTGCACCCGCGCGGCGAGGATCGCGCTGAATGCGACGAGGTTGGCATCCGCCCCGGAGTGCGGCTGGAGGTAGGCGTACTGCGCGCCGAACAGTTCGCGCGCCAGGTCCGCGCCCGCCGCCTCGATCGTGTCCACGTTGTCGCACCCGGCGTAGAAGCGGTGGTGCGGATACCCCTCGGCGTACTTGTCGCTGAAGAGATTGCCCATCGCTAGTTGCGTCGCCAGCGACGAATAGTTCTCCGAGGCGATCAGCTTGAGGTTCTGCCGCTGGTCCCGGAACTCGCCGATGATCCCGCCCGCGACCTCCGGCGAGACCGCGCCGACCGCGTCGAGCGAGGCATAGAAGGCGGCGGCGGCGGGGTCGATCGCCCGCCCGCCGAGCCCGTCGAGGTAGCGGACCAGTAACGAGTGCCGAGTGCCGAGTCCCGTCGTGGCGGGAGCATCTGCCGAGTGCCGGGTGGCTGATGTGGTGGCCATAGGGTTCCCTCCCGCTTCGTCCCGCCCCCCACCGCGACCGCGATCGGGGGGGATGAAAAAGGGGCCATCGACGCGCGGTCGACGCCCCAGCCCAGGCGAGCGGCTGCTCTCTCGCGACTCCGGGCTCCCCCGTGGTCAACCCACGTCGTTCGCCAGTGACCCGGAGCGTGTCAAGTATAGCAAACGCGGAACGGGGAGCGCGGAACGCGGAATGGGCATGCGGGAAAGCGAAGCGCTCTCCATTTCCCAGACCAAATTCCGCGTTCCGCGCTCCCCGTTACCCGATGGCGCTCCAGCCGCGCAGGTGCTTCACCGACTGGCGATACTCCCACTCGATCGCGTCTTTCAGCAGGTGGGCGAGGCGACCGCCGATCGTGCGCCCGGCGACATCGGCGACGCCGGAGCGCGGCCCGACCGAGACGACCAGCCCCTTGCTGTCGTACTCGAACGGTTCGAGCGGTCGGCCCGCGATCTCGGCGAAGAGATTGGTGGCGACGGTCTTCCCCTCGGCCAGGGCGACCTGGGCGGTCGGCGGGTAGGCCCGCCCGGTCTCGGGGTCGGTCACCGAGGCGAGATCGCCCGCGACGTACACCTCCGGGCGGTCGAGGGCGCGCAGGTATTGATCGACCTTGACGCGCCCGTTGTTGCCGACCGGCAGCCCCGAGCCCGCGACCAGTTCGGACGCCTTGACGCCGCCCGCCCAGACGAAAACCCCGCCCCGGATCGTGTCGCCGCTCAGCAAGACGAAGCCGTCCTCGGTCGCGCGGGCGACGCGCGAGTTGGTGCGCACCTCGACGCCGAGATCGCGCAGGATGCCGTTCGCCCGGTCGATCAGCCCCGGCGACGACCCCGCCAGGATCGTCGGCCCGGCGTCGATCAGGATGATCCGCGCCAGCGCCGGGTCGAGGCCGTGGCGGCGGGCGATGTCGGGCAACTCCTCCGCGAGTTCGCCGGCCAGCTCGACGCCGGTCGCGCCCGCGCCGCCGATCACGACCGTCATCCGGCGGGCCTGCTCGGCGCGATCGTCCGCCGACACCGCCGAGGCGAACTGCGTATCGATCGCCGCCAGCACCTTGCGGGCATCCTCGACCGACCAGAGGGTCAGGGCGCGCTCGGCGAGGCCGGGGATGCCGAAGTCGTTGGGGCGGCTGCCGAGGGCGAGGACGAGGCGGGTGTAGGGGATCGCGTCGGCCTCGGTCAGCAATCGCCGCCCGGCGAAGTCGAAGCCGGTGATCGTCGCCTGCACGAACGTCACGCGCTTGTCCAGCACCTCGCGCAGGGGGACGCGCACATCCTCGGCGGGCCGCGCCCCGCCCGCGACGCGCGGCAACTCGGTGAGGATCTGATGGTAGTTGTAGCGATCGACCAGGGTCAGGCCGACCTCGTCGTGCTTGTCTTCGAGCCATGCGCCGAGGCGCAGGACCGCGTGGAGCCCGGCATAGCCGGCCCCCGCGATGACGATCTCCTGTTTCTCCCCCGGGCGCGCGGTCGTCTCGTCCATCGGTCACGCTCCTTGTCGACCCCGTTGTCAATGTCGTGGCCTCGTTGCCACGTCTCCATCCTGATATACGCGCTCGGGGTCGCGCCCGTCACGTCGTCCCGCACTGTCGATGGGCATTCGCACGATACCTGCCAACCGGCGGATGGCCGACTGGCGTGGCAGCCCTACCACAGCGTCACCGGGCGGGGTACGATTGCCCTCGTGGGTGACGACGACTCGGGGAAAGGAGCGGGGCAATTGGGGCGGGGCGAGCGTGGGCGACCGGCAACGGCGACGGAATGGCTCTACGGGCGGAACGCGGTGACGGAGGCGTTGCGCGCGGGTCGACGCCCACTGCGACGATTGCTGGTCGCGTCCGGCGCGCGCGAGGGCGGGCTGCGGGCGCTCGCGGAGGGAGCGGATCGCGCCAAGCTGACGCCAGCCGAGAGGCCGCGCGATCAGCTCGATAGGCTGGTCCAGGGGGCGAACCATCAGGGGGTGGTGCTGGAAGTCGGGCCGTACCCCTACGCCGAGGCCGACGAGTTGCTCGCGGCGGAGGTCGCGGGCGGGCCGCTCTTTCTCCTCCTCGATCAACTGCAAGATCCGCAGAATGTCGGCACGCTGCTGCGGAGCGCGGAGGCGGTCGGCGTCACCGGCGTCCTGATCCCCGAGCACCGCGCGGCGGCGATCACCCCGGCGGTTGCCAATGCCTCGGCGGGGGCGACCGAGTGGCTGCGGATCGCGCGCGTGACCAACCTGACTCGCACGATCACCCAGTTAAAGGAGCGCAATGTCTGGGTCGCCGGGCTGGAAGGGGTGCCGGAGGCGAGGCCGATCGGCGCCGCCGACCTGCGCGGCGCGCTGGCGATCGTCGTGGGCAGCGAGGGCGGCGGCATCTCCCGCCTCGTGCGCGAGTCCTGCGACTTCCTCATCCGCCTGCCGATGCGCGGGCGGATCGGGTCGCTGAACGCGGCGATCGCGGGCTCGCTGGCGCTGTATGCGGCGGACCGGCAGCGGCACGGCGAGTGAAAGTACGAAGTACGAACTACGAAGTACGAATACGGTTGAAGGTCGAAGGTCGAAGGCTGAAGTGAAGGGGCGAAGCCAAGGTGGGGCGTGGGCCGGTGGACATGTCTGAGTTGCGGCTGGCGGATATTATCGCGCCGGGGCTGGATTTGCTGTTCGTCGGGTTTAATCCGTCGGTCTACTCGGCGATCCACGGCCATTTCTACGCGCGACCGGGCAATCGCTTCTGGATCTTGCTGGCGCTCGCGGGGCTGACGCCGCGCCGCTACGCGCCGGAGGAGGATCGGACGCTGCTCGACCTCGGGATCGGGATCACCGACCTCTGCCCGATCCCGACGCCGGGGATCGCCGACCTGCCGCGCGCGGTCGCCGAGAGCGGGCGCGGCGCGCTGACCGCGAAGATCGAGGCGTATGCCCCCCGGATCGTCTCCTTCAATGGCCGGGCGACCTACGAGCGATTCTTCGGTCGCGCGCTCGCCGGGTGGGGCGCGCAGCCGACCGACCGGATCGGCACCGCGCCGAGCCTCGTCTTCGTCACCCCTTCCTCATCGGGCCGCGCCAACGGGGTTGGCGCGGCGCGCGAGGCGGCGTATCTGGCGTTGGGGGAGTTGGTGCAGGGACTGAGGCGAGGGTAGTCGGACAATGGCATAACGGCCTTGTGGCGTGCTCCTGACGGGGGCGGCGCGCCCGATCGTCATGCCCACGAATATCCGACCGCACCGTACCGCTTTCCCCAACCTCCGATGCGTCAATCTGCCGATGTTCCTCTATCGGCCCTGAACGCTCGGCGCAGAATGCGCCAGACGCGCGCCCTTGCCCGCTCCCCGACCAAGCGCGCGGTCCCCGTCCTCAGTCGCCACCAAAAACTCGACGCTGCGCCGACATGTACGCGCGATCATCGCGAGCGGACAGGGCGTATCCGCCCGTCGGTAGGGGTGTGGGATGACGGATGGTGATCGCCCCGCGCACATGGCTGTCCGGTCGTTTCCCTGCGCGGGAACTGGCGGGGTGCGCGAGGCGGCCTCGCCTGCGGGACCACGACATGCGCGGATGTACCGCAGCGCTTGGGACGTATCGGCTATGGGCGAGGCTGGGTGCGAAGCCCATACTGAGATTGAGGATCCGGCGTCGTGCTGGGGCTTCGCGAGGGGGTGATCGCGCATGACTTGCAGGCTGCTAACCGAGACGAGCGAAATGAGCGTGGCATGGTAGCAACGCCAAGTCTGGTCGCTAACGAGCCCGAGTCGGCGTGGTCGCCGTCCATCTGCCCGGCGGGGGCGCACGCCGGCAGCCTGATCCTGGTTGCCGAGTCCGATTCGTTCCGCCGCGAGCGCCTGGTGGTGGCGCTTCAGAACGCCGGGTATCGGGTGGCGCAGGCGGCGGACGGGTCCGAGGCGCGGGCGCGGCTCGACGAGGCCATGCCGCGGCTGGTCATCGCGGCCGCGAATCTGCCGGGCATCGATGGCCTGGCCTTCATCGAGCGTCTGCGTGCGCTGCCCACCACCTGGAGCATCCCCGCTATTTTGCTGACGGACGACATGACCGCGGCGGATCTGGTAGAGGGATTCCGCCGCGGGGCGGACGATCGCCTTCCGGGGGTGCCCGACCTCTCCGAGTTGCTCGCGCGCACCTGGGCCAGGCTGGAGCGACCGCCACTCCCGCGCGACTTTCTGCCGCTCACGGAGCGGGCGGGGTTGCTCACCGAGCGGGCTTTCCACAAGCCGCTCGATCGCGAGTTAAAGCGGGCCGCGCGCACCGGTCGGCCCGGCTGCCTGGCCCACCTCGCCCTCGCGGAGATGCCCCGCTTGCGGGAGCGGCTTGGCGAGCAGGTCGAGGCGGAGCTCGTCGAGCAGGTGGCCGCGTTGGTCACCCGCGACGGCCGTGTGACCGATCTTGTCGGCCAGCTGGCGGGCGGGCGATTCGCCTTGCTCCTGCCGGAAACCGACGCGGACGGCGCGCGCCACCGGCTGGGGGTGCTGGCGCGTCGGGTCGTGGAGCACACCTTCGTGGCGGCTGGTGAGCACGTCCGGCTGACGCTCGCCAGCGGCTTCGCCCCGTTCGCGCCGGGTGTCGCGCCCGACGATCTGGGTGATCGGGCGTTCCTCGCGCTGGATTACGCCCTCGATCAGCTCGATCTCCAGCCGGTCTGTTACGACCCGCGCGAGCATGGCCTGCGGCTGCCCGCCGGTGAGCCCGGCTGGTGGGCGCGGTTCTGGCGACATGCGCGCGTGCCGGTCCAGCTGGCGCTGGCGCAGATCATCGCCTTCGTCCTCCCATTCTTGTTCTACGTCGGCATGGCCCGCCTGGGCTTCGACGTGTCGCGCGCGATGTATATCGTGGTGGTGATAGCGTTGCTCGTCACCGCCTATGTCCTGTGGCTGGAGGGGTTGCTGGCGCTCCGGCGCGAGGATCCGCCCGAGGTGCCGGACGACTCTTACCCGCCGGCCAGCGCGATCATCGCCGCCTACCTCCCGAACGAAGCGGCGACGATCGTCGAGACGATCGAGACCTTCCTGCGCGTGGAGTACCACGGTCCATTGCAGATTATCCTGGCGTATAACACGCCGCGCGATCTGCCGATCGAGGCGGCGCTGCGCGAACTCGCCGCGCGCGACCCGCGCTTCCTCCCGCTGCGCGTGCCGGGCAGCACCTCGAAGGAGCAGAACGTCAACGCGGCCCTCGCGCGGGTACAGGGCGAGTTTGTTGGCGTGTTCGACGCCGACCACCACCCCGAGCCGAGCAGATTCGCCCGCGCCTGGCGCTGGCTGGCGCACGGCTACGACATCGTGCAGGGGCATTGCGTCGTGCGCAACGGCGATGCCTCCTGGGTCGCCCGTATCGTGGCGCTCGAGTTCGAGACGATCTATGGGCTCAATCACCCTGGCCGCAATCGCCTGCACCAGTTCGGCATCTTCGGCGGCGCGAATGGCTACTGGAAAACCGACCTGCTGCGCCAGACCAGGATGCACCGCTTCATGCTCACGGAGGATATCGATTCGTCGCTGCGCGTGGTGGAGGCCGGGCACCGGATCGTGACCGACCCGCAGATCATCTCGCGCGAGCTCGCCCCGGTCACGGTGCGCGCCCTGGTACAGCAGCGCCTCCGCTGGTCGCAGGGCTGGTTCCAGGTCGCGATCAAGTACACCGTGCGCAGCCTGCGGTCCCGACGTCTCTCCGCGCGGCAGAAACTGGGGCTGTTCTTCCTGCTCCCATGGCGCGAGATCTACCCGTGCCTCTCGGTGCAGATGGTGCCGATCATCGCGTTCTGGCTCTGGCGCTATGGGTTCGATAGCCTGCACTGGTTCGTGCCGCTCTTCGTCCTGACCTCGTTGTTCACCGCCAGCACCGGGCCTGGGCTCGCCTGCCTGAGTATGCTGGTCGCCGCACCGGAAATCCGCCGCCGTCGGCGCTGGTTCTTCTTCTACCTGGCTGCGGTCTTCCCGTACGGCAGCCTCAAGAATCTCGTCGTCGTGATCGCCCAAATCAAGGAACTGATGGGGGAACGGCAATGGGTGGTCACCCCGCGCGACGCGCGGGAGGAGATCGAGGGATGAGCGAGGGGGGGCACCGGGCGTCGGCCCGAGAGGCCGACGCCGCGAGGACATCCACGCCGAGCGTGCAGCCGAGCCGGTTCGCCGAGCTCGAAGCCTATCGGGGGGTGGCCGCGCTGCTGGTGGTGGTCTTCCACACCTACCAATACTCGCGCGAGGGCACCGGGACGCCGCGCGAGGTCTACGCCGGCACGCCGCTGCACCTGCTCTTCCACAACCTCGAAGCGCCCGTGGCCTGGTTCTTCGTCCTCTCGGGGTTCCTGCTCTTCTTGCCCTTCTCCCGCGCGGCGATCGAGCAGCATGGGCTGCCGTCGTCGCGCGGCTTCCTCATCCGGCGGGCGATCCGCGTCCTGCCGCCGTACTATCTCGCCATCCTCGCGGTCTGGGCCTGGCGGTTCAGCGGCGAGGGGGACCAGTGGCGTGATCTCATCGAGCACCTGACCTTCACCCAGGTCTTCGACCGGGTGCATATCTTCTGGACGATCGGCCCGGCCTGGTCGCTGGCGGTCGAGGTGCAATTCTATCTCCTGCTGGCGATCCTGGGGCCGCTCGCCTACGCCGCGTGCGCCCGACTGGCGACCGAGCGGGCGCGCACGGTGGCGCTCGCCGTTGGGGCAGGCGCGCTGATCCTGAGCAGCCTCGCCTACAAATGGTGGGCGGGCGTGGTGGCGCGGGTGCCGCGCGAGGATTTCCCGGTCTACTTCGGCCCGCTGGCCAAGCTGGACACCTTCGCGCTGGGGATGCTGCTCGCTATCCTCGTCAGCGTCTTCCCGGCGCGCCGCCGGGCGGGCGGGGCGACAGCGCTGCGCCTCGCCGGGGTGGGCCTGCTCGCGGCCACGTTTGTGCTGCGCGGGGACCATGCCCTCGTTGATCTCTACTTCAACACCCTCGCCGGGGTCGCCTTCCTGCTGGTGCTGGCCTCGACAACGCTTGGGCCGCGCGATTCGGCCTGGGGACGCCGCCTTGCGCACCCGGCGCTCCAGGCGCTCGGTGCGATCTCCTACAGCGTCTACCTCTGGCACGAGCCGTTGCTGATCGAGCTCGGCCAGCGCAACCTGCTCATCCGCATGACCCCAGGGGCCTTCCCGATTAATGCCCTGCTGCTCATTATCCTCTCGATCGCCGTCGCGACGATCAGCTACTGGGGGATCGAGCGTCCCATCGGCGAACTGCGCTGGCTTTTCACCCGCAAGGGACGGTTGGACGAGCGCTACCCCGCCCTGGTCGGCCCGGCAGAGCCGGGGACTGATGCGCGAACGCAGCCGAGAGCCTCCTGAATCCTGTGCCGACGGAAATTCATCAGGGGTAAGCAAATCATCCCGGACCGTCCGGTCTCGGCGTTCAACCCTGAACCGAGGTAAGCCCGGCCATTAAGGGCGCGGGGCAGCGTCACCACTTGACGCCGCCCCGTGCTATGTTTACCCTGAACCTATCGCGCATCCTCGCTGCGGTGCGGCACAGCGCGATAGATGTAGGGCGTAGTAAAGGAGCGAGCAGTGGCGAAAACATTCGCGCAGATGGTTGGCGAGGCGAAGGCGGAAGTACCGGGCCTGAGTCCCCAGGAAGTTCAGAAGCGGATCGATGGCGGCTCGAAGCCGCTGGTGATCGACGTGCGCGAGCCCGAGGGGATCAAGGAGACCGGCGCGATCCCCTCTTCGATCAACGTGCCGCTCGGGATGTTGCCGATCAAAGCCGATCAGGAGTTGCCCGAGGCGGTGCGCGACGAGCGCTTGCAGGATCGCACCCAGGAAGTCGTCGTCACCTGCGCGGCGGGCGGCCAGGCGGCGCTCGGGGCGAAGATGCTGAAGGACATGGGCTTCACCAACGTCAGCTACGTCGAGGGCGGCACGCGCGGCTGGAAGGATGCCGGCCTGCCGACGGAGTAGTCGCCAGTCGGCAGTCGGCAGTCGTCAGTCGTCAGTAACGAGTTACAAGTGTCGAGTGCCGAGTCTTAATGCTCCGCTACGGACTCTCGACTCCTGACGCCTCTCTGGCGACTGACGACTGCCGACTGCCGACTACGAGCGCCCCCCTCACCAACGGTGAGGGGGGCGCCTCGTTCTGAGGTGGAGGTCGCGCGGCAGCACCCGTATACTTGCGCGGTTGAGGTGGTGGCGATGGCATGGGGGAGTGCGGTACGGGATGCTGCGGACGATCGGCTTCGACGGGGATGATACGCTCTGGCACAACGAGTCGCTGTTCGCGCTGTCGCAAGAACGTTTTTACGAACTGCTACGCCCGTATATCGACGGTGCGCTGACTGCCGAGCGGCTCTTCGCCGCCGAGATGCGGAATTTGCGGCTCTTCGGCTATGGCGTGAAAAGCTTCATGCTCTCGATGATCGAGACGGCGATCGAGGTGTCGGAGGGGCGCGTCACCGCCGCCGAGATCCAGACGATCCTCGACATCGGCAAGGGCTTGCTCGACCACCCGGTCGAACTGCTCGATGGCGTGCGCGAGACGATCACCGCGCTCGACGGCCGCTACGAACTCCTGCTGATCACCAAGGGCGATCTCTTCCACCAGGAGAGCCGGATCGCGGGCTCGGGGCTGGGCGAGTTCTTCGACGGGATCGAGATCGTCTCCGAGAAGGACCCCGCGACCTACGAGCGGATCTTGCGGCGGCGCGGTATCCCGCCGGAGTCCTTCATGATGGTCGGCAACTCGGTCAAGTCCGACGTCCTGCCGGTGATCGCGCTTGGCGCGCGCGCGGTCCATATCCCGTACCATATCACCTGGCAGCACGAGGTCGTCGCGACCGACGAAGCGCAGCGCGCCGGATACTGGGAATTGGCGACGATCGCCGAGTTGGTGCCGAAGCTGAATGAGCTAGTGAGCGAGGAGTCCGTAGTCGGTAGTCCGTAGTCCGTAGTAGAGGTCCGTTTGCTGGCATGGTGCCGAATCACCACCGCCCAACCACTACGGACTACGGACTACGGACTACCGACTCCTCCCCAGGAGCCAATGGAACCGTTCGACGATCAGCCGCTGGGCGCGCGGCCCCATATCGCCGTCTTCTCCTCCGACAAGGTCGGCAACTTCGTGGTGATCACGCCGCTCCTGCGCGGGTTGCGGCGCAAATACCCCGATTGCGCGATCGATTTCTTCGGCGGCGAGATCACGCGCGACTTCGAGGAGGCGTGCCCCCATATCGATGCGCGCTGCTCCCTCTACGGCGGCGAGCCGGGGGACTTCCTCGGGCGGCTGACGGCATTCCTGACCGCGCGCCGCGCCGAGGCGGGGCCATACGCGCTGGCGATCAATTGCGACGAATTCAGCGAACTGAACCTGGTGGTGGTGACGGCGGTCGCCCCGCGCTATATCGCCGGCGGGGCGCTGACCAGCGATTTCCGCCGCCGCCTCCCGCGCCGCGACGACCCCGTCGATCGCCTGCTGGCCGATGACGACTGGAATGGCGCGGATTTCGTCGCGCGCCACGCGCCGCTCGTCGGCAGCAACTATATCGGCGAGATCTTCTGCCGCCTCGCGCGCCTAGATGACACCCACACCGATCCGTTCCGCACCGAAGTGCCGATCGCGCCGCCACCGTTCGTCCCGCCGGATGTGCTGCTGCACGTCACGACGACGCGCGGGGCGAAGCTCTGGCCGATCGCCAACTGGGCGGCAGTGGCGGCGTGGTGCGCCGCGCGCGGGCTGTCGGTCGGCCTGCTCGGCCACCGCGCGGAGATCGAGCGCCGCCTGTACAATGCCGGGGGCGACGAGGATTGGCTGGTCGCCAACGCGCCGGTCGCCGATCTGCGCGGCGAGACCAAATTGACCGAGTTGGCTGGGGTCTTCGCCGGGGCGCGGGTGGCGGTCTGCGTAGACGCGGGGCCGATGCACATCGCGGCGGCGGTCGGCTGCCCCACGGTCGCGGTCTTCGGCGTCGATGCCGATGGCGACGGCGCGAGCCCGCTGCGCCTCTGGGCACCGCGCGGACCGCACTTCCACCTGGCGCTGAGCCCGACCAAGTGTCGCGTCTGCGTCGAGCACCGCTTCCGCAACCGCGATTGCCTCGTGGCGGGGCATCCCTGCATGGCCGATCTCTCGGTGGGGCGGGTGATCGAGGCGTTGGAGCGGGCGATAGGGTAGTCGTGAGTCGTGGGTCGTGAGTCGTGAGATAGGCCCGAGGGAAACCTGAGCGTTTGTGCTTCTCCGTGCTCTTCTCACGACTCACGACCCACGACTCACGACTTCTAACGGAGGCACCATGACCGGAGCGCCGGATTCGCCGTTCGCCGATCTGGCGATTCTCGAGCGAGGCGCGGTCGCGCTCGGGGTCGCGCTGGATGCGGCGCAGATCGAGCAGTTCCGGCGCTACGGGGAGGGCTTGCTGGCGACGAATGAGCGGATGAATCTCACGGCGATCACCGACCCCGAGCAGGTGCAGACCCTCCATTTCCTCGATGCGCTGGCCCTCGTCCCGGCGATTCGCGCCTGGTGCGCGGCGACGGGGCGCGACGCTCCGACCCTGATCGACGTGGGGAGCGGGGCCGGCGTGCCGGGGATCCCGCTGAAGATCGCCCTGCCCGCGCTGCGCGTGACGCTGCTCGACGCGACCGGCAAGCGGATCACCTTCCTGCGGGAGACGATCGCCGCACTGTCGTTGGGCGGGATCGGCGCGTTCCAGGGGCGCGCGGAGGAGTTGGGGCGGCACCCGGAATGGCGCGAGCAGTTCGACCTCGTCTCCGCCCGCGCCCTCGCGCGCCTGCCGACGCTGCTCGAATGGTGCCTCCCGTTCGCGCGGGTCGGCGGCCTCCTGCTGGCCCCCAAGGCGGGCGATCTCGCCGCCGAACTGGCGGACGGTGCGCGCGCCGCAACCCTCCTCGGCGGGCGACTGCGCGACCTCGAACCGCTGACCCTGCCCGAACTCCCCGGTCGCGCGCTCGCCCTGATCGACAAGACCGGTCGCACGCTGCCCCGCTATCCGCGCGGGGCCGGACTGCCCGCGAAAGAGCCGCTTGGGGCGGTAGGCCAGTGACAAGTGCCGAGTGACGAGTGGGCGAGTGGGCCAGTGGGAGACGTTCACAGGAGACGCGGAGACACGGAGGGGCGGAGAGGGGATTGGCGAGGGACGGCGTGTGCCATGGGGATCGGCAGAGCGGTCGGGCGTAGGGGCGTATGCAATACACCCCTACAACCAATCGCCCGCGCCGTCTGCCACTCGCCTTCGTCCCTCCATACCGGGTCCTCTCCCAGAAATGGTGGGCCGGAGGGCGTCTCTCTACTGGCCCACTGGCCCACTCGCCCACCGACCGACTATTGAACGGAGGTCCCAATGCCCCCCACCTTGCTCGCCATCGGGGCGCACCCGGATGATGAGACGATGTTCGCGGGCGGGACGCTCGCGTGGGCCGCACGCCGGGGCGTGACGGTCTGGGTGCTCGGCGTGACGCGGGGCGAGGGCGGTGAGGTCGGCGAGCCGCCGGTGACGACGCAGGGTCGGTTGGGCGAGACGCGCGAGGCGGAGTTGCGCGCGGCGGCGGCGGAGTTGGGGCTGGCGGGGGTCGAGTTCCTGCCGTTCATCGACCCGCTGATCGCCCACACTGGCACCGATCCCGCCCCGCCTATGGCGCTGTTCAGGATCGACGCGACGCCCGAAGTATTCGCGCGGGCGATCGTGGCGGTCATCCGTCGCCTGCGGCCCGACATCCTCCTGACGCACGGCTCGAACGGGGAATACGGCCACCCCCAGCACGTCTACACCCATGAGGCGACCCGTCAGGCGTTCGCGGCGGCGGGCGACGGCGCGCAGTTCCCCGGGGCCGGACCGCCCCACGCGCCCGCCGCGCTCTATAGCTGGGCGGCGCGCTACCCGACCGACGGCGACGAGCGCCTGGAACGCCTGCTGAACGCCGACGACCCCGCCGACTGGACGATCGAACTGGATGACGACCTGCTCGACAGCAAGGAGCGGGCGGCGAGTTGCCACCTCACGCAGATGCCGCTCTTCCTGCGCCGCGCGGACGGCAAACCGTTGCGCGCGATGCTGCTGCGCCGCGAGTCGTTGCACCGCGTCGCCGTGCGGGCGGGGGCGGCCGACCCCCTGGCAGCGTTGCTAGAGGCGGAGCCGTTGGCGACGCGGGGATAGCAGTAGGCGGTAAGCGCAGCTTCAAGGGCATCAACCGGTCGTCGGTGGGCGGCAGGGCGTATGCGTGAGCGCCGGCTGGCGCATAACTCCTGAGTGGAGGAGGCTTGCCGACGCCCGTGGGCGTGGTGCTATGGTGCGGTTGTCGTACTGAACACAACGGGGCAGGGAGGTGCCGCTATGACAGGGCTACCAATCATCCGAACGCAAATTGACGCCGTGAAACGGGATGATAGGTGCAATAGATGGCTACGAGCGAGTACGAGTACCGGGGGCTGAAAGCGGCGACCTGGGATGTGCTGCGCGGCGATACCGCTCACTGGGGCGAGCGCCATGTTTTCCTCGACGTGATCCGGTGACACGGCGAGCCCGCCCTCGATGTGGGCTGCGCCACCGGTCGCCTGTTGCTGGACTACCTGGCCGAAGGGATCGATATCGACGGCGTGGACCTCTCGCCGGAGATGATCGCCCTCTGCCACGCCAAGGCCGAGGGGCGCGACCTTCACCCGACCATCTATCAGCAGGCGATGGAAACCCTCGACCTCCCGCGCCGATATCGCACGATCCTCATCCCGTCCAGCAGCTTCCAACTCATCACCGATGCGGAGCGGGCGCGCGTCGCTATGCGCCGCTTCTTCGAGCATCTGCTGCCGGGCGGCGCGCTGGCGATGCCGTTCATGGTGCTGTGGCGGGAGGGTGATCCGCTGGAGGAAGATCATCCCACACCGAGGGAGCGCGTTCGGCCCGAGGACGGTGCGACCGTGCGGCGCTGGGAACGGGCCTGGTACGATCCGGCGGCCCAGTTGGAGCACACGGAGGACCGCTACGAGATCATCCGTGGGGGCGCGGTGATCGCGACGGAGACGATCCGGCGCTCTCCCGTGACCCGCTGGTACACGCACGACGAGGTGCGCGAACTCTACGCGGCGGCGGGCTTCGTCGATCTGCAACTCACCCGTGAGTGGAGCGGCGAACCCGCGTCGCCGGGGGATACCATCGTCACGGCGGTGGGGACGCGACCATAACCGGTGATCTCTGGCGACTGACGACCAACAGCTGGCGATTTAAGCGTGCCGGGGCGCGGACGCGATCGGGGTGCTGCAACCTTCGACCCTCGCGTATCCACGCCCCGGCACTAATTATGGTCGCGCCTGTGGCCCCTGCACCTCCGCCTTCTCGGACGGCGCCCGACTACGATCATCACGTTCTCAGCGACGGCAACCCGGCAGTATTTCAGCACCTACCGAGTTGTCGGGAAATGGCGAAATGCGAGGGCAAAGGAAAAGCCCCTATTGGCTTGCCCCATTCTGGCTGGCGCTTGTCGCCGCGATGTCGTCCGCGCGCCCGAGGGCGAGGCGCAAGATCTCGCGCAGTTCATCGAGGTCTTGCGGCGAGAGGCTGAGCAAGTAGTGCAACAATGCTTCCTCCTCCTCCAAGACCAATCCGACGCCACGGAATAATTCGCTGACGAAGCGGTGCAGGCTGGCGAGCCGGTCGCTGAATTCGGCCAACTCCGCGTCGCCCTGCACGGCGGCGCGCGCGGCGGTCAGCGCCTCGCCGAGCCGATCGACGACCGGATCAAATTCCCGACGCTTGCGGACGATCGCTGCGCGCCGGAACCAGCTCCAGTGGTCCTGATCGCCCTGATAGTATTGCCGCCGGTCGCCGGGGACGAACAGTCGCCGCGCCAGGCCCCAGTCGAGGATAGCGTTCAGCTGCACCGAGGCGGAGGCGCGGCTGATCTGCAACCGCTCGCAGATCTCCTCGGCAGTCATCGGCTGGCCGCTGAGGATGAGGAGGCCGTGGATGCGGCCCAGCACCGGGCTGACGCCCCAGGCTGTCGCCAACTCCGCCCACTCCTTCAGGACGCGATCCTCGATCTCGCGCTTGAGCGCCGTGCCCCCGGTTTGCGATGAGATAGCCACGTCGCCACTCCATCTTTCACAACTTTCTGAAATGAATGATACGCCCGATTCGGGCGGGTTGTCAAGGCGATGGGTGCGGTCGCAGGGCGCGAAACGGGTGTCACCCGAGCAGGCGTTTGACGCTGAACGGTGGCTGACCTCTCCCCCAGCCCCTCCCCGACGCGGGGAGGGGCGACTCGCTGATATGCGGTGCTTGGTGGGGAAGTGGTGGCATGATTAGCGTTAGGACTTACGCAGTTGAGTACGAATTAGACGCGATTTCGGCGCGAATCCATGCCCAACTGCGTAAGTCCTATAGCGTATCGACTCGCTGCCACGCTCCTGTATCCAACGAGCGCCGACTCCCTGACGAGGCACCCCTCCCCGCGTCGGGGAGGGGCCGGGGGTGAGGTCTCCCTCACCCCGCCACGAGCGGCAGTCTGCTCGCCGCGCGCACCGGGATCTCGGGCTTGATGGTGAAGTGCAGCCGGTTGTGGGCGGTGCGTAGCGCGGTTTCCACGGTGGCGGGGTCGTCGGCACGCGCGAAGATGAAGCCGAGGTAGGACGCCCCCTCGGGCAGGGGGACGATCCGCCCGCCGACTGCCGCGCTGATCTCCACGCCGGTGACGTGCGGGGTCGCCGCCGCCTCGGCCTCGCCGCCGACGCCGACCAGGATCCCGGCGGCGGGGATCGGGATCATCATCGCGCCGGCCGCGTCGCGGGAGCGATCGAGCGAGTCGAGCGGCAACCCGACGGCGTGGCGGAGGATCAGTTCTTCCAGACTCATCCCCGCGCCGAATTCGAGGACCGTCGAGCATTGCCCGCCGATCGAGCGCCCGGCGATCTCCACGATCCAGGGTCCGCGCTCGTTGACCCGCAACTCGGCGTGGACCGGGCCGCTCCGCAACCCCAGCGCCCGCGCCGCATCGGCGGTCGCCGCCGCGATCACCTCCTGGGTCGCGGCGGGGAGGCGCGACGGGGTGACATAGAGCGTCTCCTCGAAGAACGGGCCATCGAGCGGATCGGGCTTGTCGAAGAGGGCCAGGACGCGCAGCCCCCCCTCGGTCAGCAGCCCCTCCAACGCGACCTCGACGCCGGGGATGAACTCTTCCACCAGGATCGTCGTCCGCGCCGGATCGACCCCCTCGGCGGCCAGCATCCGTCCCAGTCGCTCGAAGGCCACGACGAATTCGGCGGGATCGTCGGCGCGGATGACGCCGCGACTGCCCGAGAGGAGGACCGGCTTGACGACGCAGGGGTAGGCGACCTCGGCGGCGATTTTCTGCGGATCATCGCTCAGCCGGAACGGCTGGAAGCGCGGCACCGGGACGCCCCCGGCGCGCAGCGCCTCCCGCATGACGTGCTTGTCGCGCGCGGCGAGGGCGGCATCGGGCGAGTTATGCGGGAGGCCGAGCGCCGCCGAGGCGAGCGCGGCCAGCAGACTGGCGCTGTCGTCAACGGAGATGATCGCGTCGAACGGCGTCTCGGCGGCCAGGGCCACGATCTGCCGCGTCGCCTCTTCCGGGCGGCTGAAGTCGAGGCCGCTCGACTGATTCCAATACTCGGCCAGCGTCCTCGGCATATCGACGCCCTTGACGACCTCCAGGTCGAGGCGAGCGGCCGCGTCGAGGAAGGCGTTGGCGCGATAGGTCAGGGGCGAGAGGAGCAGCAAGACACGCTTGCGCGGCGCGGCGGTCGAGTTCATCGCGGGATTCTCCTGCCTTCTACGGTGCCATCGCTCCCGGCGGAGGGGCACCCGTGACGATCATTGTACGCAAGCGCCTCCCGGATAACGAGACCTCCTGGCGCTTCGCGCGTTCTTTTCTATAGGTGTCAGCACGCCCCCGCCCGCTCGTTCCGTTCGTACGCAATGTACTTGCATCGGGACGCGCGCCCATGTATTGTAAAGTAGAACGGGCGACAGCAGGATAAATATCGCCCGTAGACACCGACCAAGGCGAGGAGGACAGGTTGCTCGGCCACGTCAGGCGTCGCCCCGGACGCCTCACCGCGCCCCCGTCGCCCGCAGTTGACGCGGTGAGCGCATGGGACAAGCCGACCGCCCGGCCCCGCAGTCGCCGGACCGGCCTCGCGCTCGCCGCGACCTCGCTGACCCTGCTCCTCGCTCTCATCGCGCTCGTGGCCTTTGCCCTCGGTTGGCAAGGGGTCTATCCCGGTGTGCGCGCTGGCGCGACCGATCTCGGCGGTGCCGATCGCGCGACTGCCGCCGCGCGACTCGCGGCGGAAGCGGCGCGTTGGGAGGGGACCGCGCTGACCCTGACCGGGCCTGCCGGGGCCGTCACCCTCTCTCGCCACGACCTCGGCTTGCGCTACGACGGCGAGGCGACGTTGGCGGCGGCTTTGGCGCGGGGACGCGACGGCTCGGCCTTCGCGCGCCTCGTCGCGATCGGCGGACTCGTCGGGGGCGGGTATGATCTCCCTGCCGCATACACGCTCGACGAGGCGACGCTCCGCGCGCACCTGGGCGAATTGGCCGGCGCGAACGACATCCAGGCGCGCGACGGTGCCTTGCGGATCGAGGACGGTCGCGTCGTCGTCACCCCGGCGATCGAGGGGCGCGGTCTCGATGTCGAGGCGGCGATCCCGCTGATCCTCGCCACCACCGCGCCGGGCGGCGTGACCGAGGTGGCGCTGCCGATCTCGGAGCAGATCCAGCCGCGCCTGAACGCCGCTGTCCTGGCCGAGGCGCAGGCCCGCGCCGAGGCGCTGCTGGCTGCGCCGGTGGCCGTGCGCGGCGACGGCCTCGACCTCGCGTTCGCGCCCGCGACGATCGGCTCCTGGCTGACGGTGCGGCGCGCCGAGACGGCGGGCGTGGCGACCCTCGCGATCGACACCGAGCGCGCGGCGGTCCGGCGGGCGGTCGCGGCGTTGGCCCCACAGGTGCGCCGCGACACGCGGAGCGCGGCCTACGAGTACGACGAGCGCGAGCGCGCGTTCGCTGTCACCGCCCCGGCGATCGAGGGGCGGCAACTCGACGTGGACGCCACGACCGCCGCCGTCATCGCGGCGCTCGACCTGCCCGGTGAGCGGATCGTCGCGCCGGTCGCCGACCGCTGGCGTCCCGGCCTGACGAGCGAGGATATCGCCGCGGCGAATCGGCAGGCGGCGCGCAGCTTCCTCGCCGGGCCGCTGACCTTCAATTGGGCCGACCGGCGCTGGATGTTGACCGTGCCGGAGATGGCGGCCTGGATCACGATCCTGCCGGGGCAGACACCGACCGCCGGGCCGCGCCTCGTCTTCGATGAGCGGGCGCTGGCCGCCTATCTCGCCGGACTGAAGGGCCAGATCGACCAGCCGGCGGTCGATGCCGGGTATACGATGGACAACGGGACCGATGTGTACCGCGTGACCAGTCCGAGCCGGGCCGGGCGGGCGCTCGACGACGGCGCGATCCTCAAGACCGCCCTCGCCGCGCTCGCGAACAAGGGTACCGACCGCACCCTCGCGCTGCCGGTCGGCGAGACGCGACCGGGGGTGACCGAGGCCGATGTCGCGGCGATGGTGCCGGAGCGCTGGATCGACGCCAATCTGACGACGCAGCGGATGAGCGCGATGGTCGGCAAGAAGGTCATCCACACCGCCACCATCTCCAGCGGCAAGAAAGGCTGGGAGACGCCGACCGGCACGTTCCACATCATCTACCGCGTCGAGAACGAGACGATGACCAGCGAGAGTATCGGCGCGGAGGAGAATTATCGCCTCGAAAACGTCCTCTACACCCAATACTTCACCGATGAGGGCCACGCCCTGCACTACTCCTGGTGGAAGACGCCGGAGAGCTTCGGCACGCCGACGAGCCACGGTTGCCTCAGCGAAACGCTCAAGGATGCCGAATTCTTCTGGAACTTCGCCGAGATCGGCACGCGCGTCACGATCCACGGGCGGACGCCGCTGCGGTAGCGAGTCGTGAGTCGGCAGTCGTCAGTTGTCAGTGACAAGTGCCGAGTGTGTCTCTGGCCTGCCGATGCTGGGAGCCGTGTCGCGCGTTGGGCGCGCCCATACCTTTGCGAACCAGCACAGCGTTCGGGGGTAGGGGCGTATTGCATACGCCCGCACGTCGCCTTACCACCAATGTTTGTAGAAGCCCCGGCGTGGGTTGGGCGTATGCAATACGCCCCTACGTCCCACCACCCTGCCCGCGCACCAGCGCCGAATCTTCCCTCGCCGCCCCCTGGTCGCGCGATCGGCGCAGTCTTGCCGATCGCATGACGTTGCGGGTTGCAACGGCCCTGCGGCGGGTGTACAAGTGTCGGGGGATGGGGAGAGGGGAAAGGTGCGGCGGATGAAGAGCGTCGGGTGGCGCGGGGGAGGCCCGCTCGCCAATCGCAACTATGCCCCCTTCCTGCTGGGCGCGTTCATCTCCAGCCTCGGCGGCTGGATGCAGATGGTCGCGCTGAGTTGGGTAGTGCTGCAACTCGGGAACTCCACCTTCGTCCTCGGCCTCCTCGGGTTCGTCCAATTCATCCCGGTCCTGGCCCTCGGCTTGCCCGCCGGGATCCTCGCCGACCGCGTCGATCGCCGCCGATTCCTGCTCGGCGTGCAGGGCACGGCGACCGCCCTGGCGGTGGCCCTCGCGGCGGTGCAAATCGCCGGGTGGGCCACCGTCCCGATTCTCCTCGCGTTCGCCACCGCGAACGGTGTCGTCAACGCCCTCAACGGCCCGACCTGGCAGGCGTTCATCCGCGAGTTGGTCGGGCCGGAACAGTTGCGTCAGGCGATCGCGATCAACTCCGCGCGCTTTAATCTCACCCGGATCGTCGGCCCGGCGATCGGTGGCTGGCTCCTGGTGACGGCGGGGGCGGGGGCGTGCTTCGCGGCGAACGCGATCAGTTTCCTCGCCGTCCTCGGCGCGCTGACCGCGATCCGCCCGCCCCGGCGGGTCGCCCCGACGGATCGCGCGGTGCGGGCCGCCGGGGGGATGGGCGTGGTGTTGCGCGCCCCGCAACTGCGCGCGGTCCTCCTCCCCGCGATCGGCCTGGCGATCCTGGCCCTCCCCTACAGCAACTTCTTCCCCGCGATGGCGCGCGATGTCTTCGGGCGCGGCGCGGGCGGTCTCAGCCTGCTGCTGACCGCCACCGGGATCGGTGCCGTGGGCGGCGCGATCATCTCGGGGCTGCCCTTCGTGGCCCGTCGGCCCGGCACCGCCCTCGCGCTCCTGGAGATCGTCACCGGGGGCGCGCTCACCGCCTTCGCCTGGTCGCCGTCCTTCCCGATCGCGATCGCCTGCATCGTCGCCTTCGGCGCGGCGGTGATCGGCTATCTCGCGACCGCGGGCGCGACCCTCCAACTCGCCTCGCCGCCGGGGATGGAAGGGCGTGTGCTCGGTCTCTGGATGATCGTCAACTCGGGCCTGGTGCCGTTCGGGAGTCTGGCGATCGGCGCGCTGGCCGAGGCGGTCGGGGTGCGCGGCGCGCTCGGCGCGGCCGGCCTCGGCTGCCTCCTCTGCGGCGTGCTCGCGGCCTTCACCACCCGCCGGATGACGACGCGGGGTCGCCCGCTACCGGCGTAGCGGGCGACCCCAGGCGCTGTATTTCGATCGGTGGGGACACGGGGCGCTAGCGGTAACCCCGCAACCGCCATATAGAGCGCTACGGGGCGATCAGGCGTGCGACTCTGGCTGCTCGCGTGCGGCAAGCTGTGCGTCGATGATACGTTCCTGCCGATACCACGATTCGGCGGCGGCATAGTCGCCGATCGCCGAGGCGTGACGGCGGGCGCGCGCCGCGCGCTGACGCTGTGTTTCGAGTTCTCGCGGCGGGGGTGCGGGGGCTTCTATCACCTGATCGACCTGCGGCTGCGGCACGGCGTGGCGGGTATCTGCAGACATGGGTATCCCTCCTCAGCTTCGGACGGGCGTCCAAGGGGTGGGAGCACGACGGGGTGGCACGACGGGTGGCGGAAGAGAGGGTGTAGCGGGAGTCACACGGCGTGACAGGCCGGATCGCTCTCCCTATAGCATACCTGAACGCCGGGTCGATCGCAAATATTCTCGCTGGCGATCGGCGGGCGACGCTGTGATCCGGGGCGACAACAGGCGCTATCGGGGGAGAGCGGTGCGGGATGACGGATCAACGCCGCTCCCGGCGCACGCCATGGCGCGGGGAATCGCGCCGCGCCAGCGCATAGCGGGCGCTGGCCTCTTCGTGGTGCGCCGCGATTGTGGCGATGGCCGCCTCATCGAAGCCGCGCACCACGCGCAGGGCGTAGTGTATCTCGCTGCTACAGGCGAGGCGCGTCGCCGTCTCCTTGTACGCCATTTTGGAGGAGAGGGCGGCCAGGCGGGCGAGCACCGCCTCGGCCGCCTCGGGGGTGGTGAAGTCGAGCAGCAGGCACGGCACCCCGCGCAGGGTCGGACTGCGACCCGCCAGGTCGCCCAGATCGCGCGAGACGACGACGGCGCACACGGTGGGGCGGCCCGCAGTCGCCAGCGTGGCCGGTGCCCCGTTCGCCGAGCGATCGATAATGGTGACGCCAACCATCTCCAGCACCCCGAACGATCGCTCCGCGACGGCACCGATGCGAACAGGAGTCCTCACACGGCCTGATCGTCCCAGGGCGCGCTCAGCGCCCGGCGCGCAGCATCCGTATCGCCCAGATCAGGACCGCCACGTAGAGGATCGCGTCGAGGACGAAGATCGCGCCGAGGCTGATCCAGCGGGCCAGAATACCGGTCACCATCGGGCTGATCGCGCCGCCGACCTGGGCAGCCCCGGCGAGGGTGCTGAAGGCGGCGACCCGCGCGCCATCCGGCAGCGCTCGCCCGCCGACCGCGTAGACCAGCGTCACCGCGCCGCCGGCCAGCAGGCCGAGCAGGAGGCGCAGGACCAGGACTTGCCACCAGTGCTCGACCCCGGCCAGCGGCAGGCAGCAGGCCGCGCCGATCGCCGTCGTGCCGACCAGCAGCGCGCGCGGATTACTGCGGCCGGAGAGCCGCCCCACCACGGTCGCGGCGATCCCGGCGGTGAGCGCGCCGCCCGCCAGGACGGTGCCGCTGATCGTGCCGAGGCGCTCGGCGGGCGCGTCGAGGGTGCCGAGGTAGAGGGGCAGGAGCGGCCCGAACGAGCGATCGATGAACTGCAACGCGAAGATCGCGACCAGCAGCCCGGCGAAATGGGGCTGGCGCAGCCACCCGCGCAGGCTCCCGCGCGCCTCGCGCCCCCGCTCGGGCTCCGCCGTCCGGGCGACAGGTTGCTCCCGGAACCCGATCTGGAAGGCGAGGAAGCCGACCAGCGCCAGCGCGGCGGCGACGAAGAACGAGCCGCGCAGCCCGACGAGATCCACGATGATCCCGCCGATGAACGGCGCGCCGATCCCGCCCGCCAACTGCGCCGCCTGGATGAGCCCGATCGCCTCGCCGACCCGCTCCTTCGGGGCGATCGCCGAGGCCAGCCCGATCGCCAGGACGATGTAGCCGCCGAAAATGCCGTTGAGGGTGCGCAGGGCGAGCAGTTGCCAGATATTGGTCACGAACGCCGTCAGCAGGATCAGCAGCGCGAAGACGCCGAGGCCGCGCGCGAGCATCGCCTTGCGCCCGTACCGTTCGGCGAGCGCCCCCCAGATCGGGGCGAGCAGGCCCGAGAGGAGGGGGCTGAGGCCGAACAGGACGCCCGACCAGAGGGCGGCCTCGCCAGGGTCGGTCACACCGAGCTGGGTGACAAAGAGGGGCAGGAACGGCATCACGAAGGCGAAGCCGGTGTAGGTGGCGAAGATGCCGAGCATCAGGACGGCCAGGTTGCGCCGCCACGTCTCGCCCGGCTCGACGACCATGAGACGCGCGCGGAGGGCGCGTTGCGCTCGGAGCATCGCTTTCCTCGCCTACCTGGAGAGAGCTTCCCGGCCCGGATGATGCGGGTGAATGGGGCTGGTGTCAAGGCGGGGCTGTTTCGTCCAGCGACGGAGGATCGTGAGATTGACGGCGGTGAGGAAATTAACCGGGGAACGCAGGCGGTTGAACCCCGAGACTGCGTCCGGGTTCCACTTCCCGCCCCTCGCCCGCCCCCGCCGCCGTTGTGGGAGAATGGCGCGGTACGGCGACGTGCCGTGCCAGGAGGAGGGTAAGCCATGCCGACGATCGGTATTTCGTCCTGGAGTGTCCGCCGCTTGTTGGGGCCGACCTACCCCGGTCTGGCGCCCGATCCGGTATCCCGCCCGCCGAACGCGCAGTTCGGCCCCGGCGCGTGCGACCTGCTCGATCTGCCCGACCAGATGCGCGAGCGCGGCTACACCGACCTCGACCTCTGCCACTTCCATCTGCCGCGCACCGACGATCCGTACCTCGATGCGCTGCGGGGACGGCTCGACGCGGCGGGGGTGCAGCTGCTGACTTTCCTGGTGGACGACGGCGATCTCGGCGCGGCGGATGCGGTGGCGCGCGGGCGGGATGTGGCCGCGACCCGCGCCTGGCTCGGCGTGGCGGCGCGGCTCGGGGCGTGCTACGTGCGCGTGGCGGCGGGGCTGGCGGAGGCCGGTCCCGACAGCGCGGCGATCCGTCACAGCGCGGCGAGCATGGTGGCGCTCGCCGAGGACGCCCGCGCGGCCGGCCTGCGGCTGATCACCGAGACCTGGCGACCGCTGGCCCTGCCGCCGGAGAATCTGCGGGCAATCCTCGCCGCGGCGGGCGGCACGGTTGGGCATTGCGCCGATTTCAACAACTATGCGGGCTACGGCGACTCGCGCAAGTACGACGCGCTGCGGGCGATCCTCCCCGGCGCGGTCACCGTCCACGCCGGGGCGCAGTTCGGCGCGACCGGGACGCTCGATGAGGCCGATTTCCGGCGCTGCCTGGCCCTCGCGCGGGAGTCCGGCTTCGCGGGACCGTACGTGCTGATCTTCTCCGGCCCCGGTGACGAGTGGGCGGGGCTCGCGCGCCTGGCGACGGTGGTCGAGGCGGCGGGGTGATGCGGAGCCCGCCCACTCACGACGCGACGACCGGCTGCCCGGCTCGAGCCGCGATCGCGACGGGGAGGAGCAGATCTTCCGCCGTGTCGTGCGCCCCGCCTATCCGCTCGATCAAGCGTCGAATCCCGAGTCGTCCGATCTCGTAGGCCGGCTGCGTGGCGACCAGCAGCGGCGAGCGGATCAGGCGCGAGTCGTCGATCAGGGTGGAGATCTCGAAGAAGGTCGCCAGCGCGATGTTATCGGGCACGCGGACGCCGGCCTCGGTCAGCGCGCGCAGCGCACCGAGCGCCAGTCGGCTGTTGCCGACACAGATCGCCTCGGGCAGCGGGCGGAGGTCGAGGAGTTCCTTGACGAGATCATGGCCCGACTGTTGGGTGTGG
>CADCWN010000408.1 GCA_902806415.1 uncultured Thermomicrobiales bacterium | reverse complement strand
GCAGCGTGAAGGCGTCGGGCGAGCGCAGCCCGGCGGTCAGCGTGTCGCGCTCGGCATCCGTGACCGGGCGCACAAACAATGGTGCTTTCATGCGCCGGATCGTACCACGCACAGCACGTCTTCTGCGAACGCACTAGGGCGACCCAAGGCCGCGCCAGCGGCGTCACTGCGCGCGTCATCGCGGCACTGAGGGTATCGAGACCGAGCGCTCTCCCCCTGCGCGTCGTGTCCTGGCGGGCTTGTTGCCCGGTGACGCGTTCGTCGCTCTCGATGGTGACCACTGCCATTCCCTCTTCTCTCGCTGGTGCCTGGTGTGACCACCCCCTCGTCCGATCGAGAATATCCGGTGCATAGAGGTCGGACAATCCCCCAACGGTCCCCTCTCGGTGGGTGACAATGTGGGTGTATATCTGTCGCGTCGCGCGTATGGAGGCGACCGGCGACAACGTTGCGCTTTCGGTGTACGTTCAATACAATAGGTATGAACACTCTCGCGTGGAAGGGCAGGTTCGGGTGGCGCGCATCTTGGCATTGGCGAATCAGAAAGGTGGGGTCGGCAAGACGACCAGCACCGTGAATCTGAGCGCCTATCTGGCGGCGCGCGGCTTCCGGACATTGCTGATCGACATCGACCCGCAGGGGAACGCCACCAGCAGCCTGGGCGTGGACAAAGCGGCGTGCTCCTACGCGATCTATGACGCGCTCCTCGATGGTACGCCGCTGCCCGAAGTGATCGTGCCGAGCGGCCAGGAGCGCTTGGCGCTGGTCCCATCCACCTCGGTCCTGCTCGGCTCGGAGACGGAGGCGGCGCTGACGAGCGTCGATCAGCGCGAGCATCGCCTCGTCGATGCCCTGCGGTCGCTCCCGGATGACGCCTATGACCTCGTCCTGATCGATTGCCCCCCCTCGCTCGGCCTGCTGACGCTCAATGCGCTGGTGGCGGCGGAGGGGGTAATCATCCCGATCCAGTGCGAGTTCTTGGCCCTGGAGGGGCTGGTGCAACTCTCCAACAATATCCAACTCGTCAAGCGCACCTTTAATGCGCAACTCGACATCCTCGGCGTCCTGCTGACGATGTACGACGCTCGCACGCGCCTCTCGGCCCAGGTGGCGGAGGAGGTGCGGCGCTTCTTCCCGAATCGCCTCTTCGCCTCGACGATCCCGCGCGGGATCCATCTGGCCGAGGCACCCTCATATGGGCAGAGTATCCTCGCCTACGACCCGGCCTCGCGCGGTGCGCTGGCGTATGCCGCCGCCGCCGATGAGACGATCGTGCGACTCGGCCTCGCTGCGCCGCTGCTGCCAGCGCCGGTGGCCGCGCCGTCTTCCGAAGCCGGGGTGACGACCGAAGGTGGCCTGGTCTCGCGGGTTGCCTCGCGCCTCGCACGCCCATTTCGGGGGGGCATCAGTGTGGCGGATTAGGCGGTGGCCGGATGGCAACATAATGGCGGGGCCGTTTTGCCTCGCCGTATGACCCGACCTGCGCCCGCTCTGTGCGGGCGTTGTCGTACGGCGGCGAACTGTTGAAAGTGTATCGGGGGAATAGACCGCAGTTATACGGTGTTTCCACTCTAATACGTCGCGTTGGTCGGGTCGCGCGGGTCGGGGAAGGCCCCGGCGGATTTGGGACTGTTTGCAGCACACGGGGGTGACATGGAACGGCTGAGCGGGGGGCTGGCGACGCAGTTGGATGGTGGGGCGTATAGCGAGAAGTTCGCGAAAGAAGGGCTCACCTTCGACGATGTGCTGCTGCTGCCCGCGGAATCGGACGTCCTGCCGAAGGATGTGAATATTGAGGCCCGCCTGACCCGCACGATCGGGCTGCAAGTGCCGATCGTCTCGGCGGCGATGGACACGGTGACCGAGGCGCGACTGGCGATTGCCCTGGCGCGTGAGGGCGGGATCGGCGTCATCCACCGCAACCTCTCGATCGAGGATCAAGTCGCCGAGGTCGACAAGGTCAAGCGCTCCGAGTCGGGGATGATCGTCGAGCCGGTCACCTTGCAGGCGCACAACCGCGTCGCCGATGCCCTGGATCTGATGAAGAATTACCACATCTCCGGGGTGCCGATCACCGATGAGAACGGGAAACTGGTCGGTATCCTGACCAATCGCGATCTGCGCTTCGTGAACGATCTCGCGCAGCCGATCGCCAACCTGATGACCTCCACCAATCTGATCACCGTGCCGGTCGGCACGACCCTCGATCAGGCTGAGGCGATCTTGCATCGGCACAAGGTCGAGAAGTTGCCGGTGGTCGATAGTCAGGGCTGCCTCAAGGGGCTGATCACCGTCAAGGATATCCAGAAGCGGATCGAGTTTCCGAATGCGACGAAGGATAGCCAGGGGCGCTTGCGCGTCGCGGCGGGGATCGGCACCGGCCCGTATGAGTTGGATCGCGCGGCGGCGCTGATCGAGGAGGCGGTCGATGTCCTCGTCCTCGATAGCTCCCACGGCCATTCGCGGGGGGTGGTCGAGATGGTCAGGCAGATCAAGGCGCGCTGGGATGTGCAGCTGGTCGTCGGCAATATCGCGACCGGCGCGGCCGCCGAGGCGCTGATCGACGCCGGGGCCGACGCGATCAAGGTCGGGATCGGGCCGGGTTCGATCTGCACCACCCGCGTCGTCGCGGGGACCGGCGTCCCGCAGATCACCGCGATCTACGACTGCGCCCAGGTCGCCGCGCGCTACGGGATCCCGGTGATCGCCGATGGCGGCGTGCAGTATTCCGGGGACCTGGCGAAGGCGATCGCCGCGGGGGCCGATGTGGTGATGCTCGGCAGCCTGCTGGCCGGTACCGATGAGAGTCCGGGCGACGTGGTCCTCTATCGCGGGGAGCGGTTCAAGGAATATCGCGGCATGGGATCGCTCGGCGCGATGAAAGCGCGCTCGTTCTCGAAGGATCGCTACTTCCAGGACGATGTCGCGAACGTCTCGAAGTTGGTCCCCGAGGGGATCGAAGGGCGCGTGCAGTACAAAGGCCCGCTGACCAATATCGTCTACCAACTCATCGGCGGGCTGCGACAGGCGATGGGCTACTGCGGCGCGGAGGATATCGAGGCGATGAAGACGCGGACGCGCTTCGTCCGCATCACCGGCGCGGGCCTGCGCGAGAGCCACCCGCACGACATCATGATCACCAAGGAGTCGCCGAACTACCGCCCGAACTAGTCGCGCGGCGGGCATGAGGAACGAGGGCGCGGCCAGCGGGAATTCCGCTGGCCGCGTGTCTTGTTAATGTTCTCATACCGACTTGGGTGGAAAATCTGCGATGTCGGCTGGCGGCTGATGGAGATTGACTCGTTAATCGCCCTATCTACCTCGGGCGGGCGTGGGATACCGGTGGACTGAAGTCCTGGCTGAAGGCTGCGCCACGAAGTCCCCCGCCGGGGACTGGGATGGGGCGATCAAGTTGTCAATCACCATAAGCCGCGCCTCGCGGGCCTGCGGCCACGAAGCCCGCCTGCGCGGTCTGGACAGGCAAGATTTTCACCCGAAGTCGGTATCATGCGTCGGGCAGGGGAGAGTGCGGCCCCTGGGGGCACTGATGTACGCCTTGCCGCTAATCATTGTGGTACATGATCTCCTGGACGATCACAAGGTCAATCGAGTACCAGAAGATTACGCAGAGCGCTCTCAATAGCCGTTTCATCATCGTGCCACACAACTCTGGCGGGTGTGTGCGCGATGTCATCTTGGCTATAGAGGCGGCGAAACACCTCTTCGCACTTCTCTTTCCCCTTCGGTGGGACGTTCGTCCCCTTTCTGCTTGGGCCAATGCCATTGTTGAGCACCAGGAGTTTAAGTGGGCAAATATCAAGATACAACCGCATTACCTCGCCTATCAACTGCGTAGTGTTGACGTTGGCTACCTCTGCGGCGATCAGGAAGCGTGACGGATGCTGCTTTGAGAAGATGTGCAAGTCGGCGGGCTGGCCAATGGCAGAGCGGCCCTCACGTAGCCAGTTGTTGCCTCTGGTTGCACAGACGAGGCGACCTGGCTCTAGTGG
>CADCWN010000407.1 GCA_902806415.1 uncultured Thermomicrobiales bacterium | reverse complement strand
GTACCGCTCGACGGTTCCCACCGCGCCGCCGCAGCCCTCCCCTACGCCGTCGCCCTCGCGCACGCCACCGCCGCGCGCATCGGCCTCCTCGCGGTCGTCGAGCCCAACCCGGCCTCCCGGGGGGAGCGCACCACCCGCGCGGGGTCGAGCTGCAGCGATCGCGTTCCATTGTTCGGCGACAACCCCGCTCGCTTGCCGTTGCGCGCGCCGCCCATCAAATCGGTGGTCATGCTCACCTTCTCCTCCTTGCCTCGTACTCTCACCTCTCGCTGTCATCGCGGGAGCAGATCGCTCGGGTCACCGCGCGGCCGCCCGTGTTCCCCGCGGCGTGGGGCGGGGCCAGGGGATAGACGCATCGAGGAGCAGCGGCGACCACGCCCGTCACCCCAATCACACGCGGGAGAACAGCAGCGCACGGCGCACACTTCCCCCGAGGGGCCGCATGGTCTGCCGCGTCCATCCCCCTCACCCCACCCGATCGATGGCTAACTCCCGGTCGGGCCGAAGCGCTCGGTCTTGACGCGCGCCGGCTCGTGGCCAAGGTTTACCAGCGCCGTGGCGACCGCTTCCACCAGTGCGCTCGGGCCGCAGACGAAGGCGTGCATGTGCTCGGCGGGTGTCCAGGCGACTTCCTGTAACAAGGCCCGGTCAATCCGCCCCCGGCGACCGGACCAGTCCGTCGGCAGGCGGCGGGTGAGTGTGTGGACGACGGTCAGTCCGTCATCCCGTGCGACGAGCCGGTCGAGTTCGGCGCGGTAGAAGATATCGTCGTAGGTGCGCGAGGAGTAGAGCAGGCGGGCCGGGGCGGCGCTCCCGGTTGCCGCGCGGTGCCGCAGCATCGCCATCAGCGGGACGATGCCCGACCCCCCGGCGACGAGGAGGAGCGGGCCGCCCTGCCCGGCCGTCCAGGTGAAGTAGCCCCCGATCGGCCCGCGCAGCTCCAATTGGTCGCCCTGGCGCAGTTCGTTCGCGAGGTAGGGCGAGACCTCGCCGTCCTCGATCCGCTCGACCGTGATCGCCGGGCGCGGGTCCTCGGGCGGCGAGGCGAGCGAGTAGCTGCGCTGGGCCTGGTAGCCGTCCTCGGCGGTCAGCCGCACGTCGAGGTGCTGGCCGGGGAGGTGCCCCGGCCAGCCCGGCACGGCCAGGACGAGCGTCCTGGCGCGCGGCGTCTCGTCGCGCGTCGCCACGACCGCGGCCTGTCGCCAGATTAATCGTCGCGTCGGGGCTGTGGCGACCATCTCAGTCCCCCTGGTAGCGCTGCTCTTGCCAGGGGTCGCCGCGGTCGTGGTAGCCCCGCACCTCCCAGAAGCCCTGCTCGTCCCGGTCGAGCAGTTGCAGGCCGCGCACCCACTTGGCGCTCTTCCAGAAGTACAGGTGCGGCACCAGCAGGCGGGCCGGCCCGCCGTGCTCGGGCGCGAGCGGACGCCCGTCGTAGGTGTCGACGATCCAGGCCTTGCGGTCGACGACGTCCTCCAGCGGGAAGTTCGTGGTGTAGCCCCCGTCGCAGAAGGCGACGACATACTCCGCGTCGTACTCGACCGCGTCGAGCAGGGTGTCGATCGCCACGCCCTCCCACCGCGTGTCGAACTTCGACCACTTGGTCACGCAGTGGATGTCGACGGTGATCGGTTCGCGTGGCAGGGCGCGGAACTCCGCCCAGCTCCACGCCTTGATCGGCTC
>CADCWN010000406.1 GCA_902806415.1 uncultured Thermomicrobiales bacterium | reverse complement strand
TGATGGCGCTGCTGGTCACCGGCGTCTCGGCGGTCTGCATGCTGATCGGTTTCCTGATGCTGGGGGCGCGGCACGGCACCTTCGCCCTCCCCGCGATCATCCGCCTCGCCACACCGGGGGCCGGCCACACGGCGGCGCTGGCCCTGATCGCGTTCGGCGCGCTCGTCAAGAGCGCGCAGGTCCCCTTCCACTTCTGGCTGCCGCGCGCGATGGCCGCCCCGACGCCGGTCTCGGCCTACCTGCACTCGGCGGCGATGGTCGCGGCCGGGGTCTTCCTCCTCGGGCGGGTCTACCCGCTCCTGCGCCTCGCCCCGGCGCTCCTCGACGCGCTGTTCGCCGTTGGCCTCCTCTCGATGCTCGTCGCCTCGACCCTGGCCCTGACCCGCGAGCGGCTGAAGCCGCTGCTGGCCTATTCGACGATCGCGCAATACGGCTACGTGGTGGTGATGCTCAGTCTCGGGACCGGCGCGGGCGTCGTCGGGGCGACCTTCTACGTCCTCGCCCACGCGCTGGCGAAGAGCGCCCTCTTCCTCACCGCCGGCGCGGTGACCGAGGCGACCGGCGAGGACGAACTGGCGAAGCTCGGCGGCCTGGCCGGGCGGCTGCCGGTCCTGGCGGCGGCGAGCGGGGTCGCGGCCGCGGGGCTGGGGGCGCTGCCGCTGACGATCGGCTTCTTCAAGGACGAGCTCTTCTTCGCGGCGGCGCTGGAGCGTGGCCCCCTCGTCGCCGGCCTCGCCGTCCTCGGCGCGGCGCTGACGCTGGCCTACGTCTGGCACTTCTGGAGCAGCGTCTTCCTGGGGCCGAGGCGGGGCGAGGCCGGACCGCTACCGCCCGCGCTCGTCGCGCCGGTGGTGGTCCTCGCCGCCCTAATCCTGCTCGGCGGGGTCGTCGTCGCCCCTGCCTCGGACCTCGCGGCGGCGGCGGGTACGGTGTCGTTCGCCGACCTCGCCGCCAAGACACCGGCCTACCACCTCGACGCCCGGCCCGAGAACCTGATGGCGCTGGCGACCTACGGGCTGGGGGTGGTGGTGATCGTCTCGCGCCGCCGCTGGGCGGGGCTAGCCGCCGCCTGGGCACGCCTCGGCGAGCGGGTCGGGCCGGAGCGCCTCTATCGGGCGACCCTCGCCGGCCTCAACCGGTTCTCCCGCGCGCTCTTCGCCGCCGAGGTTCGCGACCTGCGCGGGCGGGTCGCGACGGTGCTGGTCCCGGCCGCCTTCCTCGTCGCGGCGGGACTGGTGGCGACGCCGACCGCTGGGGCCTACCGGATCGGACTCATCCTTCCGGCCGATCTGCCGCTGATCGGGGCGCTGCTACTGACCGCGCTCGGGGCGCTGACGACGACGGTGCCGCGGTCGCACCTCACCCTCGCCCTCGCGCTCTCCAGCGTCGGCTATTGCCTCGCCGCCGCCTTCGCTTTCTTCGGCGCGCCGAACGTCGCGCTGATCATGGTCCTGGTGGAGACGATCGTCACGATCCTCGTCCTCGGCGTGCTGGCGCTCTTCCCGCCCGAGGTGCTGCGGCGCGAGCGGACACGCCGGGAGCCGCGCTCGCTGCGGCTGCGCGACTTGGCCGTCGGCACCACGGCCGCGCTCTTCGCCCTCGCCACGACCTGGGGCACGCTCTCCCAGCCCTCGCTCGCCGGCGGGGTCGCTCGCGAGCATCTCCGGCTGGCCCCCGAGGCGCACGCGCGCAACGCGGTGACCGCGATCCTGGCCGACTTCCGGGGACTCGACACGCTCGGGGAGATCACCGTGATCTGGATCGCCTTCATCGGCCTGATGGCGCTCCTAGCGGGGAGGAGGGTGCGGGGGTGACGGTGATGACGCAGGCCATCGCGCGCCTCTTGCTCCTGCCGACCTTCATGGTCGCCGCCGCGATCCTCGTCAAGGGCTACGCCGAGGTCGGTGACGGCTTCGGGGCGGGGGTCGTCGCCACCCTCGGTATCCTGCTGCAATATACTGCGCTCGGCCGCCGCGAGGCCCGGCTCCTCCCGACCGTGCGCATCGCGCCCGCGATCGGGCTGGCGGGCATGGTCGTGGCGCTGCTGGTCGCCTTCGTGCCGGTCGTGCGCGGGCAGGCGATCATGACGCACAGCCCGCCGCCGGGGGCGACGGTCATCCACCTGGGGACGATCGAACTCCTGACCGCCGTCGCCTTCGACGTCGGCGTCTTCCTGCTGGTCTTCGGCTTCGCGGTCGGCACGATCGATCTGATCGCGCAAGCGCGGGTCGGGCTGGACGCGGGTCTGTCGGCGGCACCGGCCGGCCAATCCTCCGGCGAGGGGGCGCGATGAACCTGCTCCTGGCGCTCACGGTCGCCGTCCTCTTCGGGGCCGGCACCTTCCTGATGCTGAAGCACGACCTGATCCGCGTGGTGGCGGGTGTGATCATGATCTCGAATGCCGTCAACCTCTTCATCATGTCGGTCGGCCTCGCGCGCGGGCGCGCGCCGGTCTATCCCCTGCGCGAGAACGGCGTGGTCAGCGACCCGTTGGTCCAGGCGATGACCCTGACCGCCATCGTGATCGGCTTCGGCCTCTCGGCCCTGCTGCTGGCGATCGTCTACCGCGTCTACACGCAGTACGGCACCCTGCACGGCTTCGACGAGGACCCGCGGGACGACGATCTCGAGGGGGATCGCCTCCCGGCGACGCGACCCGACCGGCCCGACCCGGAGCGCGAGCGGAGGTCGGCCTGATGCTGATCCTCCCGCTCGCGCTCGCCTGGGTCGCGGCCGTGCCGTTCGCCCTCCTCGACGGGCGGCGGCGCGGGGTCGGCTGGCTCGCGGTCGGCGCGATGGCGAGCGTCTTCGCCGCGACCCTCCACCTGGCGCTGCGGGTCGGGCGCGAGGGTCCGCAGGAGATGGTCGCCGGGGGCTGGCCGGCGGGGGTCGGGATCGTGCTGCGGGCCGACGAACTCGGCGTCCTCTTCGCGATGGTGTCGAACGGGGTGCTGCTGGCGGCGCTCCTCCACGAGGTGCTCGGCGGGGTCCACGAACGGGCGCTGCCCGCGCTCGTCCTCTTCCTGGCGACCGGGCTGACCGGCCTCTTCCTGACCGGCGACGCCTTCAACTTCTACGTCTTCTTCGAGATCTCGATGACCGCCTCGTTCGTCCTCGCCACCTATGGCCAGCGCCAGCGCGAGCTCCGCGCCGCGCTGATCTTCACCGTCGTCAACCTCCTGGGCTCGGTCCTCTTCCTCGGCGCGATCGCCTCCCTCTACCACCTGACCGGGACGCTCGACATGCGCGGGATCGCCGCCGCCACTGGGCGGGTCGAGCAGAATTCGATCACCCTGACGGCGGTCGTCATCTTCGTCGCCTTCAGCGTGAAAGTCGGCCTCTTCCCCTTCCACTTCTGGCTCCCGCCGGTCTACCGCGACAGCTGGCCGGCGGTGGCGGCGATCCTCAGCGGGGCGGTCGCCAACATCGGCAGCTACGGGCTGCTGCGCTTCGGGGCGGCGATCCTGCCGCGGGAACTCGCGTTCAGCGCCGCGATCGTGATCCTGCTCGGCGCGATCAGCATCCTCTACGGCGCCTTCCAGGCGGTCTCGGTGCGGACGGCGGGCGAGTCGCTGGCCTACTCTGCCATCGGCCAGGCGGGCTACATCCTGGTCGCGCTGGGGATCGGCGGCGCGGCCGGCTACGGGGCGGCGATCCTCTTCGCCCTGATCAACCCGATCAACAAGGCGCTCCTCTTCCTGGCGACCGGGCTGCGCGGCCGGGCCGTCGGCGCGGCCTTCGCGGTCGGGGCGTTCAGCGTCGCCGGACTCCCCCCGGCGGTCGGCTTCTTCGGCAAGGCGGCCCTCTTCCGCGCCGGGGTCGCGGAGGGGAGCGTCG
>CADCWN010000405.1 GCA_902806415.1 uncultured Thermomicrobiales bacterium | reverse complement strand
GGGAGTCGGTGACGATCGTCGGGCGCCTCGTCAGTCGGCGGGATATGGGCAAGAACGCCAGCTTCGCCAATCTGCGCGATGGCAGCGGCGCGTTCCAGCTCTATCTCCGCCGCGACCGGCTCGGCGACGAGCCATACGCGCAATTCCGGGCGCTGATCGACCTCAGCGACTTCATCCAGGCGACCGGCACGCCGATGCGGACGCGCAGCGGCGAGCCGACCCTGGAGGTGACCGAGTACCGGTTGCTCTCCAAGGCACTGACGCCACCGCCCGATAAATGGCACGGCGTCACCGACACCGAGACGCGTTACAGACAACGTTATGTTGACTTGATGGTCAATGAAGAGACGCGCCAGCGTTTCGTCACGCGCACGAGGATCATCAGCGCGATGCGGCGGTTCCTCGACGCGCAAGGCTTCCTCGAAGTGGAGACGCCGAGCCTCCAGCCGCTCTACGGCGGTGCGGCGGCGCGGCCGTTCACGACGCGTTACAACGCCCTCGACCAGACGTTCTACTTGCGGATCGCCGATGAGTTGTACCTGAAGCGGCTGATCGTCGGCGGCTTCGAGCGGGTCTACGAGATCTGCAAGGACTATCGGAACGAGGGGATCGACGCCAAGCACAGCCCCGAATTCACGATGATGGAACTCTACCAGGCATACGCCGACTACGAGACGATCATGCGCCTGGTGGAGGAGATGATCCACGCCATCGCCCTGGAGGTGCGCGGCGAGCCGACGATCACCTTCGGCGGGCGGACGGTCACGCTCACCCCGCCCTGGCGGCGGGTGAAGATGCGCGACGCGATCGCCGAGTGGAGCGGCGTCGATTACGCCGCGCTGCCGGAGCAAGCCAACCTCTACGCGGCGGCGGCCGCCGCCGGGCGGGAGCAGGGGAAGGACCTGGACATCACGCCGGGGACGGTCTGGCCGCGGATCGTGGACGAACTGTTCAAGACGTTCGTGCGCCCGAATATCGTCGAGCCGACGTTCATCTACGACTACCCGACCGCCCTCTCGCCGCTCGCCAAGGGGAAGCCCGGCGACCCGACCACGGTCGAGCGCTTCCAGCCACTGATCCTCGGCAGCGAGATCGGCAACGCCTACAGCGAGTTGAACGACCCGCAAGAGCAGTTGGCCCGCTTTCGGGAGCAGTCGCGCGACCGCGCGGCGGGCGACGAGGAGGCGATGCCGATCGACGAGGATTACGTGGCGGCGCTGCGCTACGGGATGCCGCCGACCGGCGGCCTCGGCATCGGGATCGATCGCCTGGTGATGCTCTTCACCGACCAGCACGCCATCCGCGATGTTATCCTCTTCCCGGCACTCCGCAACAGCGATGGCAAGGCGAGCGACTGACCGGCCTCGGCACGGGGGACACGAGCAAGCGGCGGGGCGAGCAGGGTAATTACACCCTGCTCGCCCCGCCGCTTGGCTGGCCAGGTCAACGGTCGAGAGCGCTACGGCCCGCCCGCCCTTTGTCAGGTGAGGTGCGGCAGCACGCGCCGGGCGAGAGCGCGCAAACCCGCGAGGTCATCGAGGTCGAACCACTGGAGCATCAGTTCCGCCACACCCGCCTCGCCATCGCGCCGGATCTGCTCGATCACCATCTCGGGCGTGCCGACGATCGCGCGCTCCTCGCCCACCATCGTCGCCAATGCCTCGGGGAACGGCTTCTCGGCCAGTTCGGGGCGCAGCCGCCCGCGCAATTTCCCTTCGACCGCGACTAAGTCTTCGCCGAAGAAGGCACCCCGCATCATCGTCCGGCGCACGTCGCCCGGCTGCCGACCGGCCTGGTGCAGCAGATCGTCCAGCAGGGCCGAGCGCTCGCGGAAGAGCTCGCGCGACAGGGCGACGCCGTTCCACCAGTCGGCGTAGCGCGCGACGAGCGGCATGGTCCGCTTCGGCCCGCTGCCGCCGATCAGGATGCGCGGGCCACCGGGGCGCGTGGGGCGCGGCAGCAGTGTTGCCTCGCGGAGTTGATAGAACTGCCCGTCGAAGGTGACCGGCTCGTCGCCACGGAGCAGGCGCGAGACGATCTCCAGCGCCTCCTCCAGCCGAGCGAAGCGGGTCTTGATATCGCCCAGGGTATAGCCGAACATCTCGTGCTCGCGCGCCTGCCAGCCGGCCCCCAGTCCCAGGAGCATCCGCCCCCCGCTGAGGTCATCGATCGCCAGCGCCTGCCGCGCCAATATGATCGGGTCCCGGAACGAGACCGGCGCGACGAGCGGGCCGAAGTGGATCCGCTCGGTCCGATCGGCCAGGTAGGCCAGGGAGATGATCGTTTCCAGCGCATCCTCATCGGGCGGGTTGGGGCCGGTGAAGTGATCGGAGCGGAAAAGACCGGCGAAGCCCAGGCTCTCGACCTCGGCGCAGAGCCGCTTCCAGCGCGGCCAGGTGAGGCCCATCTGCCCTTCGATCATGATCGAGATCGCAACCATC
>CADCWN010000404.1 GCA_902806415.1 uncultured Thermomicrobiales bacterium | reverse complement strand
TCGAGCGAGAGGTGCGCCTGGGAGATCGACATCGTCTTGGCGACCTCCTCCTCCGTGATGTCCATCCCCTCGGCGATCTCGGCGTGCGTCGCCTCGCGCCCCAGCTCCTGGAGGAGCGTGCTCGCCCGCTTGCCGATCCGGTGCAGCGTGCCCGCGCGGTTCAGCGGCACACGGACGATCCGCGACTGCTCGGCGAGCGCCTGCAGGATGGCCTGGCGGATCCACCAGACGGCGTAGGAGATGAACTTGATCCCCTTCGTCTCGTCGAACTTGTGCGCCGCGCGGATCAGGCCGAGGTTGCCCTCGTTGATGAGGTCGGAGAGCGAGACGCCCTGGTTCTGGTACTTCTTCGCGACCGAGACGACGAAGCGGAGGTTCGACCGGACCAGCTTGTCGAGCGCGTCCTGGTCGTCCTGGCGGATCAGCTGCGCGAGGCGCACCTCCTCGTCGCGCGTGATGAGCGGGTAGATGCTGATGTCGCGCAGGTACTGGTCGAGCGAGCCTTCTTCGTACGAGGACTTCCGGGACGACGAGGTGACAGCCATCGACAGCGACTCCTGGGCGCAGAGGGTGCTACGGCGCGGCGGCGAGCGGGACGCGGGGGTCGGGCGATCTATCTATCGGACGCGCTCACCGAGCCGGCGCCAGCGGGCGCGGGTCAGCCAGGCGAGGAAGTGCGCGCTGTCGGGTGCGTAGCTGTAGTAGACCAGGATCGGCCGCCCGCGCACGAGCGAGTCGGGCACGAACCCCCAGTACCGGCTGTCGAGCGAGTTGTCCCGGTTGTCACCGAGCACGAAGAAGCTCCGCGGTGGGACGACCAGCGGGCCCCAGTTGTTTCGCGACGGGTGGTACCCGGCGTGCGCCGCCACCGCCGTGCGCACCAGCACCGTGTCCTGCCACCGGAACGCCTCGCCGGCCGGGTCCGCGCCGGGCTCGTTGTGGACGACGTACGCCTCGCGCTGCGGGCGCCCGTTCAGCAGCAGCACCCCGCTCTGCATCGCCAACGTGTCGCCGGGCACGCCCACCACCCGCTTCACGAAGTCCTTGCTCGGGTCCTCCGGCCACCGGAAGACCATCACCTCGCCGCGCGCCGGCACGCTCACCGCCGGCAGCCGGTGCTTCGTGAACGGCACCTCGGCGCCGTACACGAGCTTGTTCACCAGAAGAAAGTCGCCGACGAGGAGCGTGCGCTCCATGCTGCCGGTGGGGATCTTGAACGCTTCCACGAAGAACGCGCGCACGAACACGAACAGCGCGAGCGCGATGAGGAGACTCTTCGCCCACTCCCAGATCCAGTCGAAACCGCGACGGTTGACGCGACGCAAAGCGTGCGCGCGCTGCTCGGCGGAGATGGAGCGGGACACGTCACTCACGGCGAATAAATATAGAGCTTGGGCGTGGGACCCGGCGCTAGGGGCGCGGGATTAAACATTCGTCATCATCGC
>CADCWN010000403.1 GCA_902806415.1 uncultured Thermomicrobiales bacterium | reverse complement strand
CGACCGCCGCCAACTTGCGCGCCCCCCCGACTCTTGCTATACTCCGCGTAACATTCGGGCGCGTAGCTCAGTTGGTTAGAGCGCACGGTTCACATCCGTGAGGTCACTGGTTCGAGCCCAGTCGTGCCCACCCCCGAGTTTCCCAGGCAGGGCAACAAAAAAGGCCCGGCATCGCCCCCAGGCACCACCGCCTGGACCCTGCAGGAGGTGGGCGCGTCGCCCCGCTTCCTCCCCCACGACCGCGACGCGAAATTCCCTGCCGCCTTCGACGCGGTATTCGCCGCCGAGGGCGTCGAGGTCGTGCGCACGCCCTATCGCTCGCCAACCGCGAACGCGTACGCCGAGCGCTGGGTCGAGTCGGTGCGCGCGGAGTGCCTCGACCACCTCCTCATCGTCAACGAGGCGCACCTGCACCGGGGCCTGGGCCAACAGACACCGATCCCCGGCGACCGAGGCGCTCGGTGCGGCCCGGTCAGGCGGCGGGATGTGCTCGGCGGGCTGATCCACGAGTACGATCGCGAGGTGGCATAAGCGGCTAACCAGCTGGGAGTCGGGGGGTTCACACTCAACAATCCGAGTTCGCACCGCCCACCCACCATTGTCGCTGCCGGGTCGGACCACTCGGCCTCCAAGGCTCCTCCGCAGAATATGCCGGGCTGGAGAAAGAGCCATCCCACCGCACAGGTACGCCCGCGCCCGCCGCCAGGACTCCCCAGGGCGAAGCGGGGCCGCAGCAGCCCGTCCAACCCCTCGGCAGACATCAGCCATGCCGCCCTGATCCGCCTCTCAGTCGCCTCACCATAGCGACCCTCCCGCCGCGGGGCGTCGTCCGCCAGATTGGCGAGATACGCGCGGCTGAAGAGCTAGTCGGCGGTCGAAGGTGCGGGGAGCGTCCTCGCCAGTTGCGTCGCCTGGGGGCGGCGCAGGGTCGAGCGCAGCACACCCAGCAAGACGCGGGGCGCGAAGAGCGCGCTCGGCGGCGCCAGCAGGTTCGCCACCTCGACGAGCGTGCGGCAGACGTGGCGGTCGGCCGTGGCCGCACCGAAGACCCGGCCCATGTAGCCGTTGATGACATCCGTGCCGGGCGCTCGCTTGCCCGTCACCCCGGGGTAGGCGAAGTCCCCGCCGGCGGCCATTTGCCAGGGGGTGTCGATGACCGTGGCCGCGCGCTTGTAAAAGCGGCCCGGGAGCCCCCGCAGGTCGCCGCGCGCCTCGCGCAGGCAGTCGGCGAGCGCCATCACCGCCAGCGCGGCCGAGCTCATCCCCTGGCCGTAGGTCGGGTTGAAGCTGCAGAGGGCGTCGCCGACGACCGCGTAGCCCTCCGGCACGCGCCCCAGCCGCTCGTAGCGCCGCCGCAGGTTCGCCGGGAACTTGTGGGTCGCGTAGTCGCCCAGCGGCTCGGCCTGCTTGATGACATCGTAGATGTCGGGCGCGGCGAGGCTGCGCGCGAAGGCGAGGAAGCCCGCGTCGTCGGCGGGCGCGTGGTCGCCGAGCCAGCCGGCGAGAGTCGCGATCCAGCGGTCGCCCTCGAGCGGCAACAGGACGCCGATCCGCGTCTCGTGGGGCGGCGTCGGCTGGCAAATGGCCGCCCGCGCGCCCGGCAGATCGCCCGGGCGGCGCCGGTAGAGCCGCGAGGTGTAGCCGACCCCGACGGCGATCTTCTCCTCCTCCGGGCGCGCGTAGCCCAGGGCTTCCAGCCAGGACGGCGCGCGGCTCCCGCGCCCGCCCGCGTCCACGACCAGCGCGGCCGCCAGGGCCTCCTCGGCGGCCTCCCCGTCGCGCCGCCGGACGGTGACCCCGGTCACGCGCGCGCGGTCGCCGCTCGCCACCAGCCCGGTGACCTCGCACCCGTCGAGCACCGCGACATTCGCCAGCGCCCGCACGCGGCGGCGGATCCCCGCCTCCAGCAGCGGGCGGCTCAGCGAGATCCCTTCCAGACCGCTCGCGAAGCGCAAGCGGTAGCTGCCGGGCTGGTGCCAGGTCGCATCGGCGATCACGTCGAGGGTGGTCGCACCCTCGGCCACCAGGTCGGCGGTGAGGCCGGGGAACAGTCCCTCCATCGCCCGCTGCCCGCCGGCGAGGAGCCCGTGCCCCTGCTGCCCTTGCGGCACACCCTTGCGCTGCTCCGGGCCGTGAGTGAGGATGTCCCGCTCGATGAGGGTGACCCGGACGAAGTGATCGGCGAGGACGCGCGCGGCCATTAGCCCGGCAATACTGCCACCAATGACGATCGCGTTCCCGTTGCGCTTGGACTCGGCCATCGTGACACCTCCTCAAAAAACGCGCTCAAAAAGATGCTCTCGTCAGACATGCCGGAAGTCGAGTGACATCAATAAGTACGGGAGTCGGATTGTTGCCCTGCGATGCTCCTTTCTGGCTCCATTCCGTCGCGCGGTCGCATGCCACCTGGATGCTATTGTGCGCCTCAGGCTCGTCCCTGACGATTGTTCCCACCCTCGCCGTCACCCCGCACTCGTGGTGCGACGGGTCTTGCCCTGTCAGCCTGGATTCCTGCCAAACCCGTTGGAAATCCGCAAACCGTCAAGAGCGATGAACGAATCGTATGCGACGATCCAGTTGCACCGGAGCATACTCCGGGCTGGCCCGCGCTTATCAAGACAACGAATATGGTGCCGCATTCATCACACAGAGGGTTGCGCGCGAGGATAACCGGGCGGAATCCTTGCGTGCAGAAGAGCCCCGATCGCTCAATATGCCAACTTCGTCTCAAGTCCCTCATCGCGCACCTCCACCCGGCGCAAGGGCTGGCAAACGCGATCGGGGGTCCCCACCACCTCCTCTTCCTCGTTACTCCGTCGGGGCAGCGAGCTTGCATCGCAGTCCCAGTGCGCAATAGTGCGGTGAGGGGACGACTCGCTGGTGGAGGGGGCGATGCCCGAGGGGCAGTTTACAGCGGAGCAGCAGCGGATCTACGAGGAGTTGGTGGCGGCGATGCGGGAGCGCGCCGGGCGGTGCTATTGGGCTGTGCCGGGGCGGACGTGGTGACGATGAGCCGGGGGCAGCCAAAACCAGGGGCTTTCCGACGGGATCTAGCGCGCCAGCAGCTCGGTCGTGGGCGCGTCCCAGGAACGCTCCACCGGTGGTGCCGGCGGAGCGGCTGCGGAACCGAGCCGCCAGGGGAGATCGTAGAAGCCGCCGCACCGGTTGCGCAGGAAGGCGTGCGCCCGGCAGAGTATGCGCGCCCCGGCGAGCGTCTTGCAGCCGCGCCTCGGGCGCAGCCGCCCCTGCAGGTGCTGATGATCGCGCTCGATGCGCCGCTGGACGCGCTTCCCCGTCTCGTGCAGGACGCCCGGGAGCGTCGCGGCCAGCGCGGGCGGGTGTGGCCGCGCCGCCGGTCGCCACCCCGTCCGGGACGGTGCCCGTGGCCGCGCTAGCGCGG
>CADCWN010000402.1 GCA_902806415.1 uncultured Thermomicrobiales bacterium | reverse complement strand
GGAGATAATGAGCGAAACAACGATTACCGCCAGGGGGCGAAGTAATAACGTTCTGGCGAGGATCATGCCGGATGGCTCGGAGCAGCCATTCCCGCATGCACCAATGCGGGACACGACCGACGAGGAGATCGAGCAGGCGGCGCTGGCCGATCCCGATTCCTAGCCGCTCACCCAGGAGCTATTGGCGCAGGCAAAGCCCGTACCGAGGGTGAAGACCCTCCGCCGGGCGCTGCGGATGACGCAGGAAGAGTTCGCCGAGCGTTTACACCTGTCCCTCGCCACGGTGCGCGGTTGGGAGCAAGGGCGTTCGCAGCTCGATCAGGCGGCCAGTACCTCCCTGGACGTGATCGCGCGCAATCCGCAGCTGGTGATGCGAACGCTCGGCACCGAGGCCGAGCAGGGCGCGCAACGCTAACCAAGTCTTCCCCATCTGTCCATTCGTTTCAGATCATCGGGCGCGGAAGATCGAGCAAGGGGCGACGATGGCTGCTGGTGCTTCGGCGTTCGTCAATCTGCTGGTGTATACGCCGCTGATCCTCGTGTGGATCGGGGGACTGGTGATCGCGGGGACGCTCTGGTCGCGCCAGCGGGCCGTCGCGCTCCTCCTGGCGAGTGCCTGCCTGCTGGCGCTCTGCACCGAGATCGCCGGGGGTATCCTGACGTCCACCTTGCCCCTCGCCTTCACGAGCCGGTCGCGGAACGTGTCGCAACTCGGGATCCTCTTCGGCATCGTCGGCGTCATCCGCAGTGTGCTGATGGCCGTCGCCTGGGGGTTGGTGCTGGGCACGGTCGTGCGCGCTGTCGCGCCACGGCCAGGGCTTCCCGCTGAGCGCGACGCGCGGGAGCCCCGGCCGTAGCCCCTCCCCGCCCTGGACAAGATCGTCGAACGCGCTATGATGCGCCTGTTTGCTGGGCGAGTGAGAGGCGTGGGTCGGCCTGTCCAACGCGAGGGGGAGCGGATGAAGATCCTGATCATCGGCGGCACAGGGCTGATCAGCACCGGCATCACCCACCAACTGCTCGACCGCGGCGAGGAGATCACGGTCTTCAACCGTGGCCGGTCGGGATTCGAGGGGGGCGACCGGGTCGCGCAGATCGTCGGGGATCGAACCGACCTCGCGCGGTTCGAGGCGCAGATGGTCGAGGCAGGCCCGTTCGATTGCGTGCTCGACATGCGCTGTTTCACCCCCGCCGAGGCCGAGAGCGCCGTCCGGAGTTTCCGGGGCCGCGCCGGACAGTACCTCTTCTGCAGCACGGTCGATGTCTACAACAAGCCCGCGGCGCGCTACCCGATCACCGAGGACGAGCTGCTGCGGGAGGGTCCGGGCGTCTTTAGCTACGCGCACGACAAAGCCGAATGCGAGCGGATCTTCCTCGCGGCGCACGGGCGTGGCGATTTCGCGGTCACGATCATCCGCCCTGCGCACACCTATGGTGAGGGGAGCACCGTTCTCCACACCTTCCGTGGGGCGACGACCTACCTCGATCGCCTGCGAAAAGGGAAGCCGGTCATCGTCCACGGCGACGGCACGTCACTCTGGGTCTCCTGCCACCGCGACGATGTGGCGTGGGCCTTCGCCGCGGCGGTCGGGGACGAGCGCACCTATGGCCGGGCCTATCAGGTCACCGGCGAGGAGTGGTTGACCTGGAATCGCTACACGGAGCTTGTCGCCGAAGCGCTCGGCGCGCCGCCCCCGACGATCGTCCATATCCCCACCGACCTGCTGGCGGCGCTCGCGCCCGAGCGCGCCTTCTGGTGCGCGCACAACTTCGCGGGCAACAATATCTTCGACAATGCGCGGGCGCGCGACGAGCTCGGCTTCCGACCCACCATCCCGTTCCTGGAGGGGGTACGGCGCACGATCGCCTGGCTCGACGCCCACGACCGGATCGACGACAGCGATGCCGATCCGTTCGACGACCGGGTCATCGCGGCCTGGCGACGACTGGGCGGCGCTATCCGCAGCGAGTTGGCGGGCATCGAGGACGGACAGTGAGGGGGATGCCTGCCGCGTTGCGCCCCCGAGAGGCGATGCGCTGGGTGATCCGCCGGGGAGGTTGCCGGTTTGTCGGGGGAGCGGAGAATGCTGTCGCTGAATGTCCTGCGCTGGGGCTCCGAGATCGAGCAAGCGCCGCCGCTGCCGTTGCGCGCCGGGCCGCTGACGCTCCTCTACGAGGCGGGGGAGTTGCGCGCCGTCCGCTTTGGTGAGCGTGAGGTGTTGCGGCGGGTCTATGTCGCCGTGCGCGACCGCAACTGGGGGACGATCCTGCCGACCTTCTCCGAGGTGCGGATCGAGCGCGGCGACGACCGCTTCGCGATCGATTTCCTGGCCGAGCATCGCGAGGGCTCGATCGACTTCGCCTGGCGCGGCACCATCTCCGGCGACGTGACCGGGACGCTCCGGTTCGCGATGGACGGGGCGGCGCGCTCGACCTTCCTGCGCAACCGGATCGGCTTCTGCGTCCTCCACCCGCCCGGCCCCTGTGCCGGGCGGCCGTGCGTCGTCGAGACCGACGACGGGGCGATGATCGAGGGACACTTCCCGCGCCAGATCGCGCCCGAGCAGCCGTTCCGCGAGATGCGGGCGATCGGCCACGAGGTCGCGCCGGGGGTCCGCGCCGAGGTGCGCTTCGCGGGTGACCTCTTCGAGATGGAGGATCAGCGGAACTGGACCGACGACTCGTACAAGACCTATTGCACGCCGCTGCGCCTGCCGTTCCCGGTCGAGGTTCTGGCCGGGACGCGGATCGAGCAGGCGGTCACGCTGACACTCAGCGGCGCGCCGGGGTCTGCGCCTGGCGTGGAGGGCGACGGCCCGCTCGCTGTCACCATCGGTACAGGGGCCGTCGGGGCGCTGCCAGCCCTGGGCCTGGGGTTGGCCAGCCACGGTCAGGTGTTGAGCGCGCGCCAGGTGGCTCGCCTGCACGCGCTCCACCTGGCGCACTTGCGCGTCGATCTGCCCCTAACGGAAGAGGGCTGGCGCGAGACCCTGCGGCGGGCGACCGATGAGGCGGCGGCGCTCGGCGTCGCGCTCGAAGTCGCCCTCTTCCTCTCGCCGGAGGGGGCGGGGGCGGAGTTGGTGGCGCTCGCGGCGGCGCTCGGCGCGGCGCCGCCGCCGATCGCGCGCTGGCTCGTCTTCAACACCGCTGAGAAGGTGACGAGCGCGCGGACGGTCGGGCTGGCGCGGGCGGCGCTGGCGGGGGTCGCGCCGGGCGCGGCGTTCGGCGGCGGGACCAATGCCTACTTCACCGAGTTGAACCGCGAGCGGCCCGACCCGGCCACCCTGGATCTCGCCGCCTACTCGATCAATCCCCAGGTCCACGCCTTCGACGACACCTCGCTGGTCGAGACCCTGGCCTGTCAGCCGACCACCGTGGCGAGCGCGCGGCAATTCCTGGGCGATCTGCCGCTGGCGATCTCGCCGGTGACACTGCGCCCGCGCTTCAACCCAAATGCCACCGCAGCGGCGGAGGGATCGGACTCCGTTGGCCTCCCGTTCGCGGTCGATCCGCGCCAGACGAGCCTGTTCGGCGCGGCCTGGACGGTCGGCAGCTTGGCGGCGCTCGCCGCGAGCGGCGTGGCGAGCGCGACGTACTACGAGACGACCGGCCCGCGCGGCGTCATGGAGACGGCGGCGGGCTCGCCCTGGCCCGACTTCCCCTCGATTCCCGGCGGCGTCTTCCCGCTCTACCACATCCTGGCCGACGTGGGCGAGTTCGCGGGCGGCGCGGTCTTGCGCGCGACGACCGACGATCCCCTCGGCGCGGCGGCGCTGGCGCTGCGCGCGGGCGAGCGGGTGCGCATCCTCGTCGCCAACCTCCGGCCGGTGCGCCAGCAGATCGCGCTCAGTCTCCCGGTCGAGCGGGCGCGCGTGCGAACCCTCGACGAGACGAACGCCGAGGCGGCGATTCGCGCGCCGGAGGGGTTTCGGACGGCAAGAGGGGAAGTTGTGCCGGCAGCAGGGGGAACGCTGATCCTCGATCTGCTGCCCTACGCGGTGGCGCGCGTCGATGTGGGCGGCGAGGGATGAGGGGATGAACCTCTCCCCGCCGTTGCGACGGCGACCCTCCCCGACGGGGGCAGCACGCCTGAAGACAACAGCCGACTGTGCAACGGCGCTAGGCGAGGATGGCGTCAACGCTGAGTGTGAGGGCGGGTAGGTAGCGCGAGCTGAGAATCTCGCCAGGCCGCACATGGGTCACGAGCTGGTACTGGCCGTCGCGCAGTTCGCTGAAGCAGATCACCCTGCCACCCTTGAGATCGGTGATCCAGACTTTGGGTATCCCCGCCGCCGCGTAGAGCGGTACCTTCACGCGGCGATCGGAAGTCAGGGTACTGTCGGAAACCTCGATGACGAGCAGGATGTGTTCGGAGGTCGGCACCCCTACGGTGTAGTCGCGCGGGACGAGCGTGATGTCCGGCACCGGTTCGCTCTCGTCGGAGAGGCGAATCGGGTTCTGCACCGCGACACGCCAGGATCGCCCCGGTATCGACATCAATTCCTCGTTATAGTTGTTGACACACCGGGCGTGCGGCTCCCCAATCGGACTCATCACGATGATCTGCCCCCCGATCAATTCCACGCGCGAGTCCCCGCCGAGGATGCCGGCTTCGCCCATCCGGTGATATTCCTCCACGGTGAAACGATACTGCTGCATCTGTTCAGCCATGCCGTCCTCCGCTGATCGTAATGCCCGCGCGGCTCTCATCGTGATAGACGCAAGTATAGCCGGATCGGGGAGGCGCGGGCGGTATTTGCCCGCACCCGCGCTGGCGCGTTACGATGCGCCGCGCGTTGCGTACCGCCGGGATCTGGCAAATGTGAGGAGAGGGAGATGTTCACGGGCGATACATTGGCCGGGAAGGTGGCGGTCGTCACCGGGTCCGGCACCGGGATCGGGGTCGGGATCGTCGAGGCGCTGGCCGGCGCGGGCGCGGCGGTCGTTGTCAGCTACAACAGCAGCGCGGCGGGGGCGGAGGAGTTGGCCGCGCGCCTGGGCGAGCGGGGGGCGCGGATCCTGGTCCGGCAGTGCGATGTGCGCGACTACGCGCAGGTCGAGGGGCTGATCGCGGCGGCGGTCGAGGCGTTCGGGCGCGTCGATATCATGGTCAACAACTCCGGGATCACCGAGCCCCACTCGCTGCTGGAGATGACGCCGGACGAGTGGGACAAGACCCTCAACATCAACCTGCGCGGAGCGTTCTTCTGCACCCAACTGGCCGCGCGGCGGATGATCGCGCAGGGCGAGGGCGGGCGGATCATCAACCTCAGCTCGGTCCACGGCTTCGCGGCGGCACCGCTCCACGCCCACTACGAGGCGAGCAAGGGGGCGATCAACCTCTTTACCAAGGCGAGCGCGATCGAACTGGCCCCGCACAACATCCAGGTCAACGCGATCGCGCCGGGGGCGATCGAGGTTCCGCGCTTCTTCACCTTCGAGGGCTACGATCGTGAGGAGTGGGGCGAGCGGATCCCCGCCGGGCGCGTCGGTATCCCCGACGACATCGGCCCCCTGGCCGTCTTCCTCGCCTCACCACTGGCGAGCTACATCACCGGGCAGATCATTTGGGTTGATGGGGGGATGACGAGTCGGCTGGGGGCAGCAAGGCGGTGAGGGCGCGTCGGCAGTCCGTAGTCCGTAGAACCTTATGACGAGGTGGTGCCTGCAACCAGGCACCGCCTCTTTGACGCCCGTATTCACTACGGACTACGGACTACCGACTACGGACTCGCCCCTACCGCTTCGGCATTCGCTTCACCGCGTCGTACGCCGGGCGGGGCGAGTAGTCGGCGTTGATGATACTCCAGGGGGTCTTCTCGTCGGTCGGCGGTGAGACGGTGGAGAAGTTGAGGTTCCAGAGGAACATCACGCCGACCCAGGGCCAGTTCTGCTTGGCCCAGTCGTAGGCACTCACGAGGTACTTGGCCTGGTCTTCCTCGCTGACGTATTGGCCGTACTCGTAGCCCTTGGCCGCGTTCTTCGTCGTCCAGCCGAACTCGGTGATCCAGACCTGCTTCTGCCCGTCGCCCGCCTCCTCCATGATCTTGCGCAGATCCTCGGCGCGGCGGAAGTAGAACGAGCGGTCGTCGAAGAAGCCGGGGCCGGGGCCGGGATTCTCCGGGAAGAACGTTTCTGGCGGGTTCAGGGTGCCGGTCGCGTGGACGCCGAGGACATCGAAATACTGTTTGATCTCGCCGTTGTTATAGGCGTAGCTCTGCTTGAGGTAGATCGCGTCGTCGATCGCCAGGGCGGGATTGTTCTCGCCGGTCGGGGTCAGCCCGCCATAGACGACGACCGCGTTCGGGTCCGCCGCCTTGATCGCCGGGAACGCCGCCTTCAGCAACTCGGCGTACTCGCCGACGTTGACCGTGCCGCCGGTCTCTCCGGCCAGGTTCGCCTCGTTCCAGACCTCGTAGGCCCCCACGCGGCCCTTGTAGCGCGTGGCGACCGTGGAGACGAAGCGCGCGTAGAGTTGCTTGTCCTGCGGGATGCCGCCGTTCGGCGCGGCCCAGGCCGGCGCGCGCAGTAGGATCAGCATCAGCTTGGTATTCTTGCGCTCGGCGGTCGCCACGACCTTGTCGAGGACGTCCCAACTGTAGCTCCCCTGGGTCGGCTCGACGCTCTCCCAGGAGATCCACTGCCGCGCCCAGCCGAAGCCCGCGCCGGTCATCAGGTCGAGGGTGCGGTCCATGTCGGCGGTTGGCAGCCAGACATTCATCCCGTAGTCGAGGCCCGCCGTGCGTGCCGGGAAGGTCGTCGTTACCTGCTGGGTCAGCGGTCGGCTCGGCGCGGTGCCGGTGCGGGCCGTAGCGGTCGTCGGCGTGACGGCGGCGCGCGTCGGTGCAGGTGCAGCGGATGACGATGGGGCCGCTGTCGTTGGGGCCGCCGTGGCCTGGGTTGTCGGGGCGACCGTGGCCGGGGTGCTACCGCCGCCGCAGGCCGCCAGGATCGTGGTCATGATGATGACGACCAGCAGCAATGCCGGCCAGCGTCGCCGCACGCCATTCGTCCGGCGCCAATTGGTCCGCATAATTGGTTCCCTGTCCCTTCGCTCTTCCAATATGCCGTGCCGCCTTGCCATCGCTCGCCGCCGAATGATCGCGGACGCCGCGAATTTTACCACGCGGGAATGCCCGACCCCGCGTGATTCGCTCCCCCGGGGGCGACGTTCAGTACAACGCCTCGCGGCGGGGGCGGGTTGCGCCCCGTGATCGCCGAGTCCTGACGCGCCCGGAAGCCGCTCGGGTATACTGCCGCTGAGGAGCGGCAGGCCGGAGGGGGAGACTGATGACGACCGCACATGCCGAGGATGCCCTGGCGATCGCGCCGCTCGAGCGCCCGCTCGACGCGACCGTTGTCGTACCGGGCTCGAAGAGTCTGACGAATCGCGCCCTGCTGATCGCCGCCCTGGCGGACGGGCGCTCGGTCCTCACCGGGGCGCTGGCGAGCGACGACACCCGCCACATGGTCGAGGCGCTCCGCACGTTGGGGATCGGCGTCGCGCAGGATGACGGGCCGGACGGCGCGCGCTTCACCATCGATGGCTGCGGGGGGCGCTTCCCGGTCGCCGAGGCCGACGTGTTCATCGGCGCGTCGGGGACATCGGCGCGCTTCCTGACCGCCGCCCTGGCGCTCGGGTACGGGCGCTACACCCTCGACGGTGTGGCGCGGATGCGCGAGCGCCCGATCGAGCCGCTGCTGACGGCGCTACGCCAACTCGGGGCCAACATCTACAGCCGCGACGGGACCGGCTGCCCCCCGGTCGTGGCGGAGGCGGCGGGCCTGCCGGGCGAGGAGTGCAGCGTGCGCGGCGATCTCAGTAGCCAGTTCCTTAGTGCGCTGCTGATGGTCGGGCTATACGCGGGCGGCGGGCTGACGGTGCGGGTCGAGGGCGAGTTGGTCTCGCGCCCCTACATCGGGATCACCACGGCGATCATGCGCGACTTCGGCGCGACGGTGATCGAAGGGGCGGACTGCTACCAGATCGCGCCGGGGGTCTACCGCGCGCGCGAGTACGCGATCGAGCCCGACGCGACCGCCGCTTCCTACTTCTACGCCGCCGCCGCCCTCACCGGCGGCACGGTGCGGGTCGCCGGGCTCGGGCATGGTGCGATCCAGGGCGATTTGGCGTTCGTGGATGTGTTGGAGCGGATGGGCTGCGCCGTCGAGCGCGGCGACGACGCGATCGTCGTGCGCGGCCCGGTGCGGCTGCGCGGGATCGACGTCGATACGGGCGATATTTCCGACACTGCCCAGACCCTTGCCGCGCTCGCCCCGTTCGCCGACGGGCCGGTCACGATGCGCGGCCTCGCCCACGCGCGCCTCAAGGAGACCGATCGCGTGGCGGCGGTCGTGACCGAGTTGCGCCGCCTAGGCGCCCAGGTCGAGGAGCGCCCGGACGGGATGACGATCCATCCCGGCCCGATCCATGGCGGCACGGTCGCCACCTACGACGACCACCGGATGGCGATGAGCTTCGCGCTGATCGGCCTGCGCGTCCCCGGCATCCGCATCGCCGACCCCGGCTGCGTCGCCAAGACCTTCCCGGACTTCTTCGCACGGTTCGCGGCGATGCGGGGGTGAACGCGGCGAGGGTCTGGGCGGTGTCGTGAGTTGCCGCCACCGACCGCCCTGCCGTTTAGTGCTCCCCGCCGGTCAGGCGCAGGCCGATGATCCCGCCGATCAGCGCGGCCAGCGCGATCAGCTTGGGGAGGTCGCGCGACTCGCCGAGGACCAGCATCCCGATGATCGCCGTCCCCGCCGCGCCGATGCCGGTCCAGACGGCGTAGGCCGGGCCGACCGGCAGGGTGCGCAACGCCTGGGTCAGCAGGAAGAAGCTGGTCGCGCCGGTGATCGCGAAGAGCAGCGTCGGTAGGGGGCGGGTGAAGCCGTTGCTCGCCTTGAGGCTGAGCGCGAAGCCGATCTCGAAGAACCCGGCGATGACCAGCATGATCCAGGCCATGATACCCCTCTTGGCCGCTCGGCCCGCGACCGAGCGACTCTCTCGCGTGATCTCATCAATGGGTGTCAGAATGTGACGTCAGCGCCGATCTGGCGGGCCGCAGATCGGGCGTGTCAGGGTCAACACCGACACCTCGGGCGCGCTGTTGAAGCGCAGGTAGGGCGGCACGGTGCCGAGTCCGCGACTGGTGTAGATCGGCGGGTCGGGATGCCAACCGCGAATGTAGCGCCGCCCCAGGCGCGGTAGGAGCGGCGCGCCGACGAATGGCAGGACAACCTGCCCGCCGTGGCTGTGTCCGGAAAGCTGGAGGTCGGCCACTAGGCCGCGACGGGCCACGCCGTCGGCCACTTCCGGCTCGTGGGCCAGGAGCAGGCGGAACTCGCCGGGCGGCACCGGCGCGAAGGCGGCGTCGAGGTCGTCGTGGCCGCGCACCGTGGAGTCGGCCCCCACGAGCCACCATACGCCGCCGCCCGGCGCGCGGAGGCGGCGCGCCTCGTTGCGCAGGATCGTCACGCCGACGCCCGCCAGCCGCGCCGCGAGATAGTCGCCGCCCGCCCAGTAATCATGGTTGCCGAGGACACCGTAGACGCCGAGCGGCGCGCGGAGCCGCGCGATCAGGGCCAGGGGGCGGTCGAAGTCGCGCGCGGTACTATTGACATAATCGCCACCGAGCAGGATTACGTCGGGCGTGGCGGCGTTCAACAGCGCGACCGCGCGAGCCAGCAGGGCAACCGGGCGATGCGGCTCGTGGTGGATATCGGTGATCAGGCCGATCCGCAGTCCCGCCAGATCCGGCGTGACGCGCGCCAGCGGCACCGGCACCCTCTCCAGGTGGAGGGCGCGCGGGGCGATATGCTCGCCGTGGAAGGTGATCGGGGGGAAGCGGCCCAGCAGATCGAGGACGCCGCCGAGCGCGGCCTTCAGGGGATTCTTCGAGGAGAAGGAGAGGTGCCAGCCGCCGATGCGGATGTGTAACGCCTCAGTGGCGGCCTCGTCGCTCACAACTGCTCCGTTCGGGTCGAGGTCGTCGTCTGGCGCGGTGACTCCCGTGCGAGGCCGAGAAACCCGCGCCGCGCCCAAGTCTAGTCGTTCGCCGTCGGGGGGACCAGCCGTTGTCCGTCAGTCGACGAACGCGCGCGAGGCGTTGGCGAGGCAGGCGACGGACAGGAAGGCGACGACCAGCCCCTCGCGCCAGGTGCCGGTGGTGAAGCGGAGGCCGCGCAGGGGCGGGAAGCCGAAGCGGAGGTCGAGCGGCCAGAGGAGCGGCACGCCCGATTTCGTCAGCCCGTCGGCTAGTAGATGGAAGGCGTAGCCCCAACCGACGAGCAGCCCGAGATGCGCCCAGGCCCAGGGCAGGAATGGCAGTTCGCCGAGCGCCACGATCCCGGCCAGCGCCAGCAGCGAGTGCGTCGCCCCGCGATGGCCGAAGATCGCGCTGATCAGCCAGGAGAGCGGCTTGAGGAGCGGGAGACCGAGGAAACGCTCGTTCGCCAATCGCCCCTCCGGGTGGTCGAGATCGGGCAGGAGGGAGCCGAGCAGGACCAGCGTCAGCGCGACCGGCAGCGCCAGGATGGAGCGCGTATCGGCCAGGGTCGGCGCGCCGAGCGCGCCGAGGGGGTGCGCCCAGAGGGAGGCGTAGGTGATGGTGCCGATCGTGACATGCGACTTGCCGGTCATCGTGGTGCCTTCATCCCTGTTCCAGTGTCAATTCGTCGAGTACCAGCACGCGCAGCGCGCTCACCCGCCGCAGCTCGCGATCGTTGGTCAGGAACGCCTCGCACCCCGCTGCCAGCGCCGTGGCGATCTGGATGGCGTCGGGTGTTCGCAGGTTGTGGCGGGCGCGGAGGTCGGCGGCGCTGGCGGCGATGGTGGCGTTTACGTCGAGCAGCGATAGGCTCTCGCTGTCAAGGAGGAGTGTTTCGTACGCGCCAATAATCGCCTCATTGCCAGCCCGTCGAGGGTGTGTCAGCGTTTCGGTGAGCGTGATGACCGAGCTATAACCGCGTAATCCACCGCGCGCGATCCGTTCAAAAACGGCGAGGCTTAAAGGGAAGTAGCGCGGTTGCTTCTCCACATAGTAGATAATGGGTGCGCTGTCCAATCCGATGCGAGCGGCGCCTGCCAGTGCTCCATCTATGCTCGTCACGGACGATGATCCCATTCCGCGCGAAGCATGTTGACATATTCTTGTGCATCCATCCCTACAGGGTCTGCCGCTCCCGCGCCAGCGAACTCCAAGACGCTATGCTTCTTTCCTGGCTTGCCGCTTTCGCGATTCGCCAGACCTTGCGCGACCAGCATGAGCAGCCGCAACTGTTCTTGCGGCGGCAGTTCCTTGATTTGGCGCTCATAAATTTCGTCAGCTTTTAGGATAACCATGCCGATTGCTCCTATCGGTGTAGAATGCTATAGACTGTCTACCGTCGAGCAGATCATCGTTGGTCCCATTCCTCACGTAGCTGATTGACGTATTCTTGTGCGTCCATGCCGATAGGATCGTCCGCACCGAGCCCTTCTAGCTCGAGAATGCTGCGCTTGGGCCGGACATTCTCCACATCCCCATCCGTGAGATCTTGCGCGATACGTTTGAGGAGCCGCAGACGCTCTTGTGGTGGAAGCGATCGAATAGAGTTGCTCGATCGTGAATGCTGCCATAGTACCCTCCTTTGCAATTGATTTTATCGTACCACACCGCCGGACGGTGACGGGCCGGTTTGTGCTACCATGCCGCCTGTCTGACGATGTGGGCAGCGGCGGTGGAGGGGGCGGATGAGCGGGGCGGCGGGGCGGGTGGCGCTGGTCACGGGTGGAGGGCGCGGGATCGGGCGGGCGATCGCGCTGCGGCTGGCGCAGGATGGGATCGCGGTGGCGATCAACTATCGCGGCAGCGCCGAGGCGGCCGCCGAGACGGTGCGCGAGATCACCGAGGCCGGTGGCCGAGCGATCGCCCTCGTCGGCGATGTGGCCGTCGCCGACGAGGCCGCGAAGCTGGTGGCCGACACCGTCGCGGGGTTGGGTCGCCTCGATATCCTGGTCAACAACGCCGGGATCACGCGCGACAACCTCGCGATGCGGATGAGCGAGGACGATTGGGACGCCGTGCTGACGACGAACCTGAAGGGGGCGTTCCTCTGCGCCAAGGCGTCCCTGCGGCCCCTGTTGAAGGCGCGCGAGAGCGGGCGGATCATCTCGATCAGCTCGGTCGTCGGGCTCATGGGCAACGCCGGGCAGGCGAACTACTCGGCGGCGAAGGCGGGGCTGATCGGCCTGACCAAGAGCCTGGCGAAAGAGGTCGCCTCGCGCGGGATCACCGTCAACGCCGTCGCCCCCGGCTTCATCACCACCGATATGACCGCCGGGCTGGGCAGCGATCTGCAAGAGCTCGCGCTGAAGGCGATCCCGCTCGGGCGCTTCGGCGACCCCGCCGACATCGCCGAGACGGTCGCCTTCCTGGCCTCGCCCGCCGCGCGCTACATCACCGGCCAGGTGATCAGCGTTGATGGCGGGATGGCGATGTGAAGCGGGCTGTGGCCCGCTGGTCGAAGGTCGGAAGGTCGAAGGTCGAAAAGGGCTTCCCTTAAGGGTCGGGCGATAGTCTGAGCGTTGAAAGGGTGGGGACGAGGGCGTGGCGATCGAGCGGTTCGAGGATGTGGCCGCGTGGCAGGGCGCGCGGGCGCTCGTCAGGGCGGTGTGTGGCATCGTCGAGCGCGGCGCGTTCGCGCGCAATTACGGGCTGCGCGACCAGATTCGCCGGGCCACAGTATCAATCATGTCGAACATCGCCGAGGGATTTGAGCGCGGGAGCGACAGCGATTTCCTCCGATTCCTCTTCATGGCGAAAGGGTCCGCTGGTGAGGTACGCTCGCTCCTCTGCGTCGCGCTCGACCTTGACTACATCGATCGGACGACCCACCAGGAATTGACCGAGCAGGCGACGAGGATCAGTCGCCAACTCGCCGGGTTCATCAAATATCTCGACAGCAATATCGTCCGTGCGAAGGGGAAGGGAAGGCCGGAATGAGCAGTGCGCGCGATTTACCACTGCGCTGGTATCCCCACGACCTTCGACCTTCGACCTTCGACCTTCGACCCGGAGGACCTTCTCTATGCTGAAGAAAGTGCTGATCGCCAACCGCGGGGAGATCGCCCTGCGGATCCTGCGCGCCTGCCGGGATCTCCAGATCCCGGCGGTCGTGGCTTATAGCGAGGCCGACCGCGATTCGCTGGCCGTGCGACTGGCCGACGAGGCGGTCTGCATCGGCCCGCCGCAGAGCGCGCGCAGCTACAACAATATCCCCGCGATCATCAGCGCGGCGCGGATCACCGGGGCCGACGCGATCCACCCCGGCTACGGCTTCCTCTCGGAGAATTCCTACCTGGCCGATGTCTGCGCGCAGGTCGGGCTGACCTTCATCGGCCCGCCCGGCGCGGCGATCGCCAAGATGGGCGACAAGGCGCTGGCGCGCAAGCTGATGAAAGAGGCCGGCTTGCCGATGCTGCCGGGGAGCGAGGAGCCGCTGCCGAACGTGCGCGCGGTCCAATCGGTCGCCCGCAAGATCGGCTACCCGATTATCCTCAAGGCGGCGGCGGGCGGCGGCGGGCGCGGGATGCGCGTCGTCCGCTCCGATCGCGAGTTGCTGACCGCACTGCCGGTGGCGCAGGCCGAGGCCGAGGCCGCGTTCGGCAACGGGGACATCTACGTCGAGAAGTACCTCGAAGACCCGCGCCATATCGAGGTGCAAATCATCGCCGACGGCAAGGGGCATGTCGTGGCGGTCGGCGAGCGCGAATGCTCGTTGCAGCGGCGGCACCAGAAGGTGCTGGAGGAGGCGCCCGCGCCGAATCTGCGCGACAACGTGCGCCAGACCCTGTTCAAGGCGGCGATCAGGGGGGCGAAGGCGATCGGTTACGCCAGCGTCGGCACCTTCGAGTTCCTGCTGGCGAAGGACGGCCACGTCTACTTCATGGATATGAACACCCGCATCCAGGTCGAGCACCCGATCACCGAGGTGACGACCGGGATCGATCTGGTGAAGTGGCAGTTGCGCCTGGCGGCCGGCGAGCCGCTGACCCTCGACCAGCGCCAGATCGAGACGCGCGGCCACGCGATCGAGTGCCGGATCACCGCCGAGGACCCGACGCGCAATTTCGAGCCGAATGCCGGGACGATCACCGGCTTCCTCGGGCCGGGCGGGCCGGGGGTGCGGCTCGATACGCACCTCTTCCCCGGCTACGTCGCGCCGCCGTACTACGACTCGCTGCTGGCGAAGCTGATCTGCTGGGGCAAGGACCGAGATGAGGCGATCGCGCGCTCCGAGCGCGCGCTGCAAGAATTCGTCATCAGCGGGATCAAGACGACGGTGCCGTTCCACCTCGGCATCCTGCACGACCCGTTGTTCCGGCGTGGTGAGCTGAGCACTAACTTCATCCCGCAATACCTGGAGCGGATGACGCCGCGCGATGAGGGCTGAGCGCGGGGAGAGGGGGAGGAATGGACGAGTCTGATGGGGCCGCGACCGTGTTGCCGACCCCCGCGCTGGGGCGGGTGCTGATCGCCCCGGCGGTGCTGGCGCAGATCGTGGAACGCTCGACCCTGGGGGTGCCCGGTGTCGCGGCGATGTGCTCGCGGCACCCGCGCTTCGACCGCCTGCGCGGGCGGGCGCTCGGCGAGCATCAGCCGCCGAGCGGCGTCCATGTGCGCGTGGACGACGACACGGTCCACGCCGAGATCGCGATCGTCGCGCGCGCCGAGGCGAACATTTTCGCGTTGGGGCAGCGGATTCAGCGCGAGGTCGGCGAAGCGCTGGAGCACATGGTCGGCATGGCCGTCGGCGAGATCAACGTCTACGTCGACGATGTCCGGGGGCGCGGCTGACGGCCAAGCCAACGCTGGCGGGCGGTTGAACCCTGTGACCCGGCACAGGACAAGCCCTGCGACTGTGCCCAGGATAAAACCGCGCCTGGGGGCGTGCGCGCCATGAATACCGACGAACGGCACAATGACCGCCCTGCGGCGGTTAGGCCCCATTGCGGGGCGTTGCCTTACGAGAGCGGTAACGCCTCGCATCGCCGTCTAACCCGCGATGGCAAGTTTCGTGATGCCCGCAGGCAGCCCCAGGCGTGGTTTCCAACCGCCTGCTAGCGTCGGCACCGACTCGCGCATAAGCCCTGTGCCGCCCGCCGCGCTGTCGCCGGGCGGGGCCGGTGCTACAATTCCCCGGCACGGGCGCGCGGCTGCGCCCGTCGGCGGCGAGAATTGACCGGCAAGGATGGCGATGAGCGGCGGATCGAGCGCGATAGTATCGGGGCGGCGGCACGAGGCGCGGATCACCGCACTCCAGGCGCTCTTCGAGATCGACACGGCGACCCACGCCACCGATGAGGTGCTGGGGCGCTACCTCGGCAATTCCCAAATGCCGCCCGCCACCCGCCAGTTCATCGAGAGCCTGGTGCGGGGGGTGATGGCCGAGCGTGAGCGCCTCGACGCGATCATCGGCAAGAATGCCCCTACCTGGCCGGTGCCGCAATTGCCAGCAGTCGACCGGACGGTGTTGCGGATGGCCCTCTGGGAGTTGCTGATCGAGCGCGATGTGCCGGTGAAAGCGGCGATCAACGAGGCGGTCGAGCTGGCGAAGCGTTTCGGCGGCGATAATTCGGGGCGCTTCGTCAATGGCGTCCTCGGCACGGTGGTGGCTGAGCAGCGCCCCGACGCCCAGTGATCCGGCGGGCAACTGGCCGATGCCCCGGCGCTGGCGGGCGGTCTTGTCCCGAGCGTATATGCCTTGCCACCATCCATATAGCCCGTCGCGCGGCGGAACTTTTCGCGGCTGCCCGGCGTATTGTTGCACATAGGCGCTGAGCCGCTATACTTCGGCACTATCGAGGGGCGTTATCCGGGTTGGCCGGGTGGCGTACCGGGGGAAAGCAGCAGAGGAGGAGGGGGCATGTCCGCGGACACCGGGGCGGTAAACGACAAGCTGCGCAAGATCATCGCGGAACAGTTGGGTGTCGAGGAGGAGCGCGTCCTGCCCGAGGCGCACTTCATCGAGGATCTCAACGCGGACTCCCTCGATCTGGTCGAGTTGATCATGGCGCTGGAGGAGGAGTTCGGCGTCGAGATTTCCGACGAGGATGCGAACACGCTGACGACGGTTGGCACGGCGCAGGATTACATCACCGAGCACATGAGCTAACGCGGTCGGTGCGGGGACGGCGCGGTGGTTGGCAACACCCCGCGCAACGACTGGTGTTCAGCCGGGACGAGCGGGGCAAAAAGGGGGCGCGGGGACGGGTCGCTGCCGGGGCGGCGACGGTCTCCGCGCCCCCCGTTCATGTATACTTGGGGCTCAGGCACGGCAGAGGAACGCGAATCCGGCAGATCGCCCCTCGCGCCGCGTGAGCAACCCGCGTGGGTATCGGATGGCAAAGGATTGGGATAGATGGTCACGACCGAGCAGGAGCAGCGGACCGCCGACTGGACGCTGAACGGGAATGGCGCGAGCGGTGGTGGCCCGCTGGCCTCGGTCAGCGACAACCCCCCGATCCCGCCGAGCGACGAGCCGGGCGAGGATCAGCCGATGACGCTGGTTGAGCACCTGAAAGAGTTGCGCGACCGGCTGGTGCGGATGTGCATCGCCATCCTGGTCGGGATGGTCGGCGGGTTCTTCTTCGCGGAGCGCGTGATCGACTATTTCCGATCCGTGGTGATCCGCGCCGATCCGAACGCACAACTCGTGCAGACGGAGGCGACCGATCTGGTCAGCACCTACCTCAAGATCACGCTCTACCTCGGCGTCGCGTTCGCGATGCCGGTGCTGGTCTATCAGGTGATCCGCTTCCTAGCCCCCGGCCTCACGAAGACCGAGCGGCGCTACGTCATCGCCACTATGCCGTTCGCGATGATCTTCTTCGTCGGCGGCGTCGCGTTCGCCTCGCTGGTCGCGATCCCCAATATGTACCACTTCCTGCTCGGCTTCAGCGCGGGTAAGGTCACCAACCTGATCGCCATTGGCAGCGTCTTCGGCTTCTTCTCCAGCCTCTCGCTGTGGAGCGGCATCTTCTTCCAGCTGCCGATCGTCATGTTCCTGCTCGCGGCGCTGAATATCGTCACCTATGACGTGATGCGCAAGGCGCGCAAGTGGGCCTCCGTCGGGCTGATGATCGCCGCCGCAGTGATCACCCCGACGCCGGACGCGCTGAGTATGCTGATCGTCTGGGCGCCGATGTATCTCCTCTTCGAGCTCGGCCTGATCCTCGCGCGCTTCGCCCGGCGGCGCAAGCCGGTGGCGGCGTAAGCGAGTCGTCAGTCGTCAGTCGTCAGTTATCAGTGAGTGGGCGACAGCAACTGAACGCTGTGCCCTTCGGCTGGTTTTTCTGACGACTGACGACTGACGACTGGCCCACTACTCAATCACCCCGATCCGCCGCAACTCCTCCTCGCCGCGCGGCGTGACGCGGACAGTATGCTCGTTGCGGTAGGTGACCATCCCCGGCCCGGCCCCGCGAATCTTGCGGACATCGCGGCGCGCGGCGTGATCGACCTCGACCCGCCCCGCCTCGCGCCCGCCGCTGTAGTAGGCGGCCAGTTCTGCGGCGGCTTGCACGATCGTGTCGTCCTTGCGCCCGCCTGACCACTTCACGATGACGTGCGAACCGGGCACCCCCCGGCTGTGCAGCCAGCTGTCGTCCGGCCCGGCGATGTCGAAGGTGACGGCGTCGTTCTGCGCGCTGGTGTGGCCGATGAAGATCTGGTGGCCGCCGCGCGCGCGGAGCGTCTGCGGCTTGCCGGGGCCGGGGCCGCGCCCCCTCGCTGCGCCAGCCTTACCACTGTTTTTGCGCCCCCCTTGCCCACGACCGGCGTTGCCCGCGCCGTCCTGGGGGCGTTGTCGCCCCGTGCGCCAATCTTGCCATTCGCGGTCGATCGCGGCGATCTGCTCATAACGCTCAGCGAGGTGGAGCAGAGTGAGGAGTTGGTCGAGGTAGGCGATCGCGTGGCGGGCCTCGTCGAGCAGCGCGGGGAGGTTCGCGGCGGCGCTCTGTGCCTTGCGATAACGCTCGAAATAGTCCTGCGCGTTCTCGCTCGGCGTGCGCGCCGGGTCGAGCGGCACCGTCAGGTCGTCGGCGACCAGTTCGCGCTGCCCCGGCTCCAGCGACCAGGCGTAGGCATAAATCGCCTCGCCCCAGCGCCGCCACCGCTCGGCCTCCTTCGCCCGCTTCGCCTCCACGAGCAGGGCGCGCTCGCGCGCGGTCAGCCGCTGGCGCTCGCCATTGATTGTCGCCGCCAGCGCCTCCTTGCGCTGCCCGTGCGCCTGTACCCGCGCCGTGGCCCCGAAGAAGCGCTCGGTCAGCACAGAGGGGCTGGCGATCCGCTCCTCCCGCATGGCGCGCAGGTGGAAGAGGGGGAACGGCGAGAAGGCGGCGGGGAGTGACGAGTGACGAGTGACGAGTGACGAGTTGTCCGCTTCGTCGGTTGCATTAGCCTGCTGGCCGTCGTCGGTCTGCGGCTCATCGAGGTAGAGGGTGGGCGACCAGGCGCCGGTGCGGAGCGGCGCGAAGATGTCATCGAGCGCCTGGCGCACGGCGGCGACCCGATCGAGCGCGTCGCCCGCCTTGGTGCGGGCCGAGCCGGTCGCCCGGAACGCGATCTCGCGGGCGGTCTGTGGGCTGACGCCGCGCAACGCCCCGACGAGCGCCTGCTGGAGTTGCGCGCCGGGATTCCCGGTCAGCAGCGCGCCGAGTGCTGCGGCGTCGAACAGGCGCGGGTCGGCCTTCTCCTGCGGCGGGACCGCCTCGTAGGGGAGCTTGGGCAGGATCTGGCGCACGCGGCTGAGGCGCGCGGGGACGCGCTTGGCGCTGTCCATGATCAGCCCGTCGCCGCCGACCAGGATTAGATTGCTGTGCCGCCCCATGATCTCGACCGCCAGGGTCGTCTCGATCAGATCGCCGTCGATGGCGTCGTCGTCGTCGCCGGCGAGCGGCGCGTCATCGGTGGGCTCGGGCTCGGCGTGCGTCAGATCGTGCGGGATGAATTTGGCGAAGCGGAGGAAGGCGACCCGTTCGAGCGGCGACTCCTGGTAGATTCGCACCAGCCGCGCGCCGCGCGCGTATTTGCGGAGCAGCAGCAGGAGTGGTGTCACGCGCGTCGCGTCGCCCGTCAGCTTCCCCGCCCCGTCGGCACCGCCGACCAGGTGCATCCGGGCAGTGCTCGACCCGGCGCTGACCAGCAGTTGCTGTCGCGCGCCGGAGTTGTAGATCTCCAGGCCGATCGAGAGCGAGTCGAGGAGCAAGACCCGCTGGACTTTCCCGTCCAGGAGGCGATCGTTCAACTCATCGACGATCGCGGCCAGCATCAGCGCGTCGTACATCATTCACCATTGTAAGGAGGCAGGTGCCTCGGCGCGGGGGCGCACCTCCCGCCAGGACACCTCCGCTGGACAATAGACTGGCGCGCCCAACGAAGCGGTTGGGCGCGCGAGGTGTAGCGTAGCACTTTGCCAGGGGGGATGACAGGCTTGGTATGGGTGAGGACAAGGCGTATGCGCGAGGCCGACACCGTAACCCTGCCCCTGCGGATTCGCTGTGCGACGTTGTTCCTGCTGCTCTAGCGTGCTGGCCCTCCTTCGCTACCGCCACTCGTGCTGCACGGCCTGTGCCAGGGGCGCGGTATGGATACGG
>CADCWN010000401.1 GCA_902806415.1 uncultured Thermomicrobiales bacterium | reverse complement strand
TGCCGCTTGTAGCTGGCGACGCTCATCTCTTTCTTCATGCGCAAAGTATCGCATCGTCGGCACGTCCACCCCGATCAGTTATCTTGAGCCTTCCGTGTCAAGCCCCCGGGGCGGGATTGCAGTGATGGGTCTCTTGGGGCCTCTAGGCCGCTAGAGCCTCGAGTGGCTGTGGGGCCTCTTCAGGCCGGGCACGCCAGAGCCGGTAGAGCACGTCGACCAGGCGGCGCTTGAGGCAGCGCATCGCCGCGCGGGCCGTCTTGCCCTCGGCGCGTTTCTTGACGTCGTAGGCCTGCGCCAGGGGTTCGCAACGCCGCTGGGTCAGCGCGATGATGTGGATGGCGCGATTGCGCTGGCGGTTGCCCCCCGAAGTTCATGCGGTGGCCGTGGCGCCCGCCCGAGGCCACGGCCACCGGGGCGAGGCCGGCCAGGGCGGCGAGCGCCGCCGCGGAGTGGACCCGCAGCGGGCGCCCCAGCTCACCGAGGAGCCGCGCCGCGACAATCGGCCCCACCCCGCGTAGCTGAGCGAGTGGCGTCCCGAGCGCGTCCACCCGCTGCGCCAGCAGTGCCGTCAGCTCCGCCAACCCCGTCATCAGCGCCGCGAGGCGCGCGGCGAGTTGGCGGACAATGAGGAGCCGGCTACGCGCCAGCGCATCCGCGTGCGGCGGGTCGAACTCCTGGCAGTAGCCTACGCCGCCGGCGCGCGTCAGCGGCCCGCGGTGCTCCTGATACTGCGGATCGCGTTGCAGCATCTGGGCGTGGCGCTGGTTGATGAGGCGCGTGCGGTCGGCGATCAGGTTGTCGCGATGGCCGCTGAGGAGGCGCAATTCGGTGCTCGCGTCGTCGGCCTGCACCAGGGGGAGGCCATCGCCCTCCGCGCCCAGGAGGCGCGCCATCGCCAGGGCGTCGGCCGTGTCGGTCTTGTCCTGCGTGCGCCCCCGCCGCTATTGCGCCGTGCGGTGCGGCACGACCTCGTGGACCTCCGCCTCCCCCTGCGCCAGCAAGAACTGGGCGAAGCCCTTGCCCAACGACCCGGTGTTCTCGACGCCCCAACGCCGCTGTTGTTGTTGTTCTCGGACCCACTGCAGTGCTGCGGCCCACCCCGCAGGTGTGTTCGCCACGGTCCGCGTCCCCAGGCGTTGGCCCTGGGCGCCGACCGCCACCAGGACGTGCGCTTTCTTGTGCGTATCCACGCCGATGTCCAGGCTACCGCCCCCCTCCAGCGTTCACGGGGACGAACGGCGCGTCGGCGGCGACATGTCTGTATGGGGTTGCGGGGCACGCTTCCGTCTCGCCTGCCGCGCGACGGCCTGATAAATGAAGGGGACGACAGCGCACCTCCTAGCGTCGGTGCGCAGCGCGGCGTTGAGTCAGCCCCCCTCGCCTCCTACGCTAACATACAGACAGTACCTTCCCGGCTCCTGACCGTCGCCTCCCTCCCGTGCGCCGCTGCGCGGCGGCGCCAGGTCCGGCGCTAGCCCGCCCGCCGCCGCCGCGCGAGCCGCAGCTGATCGACCCCCAGGAGCAGCCAGCGCGCCGCGTAGAAGGCGCGGCGCGCCAGGCGCGCGCGACCCACCAGGTCGTAGTCCACCAGCACGACGCGGCACTCGGGCGGATCGGTCAGCAGCAGGTTGTGGGAGTGGAGCAGGCTCTGCCGCATCACGAAGCGCGACAGCCGTCGGGGCAGCCGGTACAGGAGGCGCAGGCGCGCGCGCGCGGCGGCGTCCGCGGTGGAGAAGCCGTGGAGATCGGGCATGTGCCCGCGGGCGCGGTAGAGCCGCCGCGCCCGCCGCGCGATGCCGTCCAGTTGCGCCGCCACCCGCGCCCGCTCCGGGCCGCTGAGCGCGCCATAGTCCACCGCCGACAGGGGGCGCGCGCCGGCGACGAAGGGCTGGATCGTCAGCACCCGCGCCCGGCCCGCGTCGTCGCGCGCGACGACGTGCCAGGTCGGGACGCTGTGCGCCGGCCCGAGGCAGGCCGCGAACTCCTCGGCGATCGCCCCCATAGCCCTGGCGCGGGCCATCGCCGCGCCGACGGTGGGCACCCCGTCGTGCTTCAGCTTGACGACGTAACGACGATCGGCGCTGCGGTAGACGACCGATTGCTTGCCGCCCCCGATCGGCACCAGTCGGTCGGCCCCGGCCACCGGGGCGAACGCGGGATCGGCGTGCGCGGTCGTCGCCATCGGGGCACTCCTCACACGATAGGGTCGCTCGGCGGCGGGGTGGCGCGTGTCCGTGCGGGGCACCGCACGGGCGATGGCCACGTCCGGCCAACGCGCGGGGGTCTCCCGATCCTTTGGTGATCGCGGCGGAATTGCCCCGCGCCGCTAGGGTACCTGCTGGGATGCGCCGCCGGTGGCGGCTCGGCCGCCCGCCACGCCGGCCCCCATCCGACGGGCGCGCAGGAGCGAGGCGACGATGCCGATGGTGAGCAACGCGACGATCACCCCGAGGGAGAGGACGATCGGGATCTTGTACAGGTCGGTGATGACCATCTTCACCCCGACGAACGTCAGCACCGCCGCCAGGGACAGCTTGAGGTAGTGGAACTTGTCCACCGCGCCGCGCAGCACGAAGTAGAGCGAGCGCAGCCCGAGGATGGCGAAGACGTTCGAGGTGTAGACGATGAACGGATCCTGCGTCACCGCGAAGATCGCGGGGATCGAATCGACCGCGAAGACGAGATCGGTGAACTCGATCAGCACCAGCGTCAGGAAGAGCGGCGTCGCCATCAGGACCCCGGCCTGCCGCACGAAGAACTGCTGGCCGTGGTACTCCGGGGTGACCGGGATGATCCGCCGGACGAGCTTGACGACCGGATTCTGCTCGGGGTGCATCGCCTCGTTCCGGTGCTGCGCCATCCGGATGCCGGTGATGATCAGGAACGCGCCGAAGACGTAGATGATCCAGTGGAACTCCTTGATCAGCGCCGCCCCGGCCGCGATCATGATCCCGCGCATCACCAGCGCCCCCAGGATCCCGTAGAAGAGGACCCGGTGCTGGTAGAGGGGCGGCACCGCGAAATAGGTGAAGAGGAGCACGAAGACGAAGATATTGTCGACCGAGAGGCTCTTCTCGATCAGGTAGCCGGTGAAGAACTGGAGGGCGATCTCGCCGCCCCGCCAGAAGTAGAGCACGACGTTGAACGCCATCGCCAGGGTGATCCAGGCGACGCTCCAGAGCGACGCCTCCTTGATCGACACGTCGTGCGCCTTGCGATGAAAGACCCCGAGATCGAGCACCAGCATCAGCAGGACGAAGAGATTGAAACCGACCCAGACGAGCACGGTATCCGAAAGGGGGAACATGGCCTGCCTCCTCCGAGGTAGGCCGCAGGGCGCAAAAAAGCGAGACCCCACGGCACAAAGGTGTCGTGTTGGTCTCGCCCTCGATGCTCCCGCATCTACCATCGGCCGGGGGCCTGAACCCCGTAATGACGACCGACTGGCCCGCTCGCGCGGGTGACTACTCCCCAAGCTGGTCGCAGCATAGCACGCCACGCGGCGGCTGTCCAGTCTTTGCCGCCCATTCGCGCACCCTCGCTGCGGCTTGGGAGGGCGTCGGGCGCATCATGCTTGGCTGCGCGAACGGGGTGACCCAGGGCGGTGGAGTTGCCGGTTCTGTTGGGTCGTGCAGTGATGTGGTAGCATTCCGCGCTCGCGACGACGGGGCGAGGGGAAGGTGGAATGAGCACAGCAACGGTAGTTTGCCCGGGCTACGGCCCGGCGGCGATGCGCAAGAACGGGCAAGATCGCCAGGGGCGGCAGATCCACCAGTGCCGCGGTTGTCGTCGCCGCTTCACCGTGCGCAAGCGCCACGCCGTTCGCGGGTTAGCGGTTCCCGCCGGACAGCATCGCGCTCGCCGCGCGGTGGTACCTGCGGTATCGCTTGAGCGACGCCGACGTGGCCGAGCTGCTCGCCGAGCGGGGCGTGGCCGTGGACCCCTCGATGGTCTATGACTGGGTGTGCGCGTTCGCCCCGCTCTACGAGGAGGTAGCGCGCCCCTTCCGCCGCGCCGTGGGGGGCCGCTGGAGCGTCGACGAGACCGACACCAACGTCGCCGGCAAATCGGTCCACGTCTATCGCG
>CADCWN010000400.1 GCA_902806415.1 uncultured Thermomicrobiales bacterium | reverse complement strand
TCGCCCGCGCCCCATGCCCGCGCCAGGTCGAAGTAGGTCAGCGCGCGGGAGAGGTAGAGGTAACTGTTGGCGTCGAAGCGCGCGGCGAAGCGCGCCGCCTGATGGCGCAGATAGCTCTCGACCGCGAAGTCGGCTTCCCCGAGCGAGTAGGAGTAGTCGTCGCGCCCCTGCAACCCTCGCCCGAACTTGTCGGCCATCGCCCCCGCCGAGAGGTAGGTGACGTGCCCGATCATCCGCGCCACGCCGATCCCGGCCTCCGGCGCGCGACCACCCTCGTAATAGTGCCCGCCCCGCCAGTCCGGGTCGGCCATGATCGCGTTGCGGGCGATCGCGTTCCAGGCGACCCCCTGCGCGCCGAGCCGTGCGGTCGAGGCGATCGGGATGCAGCCCCGCACCCGCTCCGGATAGGCGACCGCCCATTCGAGCGCCTGCATCCCGCCGAGCGACCCGCCCGCGACCGCCAGCAGCGTCTCGATCCCGAGGGCGTCGAGCAGCGCCCGCTGCGCCCGCACCCCATCCCCGACCGTGACGACCGGGAAATCGCCGCCGTACGGGCGATCGGTCGCGGGGTTGACCGACCCCGGCCCGGTAGAGCCGCGACAGGAGCCGAGCAAGTTCGAGCAGATGACGAAGTAGCGGTCGGTGTCGAACGCCTTGCCGGGGCCGATCAGCCCATCCCACCAGCCGAGCCCGCCGCGCGGGCGGACGCCGCGCTCGTCTGCCCCGACCCCGTCCACCGCGCTCGGGGCGTCGGCCTCGGCGCTCCACCCCGCCGCGTGCGCGTCGCCGCTCAGCGCGTGGCAGACGAGGATCGCGTTGTCGCGAGCGGGCGTCAGCGTCCCGTATGTCTCATAGGCCAGCCGCACGGGTGCGAGGGTCGCGCCCGAATCGAGCGGCAATGGCCGATTGAGGTCGATATATTGCATTCGTATCGTCCCGATCGCGCCGGGCTCGATAACTCGCGTGGGCCGGGAAAGGCTCGTCATCGGCGGCAACTCCTCGACGGGGGAAAGCACGCACCCCCGTCCGGGTGGACGGGGGTGCGGCACACGCGGCGATTGGGCCGCGTCGCCCCACCGCTCATCTCCCAGTAAACACTGTCGGAATTAGCACCGCCCCGGCTGGCCGGGCGGTTGCTGGGGCTTCATCGGGCCGGTCCCTCTGCCCCTCTGGATAAGCGTGGCGCGCTATTCACTTCTCAGACACGATTATCGGCGCGCGGGAGGGCGGTTGTCAAACGGATACGGCAATAGGTTTGCCCCCCTCCCGTTGACGACTCAGATCACCTCCAGCTCATCCGCTGTCGGCGTGGGCGGCAGCACGTTGGAGGTCGCCGCGCCGTAGAAAAAGGCGGTCGAGGCGATGTCATCCTGCAGGGGCAGGTAGCGGCGCTGGCCGTCGCGCGCGGCGCGCCAGCCGAGCGCCTGGATCGTCACGCGCAGATCGTCGGCGAAGCGGATCGGGTCCATGACGTGCCAGCGATACATCCCGAAGCGCGTCTGACTGCGGTAGAGGCCGTCCGGGCGGATGATCTGGGGCAGGCCCAGGAATGGCGTCGAGAAGGCGGTGTAGCCCTCGCCGGGGACGTCGAAATTCCAGGCCCCGCCGAAGTAATCCTCGGTGCCGGTGCCGCAGATCGTCGGCCAGTCGCGGTCGCCATCGAGGTAGAACTTGATCTCCCCCTCGCCCCACCAGCCGTTGTTATTCACCCCCCAGGCGAGGTAGGTGCCGATGTAATGCCCGCCGCCGTGCACGCCGTCGAGCAGGGTGTGGACCTCCTGGTAGGGGAGAGGGTTGCTGCGCCGCCACTGCGCCCCGAAATAGCCGGTCCCCTCCGGCAGGTCGGCGAGGGTGTAGGTGATCTGGTAGTAGACCGTCACCTCCCCATCGGAGAGGTTTTCGAGGGTCAGGCGCGCGGCGCGGCGGAACGGCATCGGCCAGTAACAGTTGAAGCCGCCGTGCGGGTTGACCACCACCGGCTGGCTGCTGACCTGCGCGAACTCGCCCCAGCCCTGGCAGAAGAAATCGCCGACCGGCGTCTCGATCGCCGGTCGCTCGTCGTCCTCCCAATAGGCGCGGAGGATCAGTCGCCGCCAATTCTGCCGGTGCGTCGTCAGCCAGATGTGCTGGATCGCCCCCTGATCGCGGATGTTGGCCAGAGTGAAGGTCGTGCCGGGGGCGATGCGGACGCTCGGCGAGACCTTCCAGCCGCGCCCCAACTCGCGCGCCGGTTCCGCGCCGGTCCCCTCCGTCGCCATCCCGCCCGCGCCCTGCGCGCCGTCGAAATTCTCCGGGCTGATCGAGCGCGTCCGCGCCGTCGAGAGGCGGGCGAGGCTGCCGAGATCGGTACCGAGGCCGTTGAAGTTGTCCATCTTCCGTCCTCCTTTCCTGCTGCTGGTAGTGGGGCGTGGTCAAGGGTGGCGGTTTCGGTGCCGCCGATTGAAATCGGCGCTAGGTGGCCTGCGGCCACGAAGTCCCTACGGGACTACCTCGCTAACCTGTTGCCCTTACGCCACAATGACCCGGTCCCCGTACTCAGTCCACTTCAGTGGACTTTGTGGCCGCAGGCCACCTAGCGCCGGATTCATCCGGCGGCACCCACGTCTCGCCACCTCTCCCTCACCCCTGCACCCGTTCCCCCGTCCGCTCCTGCACACGCCGCTGAATCGTCAGGACGACCTCGGCGGGGAGCGCCTTGGCGGGCGCGGTGTTGATCGCGCGGACCTTCGTCGGGTCGAGTTTGTGCTGGCGGTCGGCGGTCAGCAGGCCGTTCGTCTCCTGCGCGGTGTCGGTGAGTTGGGTGTAACAGAATCCCTTGAGCGGCGCGCAATCGAGGATCGCGCCGACGTACTCGGCGTAGCGCGCCAGGTATTGCTCGGCGTCGGGGACGATGTCGTAGCCGTACCAGCGCTCGCCGGCCGCCGGGGCATAGGCAATCCCGCCGCACTCGGTGAGCAACACCGGCTGTCCCGCATACTCGACGCCCGCCACGGTGACGATGTGACTTTGCGGCATCGGATCGGTGCCGTTGAGCGTCCGCGCCAACGCCTCCGGCGTACCGTAGCGTTCGCGAAGAATTGCGCCGTGCGGGGTGTAGTCGTGGACCCCCCAGATGTCGTTGCTTAAATGTTCCCAGCCGTCGTTGCCGATGGTCGGGCGGGTCGAGTCGAGGGCGCGGGTCAGGTGGTAGAGGGCGTGGACGTAGTGCTGCTGCGCCGCATCGTGCGGCAGGGCCGGGACACCCCAGCTCTCGTTGATCGGCATCCAGGTGACGATGCAGGGGTGGCTGTAGTCGCGCCGCACCACATCGAGCCATTCGCGCGTCAGCCGCTCGACCGCGAGGGGCGAGAAGACGAAGGCGTTCGCCATCTCCCCCCAAACGAGCAGCCCGAGGCGATCGCACCAGAAGAGGAAGCGCGGATCCTCGACCTTCTGATGGATTCGCACGCCGTTGAAGCCCAACTCCTTGACCAGTTCGACCTCGCGTCGCAGCGCCTCCGCGCTCGGCGCGGCGAGGTGCGACTCCGGCCAATAGCCCTGTTGCAAGACGAGGCGCTGATAATAAGGTCGCCCGTTGAGGAGGAACTGCCCGCCCGCGATGGTGACGCTGCGCAGCCCGGCGTAGCTGCCAACCTCATCGAGGACGGTGTCGCCATCGAGCAGGGTCAGCTCAGCCTCGATCAGGTTGGGGTAGTCGGGCGACCAGAAATATTTCTGGCGGGTGGCGGCCGCCGAGAAGTTGGCGGAAACGAGTTGGAGCTCGCGCACGCACTCCCGCTCGGTAAGCAGGTAGGTATCATCGGCCAGGACCATGCCGTCAAGGCTCAGGCGGGCGCGCAGGCGGAGCGGGCGGTTCGGCCACTTGTTGAGCGCCACGCGCAGGCCGAGGACGCCGCGCTCAGCGTCGGGCGTCCAGCGCAGATCGGCGATATGGGTCGCGCTGACCGGCTCCAACCAGACCGGCTGCCAGATGCCGGTGGTGCGGCTGTGCCAGATCCCGCGCGACTCCGGCTCCCAATACTGCTTGCCGCGCGGCTGCGTCAGATCATGCGGGTCGTCCTCCGCGCGCACGACGATGATCTGCTCGGCGCGGTCGGCCCGCAGCGCGCCGGTGATGTCGGCGCTGAACGGCGTCTGCCCGCCCTCGTGCTCGGCGAAGAGTTGGCCGTTAACCCAGACGCGGGCGCGATAATCGACCGCACCGAAGTGGAGCAGCAACCGCTCGCCCTGGTCGTCGCCCGCGATCTTCGGACGCCGGAGGCCGCGCCGCCTGCCGCTCGGGACCGTGTAGTCGAAGGTGCGCCGATACCAGACGATCGGGTGGAACGCCGGGTCGCCGATCCCGCTCGCTGGCGACTCCGGCGGGAATGGCACGGTGATCGTGCGCGTGAACGGCGCGGCGTCCCCCACCCAGCCCTCGCGCAACCCGGCATCGGCATCGTCGTGGGCGAAGCCCCACGGGCCGCTGAGGTTGGTCCAACGCGCGCGAGTGCGCTGCGGGCGCGGGTGGACGGCAGCGCGCTCCAGGGGCGATTGGTCGGTCATGCACTACCTCTCTCGGGCTGCACAAGGCATCGCAATCGGCCGCGCCTGTAGTCTCTCACTCGCTCGTAGAGCGTGTAGGCGCTGATGATGCCGACGACAAGAAGGGGATACGAATTGTCGGTCATCATCCCCAGTGGCGCGCTCATCGCCTGTCTCCTCGATCTTACCGGCGTTAGCCGCAAGCTCACTATGGTTCGTAGCGAGTAATCTCAGCCGACCTGACCCGGCGGCGGGAAATTGCGCGCGGGATCGTCGAGGACGAGGACCCAGTCGTTGCCATGCCCGCTGCTCGGCGGGGTGAAGTCGTGGGTCGCGCCAGTGGTGAATGCGCCCGCTTCGCCCGCGCTGCCGGTGCGCGGGTCGTACCAGTGGGCGACCACGCGCTCGCCCGAGAGGGCGCTGAGGTCGGCGGCGAAGGGCAAGCCGGTCGGGCTGTAGATCAGCGCGTAGCCGCCGTCGGCGGCGCGGGTGGCGCGGCGGTGGTCAGCCCCGCCGCCGGGATCGCCGACGATCAGGGACTGGTCGGGGATCCGGTCGAGGAAGGGGCGCGATTCGAGGAGGGCGCGGGCGTGGCGCATTTGGTCGGCACCGGGCAATTGGAGTGCTTCATCCCAGGGACGGCGCACGCCGAATCGATCTTCCAGGCCCGGTCGCCAGCACTGGAAAATCCCGTTCGCGCCGTAGGTGTGGCCGAACGCCCCGGCGAAGAGCGCCCAGTAGGCAGCGCGGCGGGCGTCGTACTCGTCGAAGTAGCCCTCGCCATCGACGACCGGGTGGTCCTCGTAGCACGGCTCGCCGTCGAGGGTCGGCTTCGTCGGCGCGAGGGCGTAGTCACTGGCGACCATCTCGTAGTTCGAGAAGTCGCGGCGGCGGTGGCCGGACTGGATCATGTTGAAGTCGAGCCAGTCGTCGGCGTGGAAGGCGCTCGACGAGGACAGGCGGCCCTGCGGGTGAAAGGTCATCAGGTGCCGCCCGCCGTCGCCCGCATCGAGCCCCGCCGCGAGCGCGCGCCAGGTGGCGAAGTGGTGCTCATCCTTCGGGGTGCGGTCGCCGCCGATGACCCAGATGATCGGCGCGTCGCGATAGCGTCCGCCCAGGTAGCGACCATAGACCTCGGCATTCTGCGGGGTGAAAACCTCCGGCCCAGTCCCCCAACCGACCGGCCCGACCTTGTCGCCCCACGTCGGCAGCAGGGCGACATGCAGGTGCAACGCCGCCGCCTGCTCAACGATGAAATCGATGTGGCGGAAGTAGGCGTCGTTCGGCTTCGTCGGATCCATGTCCGTGAAGGGCAAATCGCCATAGGGATTGGGGACGGTCAGGCCGTCGAACTCCGAGATCCCCACCGTCTGGATCGCGGTGAATCCCCGCTCCGCGCGGTCCCGGAGATAGCGCCCGACCTCCTCCCGGTCGAGGCGCTGGATGACCGCCCAGCCGGTGTCGCCGAGGTAGAAGAACGGCGTGCCGTCATCGTGGACCAGGAAGCGCTGGTTGTCACTGACCTTCAACATCAGTGCATACTCCTCGTCATGTCCCCACCGTGTATGGGGTGGCGAATGTCAGGTGCATTGTCGCAGAAGATCGTTCAGGGCGGTGGTTGATCGGGGAGGTGCTTGGCCGATTAATTGGGCGAGCGACTGTTGGCGAGCCAGAGCCGCCGATTGAAATCGGCGCTAAATGGCCTGCGGCCACGAAGTCCACTCAAGTGGACTATGTTCGATCGCGACGTGGTGCGCCCCAACCAGGGCAACAGGTTCCGGTATCTCAGTCCACTTGAGTGGACTTCGTGGCCGCAGGCAGGGAGCCGGGGACTTGAGTCCCCGGACCACCGCCTCACCGAAGCGACGAGCCAATTTCCATTGACCGCACCTGGGGGCGATTGCAACTGCCAAAAAATACCCTTGAACAGCACAATGCCCGCCTTCACCGATTAGAGCACGCCTCGACAGGTCCGACCGCTTGCTCGATGATACACCCCGCCGGAGCACTTCGTACTTCCGACTTCGTACTGCGTACTTTAGATGGGGGTGACATGTTCAGTTACAGCCGCATCGTCGATTTGACCCTGCCGCTGATCCCGGGCGTGGGCAATCGCCCGCTGACGATCGAGCGCGGGCGCACGGAGGAGATCACCGTCCATGTACCGGTCGATCATCCCTGGTACATCATGCACCGCGTGGCGACGATCAGCCATATCGGCACGCATATCGAGGCGCCGTATCACTGCTTCCCCGAGGGGCGTGACCTCGCCAGCATCCCGATCGAGCAGCTGATCGGCGAGGCGGTGGTCCTCGATCTCAGCACCCTGCCGCCCGACTCGACGGTCGGCGCGGCGGAGATGGCCGCCGTGGCGGCGCGGGCGGGTGGTGTGCGGCGCGGCGACATCGCCTTCTTGCTGACCGGCTACGCCGACCGCCGCGCCATGCCGGAGTACGAGCACCGCCCGAGCCTCCTGGCGGAGTCGATGGACTATCTGACCGAAGCGGGAGTGAAGCTGGTCGGCACCGATCTCTCCGGGTTGGAAGGCCCGCTGACGCCCGGCCACCTCGATTGCCACCTGGCGCTGCTCGGGCGCGACATCCCGTTCATCGAGAATGTCGCCAACCTCGGAGCGCTCAGCCGCCCGCGCGTCTTCGTCTGCGCGCTGCCGATCCCGGTGCAGGGGCTCGATGCCTTCCCGCTGCGGATCGTCGCGTTCGAGTAGGAAAGCGCACGGGCTAGAAGGCTCCGCCGCCCGCGTCGTGCCAGAGCATGGCGGCGAAGCGTGCGGCGGGGATGCTCAGGACACCGGCGGCGATGAGGGCATCGATCGCGTGGGCGTAGGCGACGTGATCGTACCAGCAGAAGAACTCGCCGAAGCTCGACGGAGCGCCCGCGCCCGCGCGGAGCCCCGCGTGCAAGGCGCGCAGATCAGTCGCCGCCTCGTGATAGACAGCGAGGAGGTCGGCGGTGCAATCGCGCTCGACCGCCATCCAGCGGCCCGTATCCTCCGGGCCGAGCGATGGCAGGGCGAACGATCTCGCCAGCGCTGCGGGTGTTTGGGCCTCTCCCGCTAGCAGGGATTGCCGCGCGCCCGCCTCCAGCTCGTCGCGCGCGGCGTTGGACGAAGCGCCGAGGTGATATTGTCCGAATGTAATCAGGGACCAGCCCGGCCAGGGGAGCGGTATCGCGCGCTGACCATACCGGCCGAGGTGTGCGGCAGCGCCCGCGATGAGCCAGAAGTAGTAGCGCGCTTCCGGATTCGCGGGGTCGGGTCGGGCGGGCGCGGGGGGCATCAACGCGCCATCTGCGGCCAGCGCGTCGAGCAAGCCAACATCGAGAACCCGATCGCCGATGAGCAGGAAGGCCATCTCAGCCAGCGAACGTTCCCGACTGATCGCCAGGGTGGCATACGCCGCCGCGATCGTCAACCAGCGCACGAGCAATCGTTCCGCCAATTGCGCGCCGATTCCCCGCGCGTGCTGATCGATCAGCGCTGTTTCCTCGCGGTCGGCGATGAAGAAATTGGGGCGATAGGTGCCATTGTGAACGGTGAGCAAGCTGGCTGCGACCAGCGGCTCTAACTCCGGGTGCGGCGCGGCGATCCGCTCACCCCCGTGCAGGCCCATACAGAGCGCGAGACGCTCGACCGTGAGGATTGCATAGGGATCGCCGGTCCCCGCCATCGCGGCGTGCAGGCCGCGCCGATGATCGTGCAGAGGCAAGCTGTCCCCTCCTTTCCTCCGACCGTGCCAAGGTTGATCATGCACAGCGGGGGGAGTTTACCGATTATCGCCCTCCCCCGCGACCCGCCGCGATGATCGCCGCCCTCTCCTCGCGCCAGGGTTGACATGTAAGTTTATTCTTACTTATAATAGTCGCGCGGGAAGATTTGCTCGCGCGGCGTGGCGGGAATCGACGTTTGGATGAGGGGAGGGATCAATGCAACTCGGGAGCTTGCAGGTCGTCTCGGTACCGGTCGGCGATCAGGAACGGGCAAAGGCGTTCTACATCAACACACTCGGCTTCACCCTGCGGGCGGACAACCCCATGGGCGAGGGGCAGCGCTGGGTCGAGGTCGCGCCGCCGCGCGGCGACACCTCCCTCACCCTGGTGACGTGGTTCCCGACGATGCCACCCGGCTCGTTGAAGGGAATCGTGCTGAACACCACCGACATCGAGGCCGACTACGCCGCGCTCGGCGCGCGCGGCGTCACCTTCGGCGGGCCGATCGAGCAGGCACCGTGGGGTACCTTCGCCACTTTCGACGATCCCGACGGCAACGCCTGGGTGCTGACGCAGACGCAGGCGGTCGGTAGTCGGTAGTCCGTAGTCCGTAGTAGAGGTCCGGTTGCCGGCGTAGCGCTGAATTGCCACCGCACAGCCACTACGGACTACGGACTACCGACTACCGACTGAAAGGTGAGAGATGCCCGGAGGACGCCCCGGCGCGACCCCGCCCGATCCGTTCGAGGCGATCGCCCACCCATTGCGCCGCCGCCTGCTCGATCAGTTGGCGGCGGGG
>CADCWN010000399.1 GCA_902806415.1 uncultured Thermomicrobiales bacterium | reverse complement strand
GTGCCTGGCAAGCTGCACCGCATACGTGCCCACCGCGCCGGAAGCGCCGTAGATGAGGACTTTGCGCCCGCGCTCGATCTTGCCCTTGCTGAGGCACTGCAACGCCGTCATCCCCCCGCCGGGGACGGCGGCTTCCTCGTGGGTGAGGTTGGCCGGTTTGGTTGCCACCACACCGCCCTCGGGCAGGCATTTATACTCGGCATAGCCGCCGAAATTGGCCCCGAACGTCGAGGCAAAAACCTGGTCGCCCCGCTTAAATCGCGTCACCGCCCCGCCCACCGCTTCAACTTCCCCGGCCAACTCCATCCCGAGCACGGTCCGCCGTGGTCGCCGAAGGCCCAGGTAGAGTCGTGCGAAGGGCCACTCCCACCAACGAGGGATGTTGAAACCGCGCATGATCACATCCCCCCTGGTGACCGTCGTCGCCCGAATCCTCACCAGGAGTTCGTTGTCCTTGGGGATGGGTTGCGCCACCTCCTTGAGCTGGAGCACATCGGGCGACCCGTATCGCGTGTAGACCACCGCCTTCATGAGCAGCCCCCTCAGGTGCTTCATCGCGCGCGGAGGCGCTGTGTGCGCCTTTCTCGCGCGCGGCGTCCTTCGCCGCCTCTCCCCGGCCCACCCGCTCTCGCTCACCCCTCGATCTTCATCGACGCCGTCGCCCGCGGTGGGCGGCGGGCGCGCGCGAGGGATGGCGGTGAGGGGCGGCCCAGGCGTATCTACGACCGCTTGCGCCCGTCGGTGGCGCTCGGGCGGACTGCTACCGACCGCGGGAGAAACCGGGCGGGGGCGTTGTGGCGCGCGTGGAGTCGCAGCCGGAGGGGTAATGGCGTCGTCAACAGACGCGGTAGCCCTGTAGCCGATGCGGATGGCGCGCACAACGATCGTGGCATTCGCGCCGATGGCAGGGAGGATTTGCCGGGGGCACGAGCGGGATTGGGCAGCCCCTAACCGCAATCGTTGTGCGCGCACAACGATTGCGGTTAGGGAATTGGTGGCCCCGCCTAGCCTGGGGTGATCTCCTGCACGATTGTGCCGCCCTTCTCCGATTTGACGGTGACGGTCAGCGGGCCGACGGCGCGCACCAGCCATTCGGCGCGGGCCTCGTTGCGGAGGATCGTGCTGCCGAAGCTGAAGGCCCAGCCGGTCGCCTGGGCGCGGCCTTCGAGGTGGCCGAGGGTCTGCTTCGCCTCGCCGAGCAGGACCGCCGCGCCCGCGCCGGTCAGCTCGGCGGTGACCGGCTTGGCGACGCCGAGGCGGGTCGCCTTGTCGCTGATGTTGGTCGGCAGGAAGCCTTCGTTCTCGACCGTGACGCGGACGATGTGCAGGCCGTCGGCGACCGTCTCCGTCTCGACCTTGGCGAGCCGCACGCGCGGCATGATCGCGGCCTGGCGCAGGACGAAGCGGTGGTTCTTGGCGCATTCCTCTTCGAGGAATTGGGGCGGCGCGTTCTGGCGGACCTTCTTGGTGTGCCAGCCGCCGATCTCGACCGCGCCGAGTTGGGGGTGGTCGAACGCGCGCCAGCGCTCGAAGCCATCGCCGCCCAGGTGCTCGTCAAGCCAGCGGAGGAGTTTTAAGCCGTCTTCTTCTTTCTGATCCTGGGTGTGCCACGGCCCCTGCCAGCGGCCCTCGATCCCGGCGCGGCCCTCGATGTCCCAGAGCTCGGGCGCGAAGCCGAAGAGGCCGAGGCCGTCCCAGGTCCACTCGATGAAGCCGCCCGCCGCCGAGCGGGTGCCGCGATCGTCGATCGCCGGGTAGGTCTCGTAGACCGAGCGGCAGGGGTAGCCCACAACCTCCTCGCCCAGCTCGCCGATCCGCTTGTAGAGGGCGAGGTCGCGCTGGGGCAGCTCGCTGTCCGGGCGGGAGCTCGGCATCCGGAAGAGGACGCCGCCGGTGGTGTGGTAATTCTGGATCATCGCGATATTGGGGTGGGCGATGACGAAGGCGGCGAGGGCGCGCGTCTCCGGCTCGGAGAGGGGGTACGGCCCCGCGCCGGCCTGGGAGGTGACCCAGTTGCCGGGATAGTTGCGGTTGATGTCGAGGCTCATCTTCGGCGGGGCGACCTTCAGCGGCCCGCCGTGGTAGTCGTGCAGGATCCCCTCGGAGATGACGTGGTAGTAGCGGCCGCCGCGCTCGTCCGGCCCGCGCTTGACCATCAGGCGGTCGTCCTGCGCGGAGATCCGCCACTCGCCCTTGGGGTCGGGGACGCGCAACTGGAGGATCAGGCCGTCGCCATCGAGGTCTTCCTGGCGCAGGCCCGGCTGATCGTCCTCGTGGGGGTAGGGGCGGGTGCTGGAGCGGAGCATGTAGGGGGTGGTGAGGTAACGCTCCGCGCCGTCGGGGTTGACGCGCGGCAGGATGTAGAAGGTGCGCGTGTCGAGGAGTTCGGTGATGAGTTCGTCCTGCCCGTGCTTGGTCAGCAACTCGTTGGCGCTGTAGAGGGCGGCGGCGGAGCCGGTGACCTCGCCCGCGTGCATGTTGGCGTCGATATATTGGGCGGGCTTGGTGTCGTGCGCGCCGGTCGCGCCGTTGGTGATGGTGAGGCACCAGATCTCGCGCCCCTCGTGGCTCTGGCCGATCGAGTCGAGCGCGGCGAGGTCGGGATAGGCCGCGACGTAGCCGCGCAGGATCGCGGTCAGATCGTCGTAGCCATAGAAGCGGTCGAATTGGACGGTCGGTGGGGTTGGCATCGGCGGTCGCACTCCTGCCCGTGGCGGGCGGTAGGGGTCGGCGGTCGATTCAGGTGGGTGCAGGATACTCGGGGGGTGGGGGGGTGGGCAAATGGGGGAGCGAGCGGGCCAGTGGAGGCGGAACGGGAGACGTGGAGACCCGGCTTCCGATCGTGCGGCACCGACGCCGCGCCATACGGAGGAGAGTCGGTCAGCGCGTTCGCCACCGCCAGCACGCCTCGGCTGGCAAGGCTTATGCGCCAGCCGATGGCGAGCTGGCTGGCGGTTGAACCCTGTGACTTTGCACAGGACCAAGACCGCGCCTCGCGCAGCAGCCCTGCCCCGGCTGGTATGACAGCGACAGGGAGCCGCCTGCCGCGATACACTCCCCCGTGCGCGGGGCGGGTGTGCGGCAATGGCGGCTGACGGGGAACCCACGCCATCGATCCCCCCGGTCTTCAGCCGACCTGCGCCGCAGGCTTCGCGGGGTTGCTCCGGGGGCGGCGCGTCGAGCACACCCCTGGCATGGACCCATGCAATATGCCCCGCTACTGCGAGGAGGCGAGATGGTCGATCTGACGGCGAAGCCTTTTAATCTGGATGCGGCGGCGATCGCCTGGGTGCGGGACACGATCGAGGCGATGACGATCGAGGAGCAGATCGGCCAGCTGTTCATCAACCTCAACGTCACGTTCACGCCCGCGTACCTCGACCGCGTCCTCGACACCTACCATGTGGGCGGGATGCGCTTCCGGGGCGCGGACGCCGTGACGGTGCAGGCGCACATCCGCCACGCGCAGTCGCGGTCGAAGATCCCGCTGCTGATCGCCTCGAATCCCGAGATGGGCGGCTTCGGGAGTGTCAATGACGGCACGCTGGTCTGCACCCACCTGCAGGCCGGTTCGCACCCCGACGAATCGATCGCCCGCGAGATGGGCCGCGTCGCCGGGATCGAGACCGCCGCGCTCGGCTGCAACTGGGCGTTCGCGCCGATCGTCGATATCCACCGGAACTGGCGCAACACGGTCGTCGCCACCCGCGCGTTCGGCAACACGCCCGAAGTCGTCATCGAGCGCGCGAAGGCGTACTTCGACGGGATCAGCGAGTCGGGCGGGGCCTGCGCGATCAAGCATTTCCCCGGCGACGGCGTGGACGAGCGCGACCAGCATGTGGTCACGACCTGGAATACCCTCGACGCGGACGAGTGGGACGCCACGTTCGGGCGGGTCTACCGCGCGCTGATCGACCACGGCGCGCAGTCGATCATGGTCGGGCATATCGGCGCGCCCGCGCTGTCGCGCAAGTACCGCCCCGGCATCGCCGACCGCGACCTCCTGCCGGCCACCCTGGCCCCCGAGTTGTTGGGGGACCTGCTGCGCGGCGAGCTCGGCTTCAACGGCCTGATCGTCACCGACGCCTCGCTGATGGTCGGCCTGACGTCGGCGGGGCGGCGTCGCGATCTGGTCCCGGTCGCGATCGCGGCGGGCTGCGACATGTTCCTCTTCTTCCGCAATCCCGACGAGGATTTCGGCTTCATGCTCGACGGCTACCGCGATGGGGTCATCACCGAGGGGCGCCTGCGGGAGGCGCTCGAACGGATCCTGGGGCTGAAGGCGTCCCTCGGCCTGCACACCACGCCGCGCGAGGCGTTGGTCCCCGGGCCGGAGGCCCTCGCCGTCGTCGGCAGCGCCGCGCACCGCGCCGTCGCGGCGGAGATCGCCGACAAGACCGTGACCCTCGTGAAGGACACGCAGCAGAACCTGCCGCTGCGCCCCGAGACGCACCGGCGAATCCGCCTCTACGGGATCACCGGGCAGGCGGATTTCACCGGCACCGACCCGAGCGGCTATCTCCAGATCGCGCGGGAAGAGTTGGAGCGGGCGGGCTTCGAGGTTCACCCGTTCAAGACGGTGCAGCAGCGGATCGCGGAGGGTGAGCAGGGCGTCGCGTTCCACACCGTCTTGCGCGAGGAGGCCAGCGCCGACTATGCCGACCGGTACGACGCCGCGATCGTCTTCGCCAACGTCAGTGGCTTCGCCCAGGAGGCGACGGTGCGGATCCACTGGTCCACGCCGATGGCGGCCGAAATCCCCTGGTATGTCCACGAGGTGCCGACGGTCTTCGTCTCGCTGTCGCTGCCGAACCACCTGATCGACGTGCCGATGGTCAAGACGCTGATCCACGCGCACGCGCCGAGCCGCGAGGCGATCCGCGCGACCGTCGAGAAGATCCAGGGCAAGTCGCCGTTCCGGGGCACGTTCAACGAGAACGTCTTCTGCGACACGTTCGACGCGCGGCTGTAGCGGCGTATGCAATACGCCTGACCTACGCCGGGGATGTCTGCGGGCGTGGGTGGTAAGACGACGTGCGGGCGTATGCAATACGCCCCTACGTCCGATCGCAATGCCTGTCTCCCGAAGTGTGCGCTATCCCTCGTCAACTCCCGCCGCCCGCTCCATGTCTCCGCGCCTCCCTGTTCCGCCCTCCGCTCGTCCATTCGTCCACTGGCCCGCTGGCCCACTGGCCCACTGGTGGTCCGTCTGCTACCCTCGGTCTATGGCGACACCGTTGTGGCGGCAGCGCGATTTCATGCTCCTCTGGGGCGGGCAGCTCGGGTCGTGGCTCGGCACGGAGGTGTCGAGCATCGCCACGCCGCTGATCGTCCTGGCACTGACCGGCTCCCCGGCCCAGGCGGGCACGGTGGCCGGGATACGCGGCCTAGTCTATGTCGCCTGGGCGATCCCGGCGGGGCTGGTGATCGATCGGTGCGACCGCAAGGTCGTGATGTTCGTCGCCAATCTCGGCAGCGGCCTGGCACTGGCGAGTATCGCGCTGGCGCTGGCGCTCGATCGGCTCACGATCGCGCACCTCTTGATCGCCACGGCGATCGAGGGTTCGTGCTTCGTCTTCGCCAACCTGGGGCGGTTCGCCGCCTTCCCCAAGGTCGTGGCGAAGGAGCAACTCCCCGCCGCCGCCGCCCAATTCGGCACGGCGGACCACATCGCGCTGCTGGGCGGGCCGCCGCTGGGGGGCTTCCTCTACGGAGCGGGGGGCGGCCCAGTCGCCTTCGCGCTCGACGCGCTGTCGTACTGGATGAATGCGTTCTCGATCCTCCTGATCAAGGCCCCGCTCGGGGTGGCGGCGCCGGGGGCGCGCCAGGGGCTGCGGCGGGAGATCGCCGAGGGGATCGGCTGGTTGTGGCGGCAACCGATTCTCCGCTTCTTCAATCTGGTCACGGCGGGCCGGACCCTGTTCGCCGCCGGGCTGTACCTGCTGGTGGTCGTCATCGCCAGGGACGGGGGGGCGTCAGGGCTCTCGATCGGCCTGATCTTCGCCGTCGGGGCGGGCGGCGGCCTCGCCGCCTCGCTGGTGGCCGCGCGGATTCACCGCCGCTTCCGGGTCGGGCAACTGCTGCGCGGCACGACGTTCCTCAGTTTCGTGATCTTCGGCGCGTATGCGGCGGCGGGCAGCAACGCCCTGCTCGCCGCGATCACGGCGCTCTTTTACGCGGTGGACACGGTCTATGTGGTGACCGCTTCCGCGTATTCCGCCACGATCACGCCGGATGCGATACGCGGCAGGGTGACGAGTCTCACGCGCCTCGTCACGCTGGGGGCGCACTCGCTCGGCTTTTTCCTCACCGGTCTGACCCTGCAATACGCGGGGACTGGCTGGACGATCGGGGTCTTTGCGGGGCTCCTGCTGCTGCTGTTCCTGGCGACTGCGGCGAACAGGGGACTTGCCCGAGTTTGAGATCGTGCGGGCGGGCTGCGCCGGTGGGGCTGCGAAGTTGGCACGCTGTCGTCAGAGATAGTACCTAGTCTAGTACCTAGTATTTGGGTATAGTACGCAGATGCGCTTGTTTCCGTATAGTTTCAATCCTCACCGCCCTCACGCCTTCGCCACTTTGCATTCGGGCCGTTGCCGATCCGTTCGAGTCGGCCCGCTTCTCGCTCGCGTGGCGTCAGGGCGTGGTACATCCGGTCACGGGCCTATCGTCGGTCCAGGCCCTCAGCGCACCGAGACCGCTGCCATCTCGGCCATGTCCCCACCCCCGTACGCCATTCGACTATGGCGCGGAGTATCACACACTCGATCCTCCATAGCGCTAGGCAGTTACCCCAACAGTACCCTGGAGGATGATGCGCCAGCGGCACGGGGGTCGGAGCTCAGGCCGCGGTTATGATGAGAGAGGAGAACTGCCAGCGATCGGTGGGTTTGACCACGAGATAGACGGTCCCGAAGCGGGCCAGCTCCTGCCCCTCGCGCGTGTGGCGCGAGAACACGCCCTCGACCCACGCCGCACGCGGGTTGAGCGGGCGGACCTCCAGCCGGTGGACGGTGGTGTTGGCGTAGCGCACCCGGCGTAACTGGTCGATCTGGGCGGCGAAGAAGCGCGCCAGCGCCGCCTCATCCGGCAGCACCCGGCGGGCGTCGGGCAGGACCACCGTCATCGGGACGGCGCAGAGCGCTATGAGCGGGGCTAGATCCGTGCTCTCGCCGGAGAACAGCGGCACCACCGTGGCCAGATAGGTCTCGTACAGGGCGCGCGCCCCGGTGGACACGCCGTCCAGGGCAGACATATCACCCGTATCCTTTCACCCGCGCCCTACGGCATCGCGATCGCGTTCAGTTGAGAACGCTGGCGCGTGGTGTTCCACCGCCCAACCCCCCATCCATTCTATGCCACTTGTCAATCACCGCGCGCGGTCCCGTGGGGCTGAGCAATGCACCGGGACGGTGCGACCCCGGTCAAGTCTTTAACTGTCCCTGGTTTCCCCCGCCTGATGACTCTACCGCTCTGCGCCGCCGGTGTGGTCGCGCAGGAAGTGGTGTACCGCCTCGGCGAACAGTTCGGGCGCGGTCTGCATCGCGTTGTGGTGCTGCCCCGGCAATACGGTCACCTCGCTCTGCGGCAACGCGGCGTGCAGCGCCTCGGTGGCCTGCCGGAAGAAGGGCGGGCTCTCGCTGCCGAGGAGCAGCAGGGTCGGCCACCGCAGGCCCGCGACGCGCTCGGGATCGAACACGTAGCGCCGCACCGTCTGCGTCTCGCGCGGCAGCGTGTGCGCATAGGCGAGCCGGTCCGGCCAATCGGGCCGCGCGCGTTGCGCCGCGATCTCTGCCGGGGGGAAGCGCGGCCCCTCTTGCAGGAAGGTCACGAGCACGGCCTCGCGATCCCCGGTGGCCAGGAGTGCTTCGAGCCGGTCCCCGAGATCCGGCGGCACCCCGTCCATCCCCACACTGAACGGGGGCTCGTAGAGGATCAGGCTGCGCAAGTCCGTCGCGCGCGATGCCGCTTCCAGCGCGACGATGCCGCCGTAGGAGTGGCCGAGCAGATGGGCCGGCTCGCCAATCGCGTCGAGCACTGCGAGGACATCCTCGACCTCGCGTTCGAGGGCATAATGGTCGGTGTCGCCGCTCCCCCCGCGCCCGCGCCGATCGATCGCGTGGACGGTCGCCTGCCGCGCGAGCCCCGGCAGGCTGCGCGCCCAGTAGGAGCGATCCCGCCCGGTGCCGTGCAGCAGCACGAGGGGGGGCCATGGCCGCTCCGCTCGTGGGCGATGGCGGTGCCGTTGGCCAAGATGATCGTCTCCATCCCCCAAATCCTTTCCGCCGTTGAGGAGCGATGTCGGGGGTATGCGGCGTGCAACCCCCCTGGTACATACGATCAGTACCATTGATTGTACGGCGGGGGCGACCCTCGGGCCAGCGGTCACCGAGGGGGAAGGAGGCCGTCTGGGGGCGGCGGCGTGAGGGCGATCATCACAGCGGCAAGACCACACCCATGACCATCGTACCGCCGACCGCGCGTTGTCCCCGTTCGGCGGCGGGGAGTACAATAGTCTCAACAAGCGGCTTGATCGCGGGATGCCGTGGGCTTGGCTGCCGGAAGGATGGGGATGTTTCAGCTTCAGGAACGGCTCGCGCCCCTGCGCGCACGCAGCGGTGTCGATGAGCTATCGTTCCGCCTGGCGGTCCTCTTCGGGCAGCCCCACCTGATTGACGCGACCTTCCGCCTCTTCTCCGCCGGGATTCTGCCCGCGCCCGCCCGCAAGCGGTTCCTCTACAGCGGCCTCGAACCGGCCGACCTCAGCCGCACCCTGCGCGCGATCCGCTCGCTGGCCGATTGGCCGGACGCCTGGGCGACCGAGGCGCGGCGGCAGGAGCGGCGCGCCCGCGCGGCGGAACGCGGCGGCACGCCCGACGCGATCGCGCGCGCCGCCGGGTACTGGCGGGCGGCGGCGCTGGCTTACGGCTTCGCCAGCACGGCGGTGGGGGCGGAGGCGACGAGCGGCGCGGCGCTCGATGTCGCACGCCTGGCGGCGTTCCGCCGCGCCGCGCCGGGACTGTCGCCCCCCGCCGAGGCGGTGACGCTGCCCTGGCCGACCCTGCCGCTCCCCGGCTGGTTGCGCCTCCCGGCGGACGCCCCGGGGCCGGTCCCGCTGGTGGTGATGTTCAACGGCGCGGGGATCGTCAAGGAGGAGATGAGCCTCTGGGGCGAGGCGTTCTTGGCGCGCGGGCTGGCGATCCTGGCCTTCGACGGCCCCGGCTGCGGCGAGTTGCGCGGGCGGCTGGCGATCGATCGGGGGCAGGAGGATATCACGGCGGCGATCCTCGGCTGGGCCGAGGCGCACCCGGCGATCGACGCGACGCGCCTGGCGCTGCTCGGCGTCAGCTTCGGCGGGGCGCAGGTGATCCACCACGCGGCCTGCAACCCGCGCGTCGCGGCCTGCGTCTCGGTGACGCCGCCGTTCGACCCGGCCCGCTACGCCGACCGGGTCCACCAGTTCGTGATGGCCGAGATCGCGGCCCTCTGCGGGGCATCCGGCGCGGCGGAGATCGTGGCCCGCGCGGGCGATCTCTCCTGCGTCCCGTTCGTGGATCGTGTCACCTGCCCGACGCTGGTGATCGGCGCGGGGCTCGACGCGATCCTGCCGCCGACCGAGGCGGCGCGGCTCTACGCCGCCCTCTCCTGCCCCAAGACGCTGCTCTATCTCCGCCGCGCCACGCACATCGGCCTGTCGCACATCGACACCTGGGCTCCGGCGGCGGCGGAATGGCTCGCGGCGCGGCTGGGGGGGGACGGTTAACCGCAGAGACGCAGAGACGCAGAGACACGCAGAGAGGACGAATTATTCTCTCGATCCTTCTCTGCGGTCCTTTGCGTACTCTGCGTCTCTGGGGTTAACCGTCCCGTTTGAACAACCGCGCGAGGCGCGCGAGGAGGCCGGGGCCGCGCTCGGCGTCGCTGAGGAGGCCGAGGAAGCGCTCGGCCCAGGGGTCGAATTCGCGCGAGAGGATCGTGACGACGGTGCGCTGCGGGTCGTCGGGGCGCGGGCGGGCGCTGACCTCGACGCCACCGCCACCGCCCGCGAAGCCGATCTCGCTCAGCGTGTCCTTGGTGAGGGTCAGGCCGAGGTCGCCGGACGGCCCGAAGAATTCCCGCGCCAGGCGCAGGACGCGGCGGGGCGGCAGGGTTGTCTCCTTGCCGTAACGCGCCATCGCGTGGCCTTCCATGCTGTGGGGCAAAACTTGCTCGGACGATCGGTGTGCGGGGGGACAGGGTGGGCGTACCGGCCTACAGGCCGGTACGCCCGTCGGTGTTCATGAGGCGGAAAAACCACGCCCTTGTTAGCGATACGTCAAACCGGCGCTCAGGTCGCGCATGGTGCGCGGGGTGTGATCGAGGGCGGGCACCCACGCCCGATCGTATTGCAAACGGCGTGCCTCGGCGGGGGTGAGCGGTTGGCGGGTGGGGCGCAGGCCGCTCAGGGTGAGGATGTGGTGCGTGTCTTCATCATCAACAACCAGCATCCGGCGGCGGTCGGCGACGGCCTTGGCGACAATGCGGTAGCGCATGGGATCACCTCCGAAAAACTCCCGTCCAAAGGTACGCGAACATTGGTCGGTTGGTACCGCTTCTTCCCTGGTATATCCGCAGTATAGAGGGGACGCTCAGACCTTTGTATCCCCCAGATCTCCCATAATCGGTACCCCCGTCGCTGGCCCACGCGCCAGAAGTACCAGGGCAAGCGGCGGGGGTCCTGGTCCCAATGGCGGGCGAGTCATGGGGGCGCGACTGTACCCTGTGCCGACCCTGCCGACCCGCTACATGGCTTCACTCGCTGGAACTATCCCCACTATCCGAGCCGGAACACAGACGAGCAGGGGAGCCTTTGCCCCCCCGCTCGCCTGTTGCCTTCGATTGGCCCCTCTGGGGTCTGCGTCACCGATCCTGCGGTCGCTCGTCGTCCGCCGCGCTCACCGCGCCGGTTGCGCCTGATACGCCGCCGATTGCTGCGGGACGCGCCGCACCTGCTTGGCGAGGGTGAGGAGGCCGGCGAGGGCCGCCGCCCCGAGCGCGAGGGCGAGCACCGTCGGCACGCCGTACAGCAGCGCGCCGCCGCCCGCGATGACCAGCGCCACGGTCGCGAAGAACGCCCACTGGCCGAGCGAGGTGTCCACGGCGAGCGGTGGGGACACCGCCCGC
>CADCWN010000398.1 GCA_902806415.1 uncultured Thermomicrobiales bacterium | reverse complement strand
CTGGGGTGCCTGGAGCAACTCGGGATGGCCGACTACGCGACCCGGCAGATCAGCCAGCTCTCCGGCGGGCAGCAGCAGCGCGTCTTCCTGGCGCGGGCGCTGGCGCAGGACGCCCAGCTCTACCTGATGGACGAGCCGTTCGTCGGCGTGGACGCGACGACCGAGCGGGCGATCGTGGAGCTCCTGCGGGCGTTGCGGGCGCGCGGCAAGACGGTCGTCTGCGTCCACCACGACCTCGAATCGGCCCCGGACTACTTCGACTGGCTGGTGCTGCTGAACGTGCGGCTGGTCGCCGCCGGCCCCTTCGCCGCGACCTTCACGCCCGAGAACTTGGCGCGCACCTACGCCGGTCGCCTGCATATCCTGAAGGATCAGGGCGGCGTGGCCGGCGAGCCCGACGCCTCCGCGGTGGGGTGAGGTTAGTATGTTCGATCTCTTGCGCGATCTGCTCTTCGACTACACGCTGCGCAACGTCGCCCTCGGCTCAGCGGTCCTCGGGATCGTCAGCGGCGTCCTCGGCTCGTTCGCCGTCTTACGCCGCCAGGCGCTGCTGGGCGACACCCTCTCGCACGCGGCACTGCCCGGTATCTGCCTCGCCTTCCTCCTCACCGGGTCGAAGGATCTGCCGGTCTTGCTGCTCGGCGCGGGGATCGCGGGCTGGCTCGGCACCGCCCTCATCCTGCGAATCGTCCGCGACACGCGGCTCGACCAGGACGCGGCGCTCGGGATCGTCCTCAGCGCCTTCTTCGGCTTCGGGATCATGCTGCTGACCTTCATCAGCAAGCGCAACGACGCCAACCAGGCCGGCCTCGACAAGTTCCTCTTCGGCCAGGCCGCCGCGCTCGTCACCCGCAACGTCGTGACGCTCGCGATCATCGGCGGGGTCGCGCTGGCGGTCGTGGTCCTCTTCTACAAAGAGTTTAAGCTGCTGGCGTTCGATGCCGACTTCTCGGCGAGTCTCGGCTTCAACACCGAGCGCCTCAGCGTCCTGCTGACCTCCTTGATCGTCGCGGCGGTCGTGATCGGCCTGCAGACGGTCGGCGTCGTCCTGATGGTGGCGATGCTGATCGGGCCGGCAGTGGCCGCGCGCCAGTGGACCGACCGCCTCGGCGTCATGCTCGGGCTGGCGGCGTTCTTCGGCGCACTGGCGGGCGTCAGCGGCGCGATCCTCAGCGTCGAAGCGTCGCGCCTGCCGACCGGCCCGATGATCATCCTCGCCCTGACGCTGATCGTGATCATTTCGCTCTACCTCGCCCCGGCCCACGGTCTCGTCTGGGATTGGGCGCGCAATCGGCGACACCGCCGGAATCTGCAAGCGCCCCCGCCGCTCATGCCGTAATCGAACGAGGCAGGCTCACAATGAACTCCGGCCAGGTTATCCTCCTCACCGGCATTCTTGTCGCCAGCGCCAGCGCGCTGCCGGGCTGCTTCCTGCTGCTGCGCCGGATGGCGATGATGGCCGACGCGATCAGCCACGCCATCCTGCCCGGCATCGTCGCCGGCTACTTCATCGCGCGCGGCCCGAACCTACTGGCCGGCTTCGCCGGCGCGGCGTTGGCGGCGGTGGTGACGGTGGCATTGGTCGAGGCGCTGCAACGGACCGGGCGCGTCGCCGGGCAGGCGGCGATCGGGATCGTCTTCCCGGCCCTCTTCGCGCTCGGCACGGTGCTGGTCTCGCGCTTCTTCTCCAACGTCCACCTCGACACCGACGCCGTCCTCTACGGCAACATCGAGTTCTCCGCCTTCGAGTCGCTGCTCGTCGGCGACCTCGATCTCGGCCCGCAGTCGCTCTGGATCATGGGCGGCCTCTGTGCGATCAACCTCGCCTTCATTCTCCTCCTCTACAAGGAGCTGAAGCTGGCGACCTTCGATCCGGGGTTGGCGGCGGCGCTCGGCTTCTCGCCGGTCCTGATCCACTACGCGCTGATGGGCATCCTCTCGATCACGGCGGTCGGGGCTTTCACGGCGGTCGGCGCGGTCCTCGTCGTCGCGCTGATGATTATCCCCGCCGCGACCGCCTACCTGCTGACCGACCGCCTGCCGGTGATGATCGGCCTCGCGGTGGCCTGCGGCGCGCTGGCCGCGACCCTCGGCTACGGCGTCGCGGTGGCGCTCGACGCCTCGGTCGCCGGGGCGATGGCGACGCTGGCGGGCGCGCTCTTCGGTCTCGCCTTCCTCTTCGCTCCCGAGCAGGGGCTGGTGGCGCGGACCCGCCGCCAGGCACGCCAGCGTCGGCGCTTCGCGGTCGAGACCCTGATCGTCCATCTCCTCAACCACGAGGGGACGCAGAACCAGGCGACTGAGAGCGCCGTCGCCCACCTCGGCGAGGAGTTGCGCTGGGCCGATCGCGTGCGCGACGAGGCGATCACCCGCGCCGCCGATGACGGCCTGATCGCCCGCGAGAACGGTCACCTCGCGCTGACCGCGAGCGGGCGTGAGACGGCGCGAGCGGTGATGGCGCGCTAACCCGACCGCTGAATTGGCTCGGATAGTGGGGGCCATTTCGGTCATCCGGACGCGCCCCTTGTCACTCGCGATCCGGTCGCGAGGCGACGGTACCAAGCGGGGAAGATGGGGGCAACCGTGACCGGGTTACCCGCAGCCCCGCGTATCGAATTCGCGTGTTCACTCCCGTCACTTCCGCCGATGCACAGATGCGTCAACGGGTCTGTCGTTGTTTCCCCGTGCCTCGCGCGCTGCATACCATCGCGTGCGAAAACGCCGATGAGAACATGGATCACCAGGGTCCCTCGGGCCGATACGTTCTCCGAACGGCTCGATACCAGCGGGGTTCGAAGCGTCACTCTCCATAACCTGTTATACTCCCGTGAGAGACCCACGAGACAATGTACCTGTCGTGCGACTGCGCTATGCCTCACGCGCTCTCCACCGGCGAGTGAGCTGCTGCGTCAGCCTGTGCACTGTGCGACCCCGAACATGGTGACGACGATGGGGCCGCAGTTGCGATGCGGCGAGGCGTCCGCGATCCAGCCTACCTTGCTGCAAGCTGGCAGGGTAGGTGTCCATGCGCTGCAATCGGTACGCCGGTGGGAGTGGTAATCGTCCCGATTCGCCTCGACTGCGGCACCTACGGCGGCTCCTGGGGCGGCGAGCACGCGGAATGACGATCGATCAGATCCCCGACCGCGATGGTGGTGCGGGCGTAGGAGCCGTCGGCGCTGGCCGATTGGCAGCATCAAGGAGGCCGGATCATGTTCGAGCGCGCATCGCAGGTCAACGCCCGGTTCGCGGCTGGCACGAGCCAGCCGCGAGAGATCGTCACGGCCCTGGAAGAGTTGGGCCTGACGACGAGTCAGATCACGGTTCTTGAGCGTACCGCCCCCGCCCCCGGACTCGCCGCCACGGCGCGACCGTCGATAATGACCAGGTTGCGGGGTCTGCGCGCCGGCCAGCACGTGGAAGCTCCACGGCAGGCATCCGCGCCAGATCTCCAAATCATCGTCCACATGGGCCAGGACGATACGCTCGCGGAACCGGTGCAGGAAGTCTTCCGTCGCTTCGGGGCGGCGGGGATCGAGCACTTCTCCCCGACGCACACCCCTCACCGGGCATTTGGCCCCGCCGAGGCGGGGGCAGGGGGCCATGCGCCCGAATAGCGCGTGCGCGACCCTGACAGAGGGCTTGCGGAGTTGGTAGTGTATTGTCTCGGGTGCCCGAAGCATATGTTGACATAATCTCCTCCCCCATCGCTCTATGGGGCGATACAGGCGGTTTCAAAACCGTGTTAGGCTTGCGGCGGGGCGGCGTAGCCGAGGGGCTCGTGCCCTTCACTTCTCCGACACACGCGTCGTGTGGGGTCGGAAGGCGACCTTGTCGGTGCCTCGGGAGACGCCCTCAGG